>CAMNGH010000001.1 GCA_946538065.1 uncultured Holosporaceae bacterium
ATGGCATGCTTTAAAGTAGATACGCCGTCTATTTGAAAATCTCCCTCGCCGATTTTCTTAAAACCGCAAATAACCGCGAGTTCTGATACCATAATTTTTTTCATTTCCCCGAAAAAATTTTTATCTATCATTTTTTCCTCAGTTCGCTTCTATCCTTACCTTAATTGAAAGATTTCGCTTGTTAAGCTCGTTTATTGTCTCTGATGTTATATTAACGCAAGCAGAATCATCAAAGTAAACTATCGCATCTTGAGCTATAACTACGTTTATCTTCTTGCGCTTACAAAGTTCTTTAATAACCTGCTTTATCTCTTTATCCAACTGCGTTATTGCTTTGTTATAACCTGCGGAAATTGCGTACTTTTTCTCTCGCACCATGTCGTACAGCATTACCTGTAATTCTTCGATTTTATGAGTATCCGCGCTTGTTTTTTTGGTGTTATCCATCGACTTTATTTGACCTTCAATTTCCGACAATTCTGCTTTGGAATCATCGTTAATTTTTTTTACTTGCTCTTCGATGCTTTTCCCAGCAGAAGACTCTGCGGCCACCTTTTTCAAATCTACCACAGCAATCTTAACGCCTTTTCCAAAAACCGAAAAGCTCACTAATAACAAAAATAGCGCATATAATCGCATACGCATCACATAAATCCTGTCAATGTAAACGTTTGTTTCATATCAAACGATTTCTTCTTCAATGGGAAACCGAATACAAACGATAAAGGAACCCCTAATGGAGATCTAGCCCACTCAATTGCAACACCAGCAGAAATTCTCATTGCGCTGGAATCCTTTACCTGTTCTTTGCTGTACCTTGTTCCCCATGCGCTACCAAAATCAAGGAACGCTACACCGTTCATACCGATTTCTCTTGTAGATAACGGAGCTTTCACCATAAAACTCAACGTCCAATATTTATTTCCACCAACGCTGTTATTTTTTAAATCACGAGTTCCGACACCATATGAATCGAATCCACGCATACTGATTCCATCTCCGCCGAGCGCATATCTGTCACAGCTTCTTGTATTCCTGATTTCTTTTATATAACCGATATTTCCGCTTGTTACGAAAGTTAACTTCTGAGTCAACGGATAATAATAATTCGAACTCAATTCGTTCTTGAAATATCGAACACCGCCTCCAAGTCCCGCATAAGAGTTCGTCATGGAAATATCATAACCATCTCTAGGTTCATATGGATTATCCGTCGCGTTATAGAACAGAACCGACGTCAATTCACCACATGTAAACTTACCGTATTCATCTCTCATCAACGGAGTATTTACGACATTGCTTGGTACACTGCTATACAATTTACCATCTGCTTTGTTCCACCAAGATCTGTCGTTATGCGACAAAGTATACGCAACTTTATGACCTATATGCTCACTTATACCGTAGCGGAAGAATGGTGATATATATGCAGATTTCGTGATACTTTGATCGACCTTCTTTCTGTCATATCTGTGTGCTCCGACATTAACTCCAACTCCGAAATTTTTATCCATAAAGCGTGGTTCGAAAATTCCGGCTTTGCATCCGTAGTATTTCTGCATCCAGAACACATCAGTCGAAACTGAACGCCCCGTTCCGAACAAGTTATTTTCAACGAATCCGACAAAACCTCCGAAGCCGTCAGAGTCACTGACGTTTAATCCGAAACGCAGCTGCGCTGTACTCTCTTTTTCTTTTACATTTACAATCAAGACTCGCTTATCTTCTGTCGAGCCGGGTTTATCACTAATTTGGACATCTTCAAAATACCCCATACCTTTCAGACGTTCCACTGTACGCTGGATTTTATATGCGTTAAATGCATCGCCTTCATGTACAGAAAACTCACGACGAATTACTCTATCCAATGTCCGAGTATTCCCAACAATTTCGATTCTCTCGATAAACGCCTTTGGTCTTTTTACAATTGTATAATTTACACTCGCTGTTTTGTTTACTTTGTCATAATCAATTTTAACATCAACATCGATAAACGGATTATCTTGCAGTGAAACTTCTTTTCTAATTTTATCTCTTGTTGAATTTATCAAACCTTCGTTGAAAAGAATTCCATCTTTTATTTCAATAAATTTTTCAAAATCTTTCGCGCTGATTTTATCAACGGTAGAGTGCAGGCTGACACCCTTTATCTTATATTTATCCCCTTCTTCTAAAGTAAAGGTGCAATAATGTGATTTCTTATCGAAATCCATTTCAGCCGATGTAGAAACGACCATAAAAAACGGATAGCCGTTATTTTTATAAAAAGTCGTCAGATTTTCTATATCAACATCAATCTTATCTTCCCTGAAAACATGACTTTCATAATCCCAGAAACGCCAAATTTTTTCTTCTTTCGTTGATAGAATATCTTTCAGCTCATCATCACTGAAATTTTTATTTCCAATGAACAAAATCTTCTTTACTGTCGTTTTGTTTCCTTCATGAATTTCGAAAACTAAATCGATTTTGTTTCCGGTTCTTCTGATAATTTTCGGATTTATATTCGCGGAATAATATCCCAACGTTTTATAAGCCAACTGCAAATCCGACAGAATATCTTTTACAACAGATAAACTAAACAGACGCCCCTCACCTATTCTGCCGTTAATAACATTTTTCAATGCATCATTGCTTGCCGCATCGTTCCCCTCGAATGCAACCTTATCAACCATAGGTCTTTCCTGACAGATAACAACCAGAGAACTGCCTCTCTTCGCAAATTTTATATGAGAAAAAAATCCCTTTTGATAAAGATTTTTCAATGATGTATCGACATCTTTTTGAGTATATTCACGATTTGGTTTGATTGTAATACTATCTTCAATCGCCGCGATTTCGACTCTGTCGAGTCCTTCATATTCTATTTTATTGACCACATCAGCCGAAGTTTTAAAACAAAATAAACCTATGACGGGAGCGAGTAAAACAATCTTCTTCATAAAACTACCTCACAATATTCGAAATAAACTTCTCAACAGCATTAATACGCAAAATATCATTCACAGTCGTTGCCAACATTATCAATATCAACAACCCTGCACATGCAATCATAATATATTCTTCAAATTTTTCATTAAGTTTTCTTTTTGTAATCTGCTCAATAAAACACAATAATATTCTTCCGCCATCCAAAACCGGCAACGGAAACAGATTAATAAATCCAAGATTCAAAGACAATGCCACGGTAAACATTATCAACATTGCGAAATTGCCTTCTTTCGATAAGTCACCAGCGATAGTCGTTATACGAACAATTCCGCCGAAATCATCTAATGATTTTTTCCCGGCGAATAATTGCGCAAACATATGCCCCATTTCTTTTGTGGAATATACGCATTCTTGAAATGCACGCACAACTGCCCCGGTAAAACTTTTCTTTTCAAATACCGGATCTGCCGAACGAATACCCACCAGCTTCGTTTTTTTTGTTCTTCCGATTAATGTTTTAGTCTCTTTAATTTCAGGAGAAAGAACTATATTTTTCTGTACACCATTACGTTCTACGAGAAAATCCAACTTTCCCGTTTCGTCTTTCATAATATTGATAACTATTTCTCTGTATTTTTTTATCGCATGTCCGTTAACAGAAATAACCCTGTCTCCAACAGATAAACCTGCTTTCGCTGCCGGACTGTTTTCTTGAACACTACCAATGATAGGTTCATAGGTCGGAATTCCGTAAAATAATCCCATAGCGATAACTACAACAAACGCATATATATAATTAAATAGGGGGCCACCAAACGCCACCCAAATTTTTTCCCAATTTGTTTTACTGGAAATAGCTTGTTTACGTTCTTCCTCCGCCAAATTTTTTACGTTTTTATCTTCTGTTGCTGATGCAATATCGCCATCACCAAGCATCATAACGAAACCGCCTACAGGAAATAATGAAAAACACCAGCGTGTGCCATGCTTATCGGTAAAGCCGAAAATTTCAGGCCCCATTCCAATAGAAAATTTCGTCACTTTTACACCGACCTGTTTTGCTGTTAAAAAATGCCCATACTCATGTACAACAACGATTATGTTAACTATAAGAAAAAACGAAATTATGTAATATAAAATACTCATAGGAATAAACTTAAAAAAACATATCAATCAAAACGAAAACAATAGATGCCATAAGCAAACTATCACACCTATCTAACATACCACCATGTCCCGGAAACATATCGCTCATATCTTTCACTGCCAAACGTCTTTTGAAAAATGATTCCAGTAAGTCACCGACCACCGCGGATAAAATCAAAATCTGAACTACAAATATATTGTCCCATTTTATTGGCAGGCACATTCCACGAATACACGTCGTAAAGAGTAAATCCTGCAGACACAAATACCCTATGTTCGCTAAAACAAATCCGCCGAAAAATCCTGCCCACGTTTTTTTAGGACTGATTTTTGGACACAATTTTGGCCCCTTAATAATTTTTCCAAACATATAAGCACCAATATCGGTTAAGCTTGCCGTACAAATCAAAAAACCGCATCCAACGGCACCACAAGAATACAAACAACGAACAAAAGCGCTTATTCCGACAAAACAAAAAATTGCCGCACTAATCCGCAACAAAATACGTCCCTTAATTTTCGGAGAGAAAATTTCATACGCCATAATCGCATACACTCCGCAACACAATATTGCGAAAACGTAACGAGGAACAAAAAACAACGTAACAACTATCGGAACGAACATAAAAGATGAAACAACTCGAGTCAGAAACTCTTTTTTATCACTGACTCCGATGGTTACTGTTTCACTTACCATATCGTCTTTTCCTTTGCGAGAACTCATCTACTATAGCCTTTAAATCATCTTCGTTGAAGTCCGGCCACAACTTATCCAGAAAAAATATTTCGGAATAAGCCAACTGCCATATCAAAAAGTTACTGATGCGTTGCTCGCTTGTTCTTACAACGGCATCAGGATATGGTAGTTTTTTCGTATCCAAGTACGAGGCGAACCTTTCTTCAGTTATATCATTAATTGAACATTTTTCATCAGAAATATCTCGAGCGATTTTCTTCATCGCCCTTATAATTTCGTCACGACCACCATAATTAATAGCTGCAATTATTGTAAGCGCAGTATTATTTGCAGTTGTGTCTTCTAAATATTTAATTTTTTCAAATATATCTTTCGGAAATTTTGTAACATCACCAATCGTGACAAACCTAAAATTATTCCGCGCAAAATATTCTCCAGCATCAAACACTTCTCTGAAAAGACCGAATAACCCTTTTACCTCTTCCTTTGAACGATTCCAATTTTCAGTTGAAAACGCATAGTACGTTACATACTTAATACCATACTTCGGAAGAACTTCCGTTATTTTTCTTACCGCTTCGTACCCTTTTTTATGACCGCTAAGCGCCGGCATTCCGTGAGCTTTAGCCCAGCGACGATTTCCGTCTAAAATAAAAGCGATATGTTCCAGCGAATTATCCATTTACACTTTCATTATTTCTTTTTCCTTGACGGACAGAGCTGTATCAATTTTTTTAATGTACTCATCCGTAAGTTTTTGAATATCATCCGACAATTTTTTCAGTTGATCTTCTGTGATTTCTTTATTCTTTTCCTGCTTCTTCGCGTCGTCCATTCCTTCGCGTCTTACGTTACGAATAGCGATGCGAGTTTGTTCGGCATATTTTCCCGCCAGCTTACAAATCTCTTTTCTTCTCTCTTCACTCAACTCAGGAATGGAGATTCTTATCAATTGACCGTCTACCATTGGACTTAATCCGATAGGCGCGTTTCTGATGGCAACTTCCGTCGGCTTAATCAATGACGAATCCCAAACTTGCACCGTCAACAACCTTGCTTCAGGCGCGCTAATCGTTCCCACCTGCTGAAGAGGAACCATACTTCCATACGCTTCAACCATGATGTTATCCAAAATCGTAACGGAGGCACGACCTGTTCTCAAACTGCCGAAATCTCTCATGAGATTATCAATCGCAGCATTCATTTTTTTCTTTAAATTATCTAGCATTGCTTTCTCCTCTTTTCAGCATATCACAGAACACTGTCCGTTTCCTGCTATAACTTTTTCCAAATTTCCCGGTTCTTTTATTGAGCAAACGACAATCGGTATATTGTTTTCACGAGCCAAAGTCACCGCCGTATGATCCATCACCTTGATATCCTTTTCCAATACATCTTTGTAAGACAGTTGTTCCAAAAACTTAGCATTCGGATTTTTTACGGGATCATCAGTGTACACTCCGGGAACTTTCGTCGCTTTCACCAGCACATCGCAATCTGTTTCCAACGCTCTTAACGCAGCTGCCGTGTCCGTCGTGAAATAAGGATTTCCCGAACCCGCCGCACAAATAATCACGCGCCCCTTTTGCAAATGTCTCAACGCTTTTCGTCTGATATACGGCTCACACACATTCGGCATACTGATTGCCGACATCACTCGACACTGTACACCTATTTTTTCCAAAGAATTTTGAAACGCAACTGAGTTCATAACCGTTGCGAGCATACCGATATTGTCCGCCGCGGCTCTGTGCATTCCGTAAGCGGCAGCGGAAACACCTCTGAAAATATTTCCACCACCGATTACAACACACACTTCTACTCCACTGTCATAGACAGCTTTCACCTCGTTAGCGATTCTGTCCACAGTCTTTACGTCGAGACCGAACTCCAAATCGCCCATAAGAAATTCGCCGGACAATTTTAAAAGTATGCGACGATATTTCTTACCCATGAGTTTTCTCCTGACTCTAGCCTAATTGCGCGGCAACCTCCGCGGCAAAGTCGACCGTTTGTTTTTCGATTCCCTCGCCGAGAACGAACTTGATAAATCCTTTAACGGTGATTGGCGCGCCGATTTCTTTTGCGGCTTCCGCAACCACATCTTTTACCCTGCTGGTACCGTCAATGACATACACTTGCTCGAGCAAAACGACTTCTTCGTAGAATTTTCTGATGCGTCCTTCAACGATTTTCGCAATGAATTGCTCCGGCTTTCCGCTGTTCTTAGCTTGCTCGGAAACAACGCTCTTTTCTCTCTCCAACAACGCCGGATCCAAGTCTTCAATTGTCGTAGATTGAGGATTCGCCGCTGCGATGTGCATAGCGATTTTTTTACCGAGCTCCAGCAATTTCGCCTTATCACCCGTTGACTCCAACGCAACCAAAATTCCGATTTTTCCGAGATTCGCGGAAATTTTATTGTGAACGTATGAAGCAATTACGCCGTTATTCACACTCATGTGAGCGACACGACGCAGTGTCATATTTTCACCGATAACCGCAATTAAGTTCGTCAACTCATCAGCGACATTACGTCCCGTATTCGGATACTCTTTCGTCTTCAACGCTTCGATATCGGCATTGCTCTCGCAAGCGATAGTTACAACATCGTCGACGTATTTCTGGAAAAGTTCGTTTCTCGCAACGAAATCCGTTTCGGCATTGACCTCAATCAAAGAACCTTTTGTTCCGTTGACGCAAACGCCGACCAAACCTTCAGCAGCAACTCTGCCGGACTTTTTTGCGGCAGCCGCCAAACCTTTTTTGCGCAACCAATCGATAGCTTCCTCGATATTTCCGTCACAAGCGACCAACGCCTTCTTGCAATCCATCATACCGGCACTTGTACGCTCTCTGAGAGCTTTTACGTCCGCTGCAGTAATTTCAGCCATATTCCGTCTCCCGTCTTACTCGTTTACTTCATCTTGAGCTTCGGAAGCTTCTTCCTGCTCTTCACTTACTTGTTCTTCGTTAGCCTGCTCAACAACCGGATTCTCTAACGCTCCGACATCAACGCCGGCTGAAGTCAATCCTTTCTGGATACCTTCGATAACCGCGTTTTCAATAGCCGTGCAGTACAAATCTATTGCTCTGGTGGAATCGTCGTTTCCTGCGATAGGATAATCGACCAAAGTCGGATCTGAGTTCGTATCGCAAATACCGATAACAGGAATTCCCAACACGCGAGCTTCCTGCACCGCCGTCTTATCCATTGTCACGTCCAACACGAACAATAAAGAAGGAATTCCGCCCATGTTACGGACACCGCCGAGCGCCTTGTTCAACTTCGCAATATCTCTTTCGGTATTCAAAATTTCTTTTTTCTTCAGCGTAATGTTTTCATCCTGAAGTCTGTTCTCCAATGTCTCCAACTTTTTAATGGAGCGTGAAACAGTCTTCCAGTTCGTCAGCATACCGCCGAGCCAACGATGGTTGACATAGTACTGACCGCAACGTGCCGCCGCTTCAGCAACTCTTTCCGTCGCTTGTCTTTTCGTTCCAACGAACAAAATACGACCGCCACTTGCTGCAATATCAGTTGCGACCTTTATCGCTTCCTGCAACATAGCGTGTGTCTTGTCCAAATTGATAATGTGAATTTTATCTTTTGAACCAAAAATATAAGGCGCCATTTTCGGATTCCAACGACGTGTTTGGTGACCGAAATGTACACCTGCCTCTAATAAATCTTTAATCGAAATGTTTTGCATAATACTCCTCTTTCTTCGGTTAAAACAGAGAAAATCAGGCTCATCCCAACTTCCTCACCTCCGCAGAAACTAACGCCGAAACCTCGGACCGAACGGACATTTAGACTCTAAACACCCATTTCTGCGTGCGTACAAAGTATTTATACACATAAATCATAAAAAACTCAATGAGAGGCGAGAAAATGTAACTTGAAAATTAAAAACAGAGGCAGAAAACAAGCGCTCACCTGATTAACAAATGGACGCTTAGATGTTCTTAGTACATTATTGTTTGAATTCTTTCGAATTTCTCACCTTCTATTTCCACATTCAGATAACTACGTTATGATTAATCTTAATGCAATTATCTGTAATGCATTATTGTACGAATGTGATTAATTTTTCACGATCTGATATGAAGAAACATCGTTGATAGTATCACCATGATACTATCATGACGTTTATCAAAAGTTAACTGCTATGCGCAACTCATCTCAAACACTCGAAACAAGGATATTCCCAGCTGTTTGGACGTAATCAGTTTCAAGAAAGATAAATCTTCTGCGTTGTTTTTGTCTTCTTCTGTTATCAAAAACGCGTGTTCCGCGAGCCAATTGGTTTGTGTCAGTCGCTCTATCGTTTCCGCAATGGAAACTTTTCCGTACGGAGGATCGAGAAATACGATATCGCACTTCTGCTGTTTCGGATTGCGGATTTTCGTAATATCCTCGCAAATAATTGTCGCATCTTTTGCAATGTTCAGCTGCCCCACATTCGTACGCAGAGTTGCTATTGCTTCCCTGTCCTTATCAACGAAAAAAGCATGTCGTGCCCCTCTGGACAATGCTTCTATTCCCAAAGCGCCCGCTCCCGCGAAGCAATCAAGAATTATTTTATCTTCGAAAAATCCGTTTTGCAGGGCCTCTAAAGAATCAAACAGCGATTGCCGAAATCTGGATAAAGTCGGACGCGCAGAAGGCGGAGCGCCGATTACTCTTCCCTTATATTTTCCCGCGATAACGCGAATGGACATTAGAGCTGCGCCGCCAACGGCAACAAATCGATGTTGGTCATGATGGCGACCTCACGATAATCCTCCGTCGGTTTACCGTTTTTATCGGCAAGAATTCCGCCAGCTTCTTTTATCAGGAGCATACCCGCAGCGACGTCCCACCTGTTAGGATTCGGAGCGGAGTACAGCAAATCCATACGCCCCGCAGCAAGATACGCCATATTCAAAGTCGTTGATCCGGTGCGTCTGATGCTCGGTGAAATAAACTTCAAACGGCTTTCCATTTCATCGGATAATGTTCCAAAGGAAATGAGCAAATCAGACAACGTTCGCTTTTTGGAAACGCGAATTTTTTTATCGTTCACGTACGCACCGTAACCTTTTTCCGCCCAGAACATTTCGTTTTTCACCGGATCATAAGTGACCGCCGCGACGACTTCTCCGTTCTTCTCAAGAGCCACTGATATAGCCCAATGCGGAAATCCGTGCATGTAGTTAACTGTACCGTCTAACGGATCAACTATCCATCTGTAAGACGGTTCTGAGCCGACTATCTCTGCCGATTCTTCCGACAGCAACGAATATGTCGGGCGCGCATACAACAGTTCTTCTTTCAGAATTTTATCGGCTGTCAGATCTGCGCTCGTTACGAAATTTTTATTACTTTTCACGGAAACCTGCAGATTCTCCAACTCCGAAAAATCACGCAACAATCCTTTGGAAGCTTTAATTACAGCCTTAGTCATCACTGTCATTATCGATGAATGATTTGGCAACTTAACACTTATCATTCTGCATCCCCTAAACAAAATAAAAAAGCTTCCGATCTAAAAAACCGAAAGCTTTCAATAAAACGAGTGAAATAAAAACTATTATCTCTTTGAGAATTGGTAACTACGTCTCGCTTTCATAAGACCGTATTTCTTTCTCTCAACCGAACGACTGTCTCTGGTCAACATGCCGGCAGACTTCAAAACCGAACGCAAATCCGGCTCATAATCTACCAATGCTCTGCTGATTCCGTGACGAACAGCACCTGCTTGTCCTGACAATCCGCCACCGCAAACGGTGCAAAACACATCATAGCGTCCCGTTCTGTTCGCTACTGTAAACGGCTGTAAAACCAATGTCTGCAAAACAGGTCTAGCGAAATAATCGAATACCTTCTTTCCGTTGACGATGATATCGCCATTTCCCGGTTTTACCCAAACACGAGCTACCGATTCCTTACGACGTCCTGTGCCGTAAGTTCTTCCCAAGGAATCTACTTTGTTCTCAGTCTCTGTAGCTGACATTCTTAACTCCTCTTCACATTCTTTGCGTTCATGGAAGCGACATCCAAAACTTTCGGCTGTTGTGCCGCATGAGGATGATTCTCTCCAGAATAAATCTTCAAATTTCTCAACATTTGTCTTCCCAACGGTCCCTTTGGAAGCATACGCTCGACCGCTTTAGAAATAACTCTCTCAGGAAACTTACTGCTCAAACGCTCTTTCAAAGTGCGCTGTTTGATACCGCCAGGATATCCAGTGTGCCAATAGAACACATGGTCATCCATTTTGTTTCCCGTCACCTGAATTTTATCCGCGTTTATTACAACAACGTAATCGCCACAATCCATGCTTGGCGTAAACTCAGGCTTATGCTTTCCACGCAAATAACTCGCAATAACCGCAGACAACCGACCTAAAATCATATCTTTGGCGTCTACGACAACCCAATCTTTTTTTATTTGATCTGCTCTAAGAGAAAATGTCCTCATTTGTAATCATTCCTAATACGTAAGCACCTTATACCAGTAATATCAAAATTCTTCAAGCCACCTTAAACAATTTTCTCGATTTGAGAGAATCCCAAATCAACATTCGTCGGCCTTCCGAATATCGATACTGCAACTTTTACACGCTCTTTTTCCTGATCGACTTCATCAATTACTCCCTGGAATGACGTAAACGGACCGTCACAAACAGTAACAGCATCACCGACTTCGTAACTGACGGAATGGCGAGTGTTCGTCGCACTATCTTCCACCTTCTTAACTATTCTATCGACCTCAGCCTGTGAAATAGGAAGCGGCTTACCTTTCGCTCCCAAGAAACCGGAAACTTTCGGAATTGACCTAACCAAATGCCAAGTCTCATCCGTTAAACTCATTTGAACCAATATATATCCCGGGAAGAACTTTCTGGAGGATTTAACCTTCTCTCCTTTTTTTATTTCTATAACCTCTTCCGTAGGAATCAAAATTTCCCCGAACATGGATTCCAAATTTTTTCTTTTGGCCTGTTCATATATGGATTCTCGAACTCTCTGTTCAAATCCCGAATACACGTTAACAACGTACCACTTCAAAGCACAAGCTCCTTAAATACCCAAAATTTTCTGTAAGCAATAGACTATAACCGCATCAGATACAAAGAAATACAGCATAGCGCAAATAACCATTAAGACGACAGCAACGGTCATACCCATGGTTTCTTTCCTAGTAGGCCACGTAACTCTCTGCAATTCCCGTCTTATTTCGCTTACAAATTCAGCCGGATTAACCATCTACAAACCCCATCTACGACACTGGCAGGGGCGGAAGGAATCGAACCCTCAACCTGCGGTTTTGGAGACCGCCACTCTAACCTAATTGAGCTACACCCCTAATGTAAGCCACACTCTACCACAAAAAGCCCAATTCTCACAACAACATTTTTGCGACAGCCGATAGAACTAAGAATTTCTACGTAAAAACGCCGGTATTTCCAAATCCTCTTCCTGAGTTTCCGCCTGAGGCTGAGGCTTCGCTACATATTCATCTTTTTTAGAAGCTGAAAACGATCTCTTTATTCCAGTTAATCTCTCAAACAACGAAGGTGATTTTTTCTTCGCCACAGGAGCATCATTATTAACGACAGTAAGGCTCGGTGCGACCTTCTCAACGTTTTCCGCAGGCTTTTCTTCTACGACTTCCGTTTTCTCTGCGCTCTCGCTTACACCATCCATAATCACGTTTGTTTTAGCTTGATTAGACTGAACCGTTTCCTCATATTCTTTCTTTTTTTGTTCTACTGCAGCTGCGTCAATACCCGTAGCAACAACAGAAACTCTCATGCGACCGTTCATCTTTTCATTAAAGGTAGAACCGAAAATAATGTTTGCTTCAGGATCAACCTCTTCACGGATTCTATTCGCGGCTTCATCAACTTCATACAATGTCATATCGTAACCGCCGGTAATATTGATAAGAATACCTCTGGCGCCTTTCATCGACACATCATCTAATAATGGGTTAGAAATTGCAGCTTCAGCAGCATCAATTGCGCGCTTATCACCTTCAGCTTCACCCGTTCCCATCATAGCCTTACCCATTTCGCTCATAACAGTTTTAATATCGGCGAAATCGAGGTTTACCAAACCAGGCATTACCATTAAATCGGTAACACCCTGCACACCTGAACGCAAAACATCATCTGCCATTTTGAAAGCATCGGCAAAAGTCGTTCTTTCGTTAGCAACTCTGAAAAGATTCTGATTAGGTATCACAATCAACGTATCCACGTACTGCTGCAATTCATCGATACCTTTTTCAGCAATACGCATTCTGTTCGTCCCCTCGAAATGGAACGGTTTAGTTATAACACCAATGGTCAAAACGCCATGTTCTTTAGCAATTCTTGCGATTACGGGAGCAGCTCCGGTACCTGTTCCACCGCCCATACCGGCAGTGATAAAAACCATATTGCTATTCTTCACATAGGACACGATATCATCAATAGCCTCTTCGGCAGAAGCGCGTCCGACGTCTGGTCTTGCACCAGCGCCAAGGCCTCCGGTAATTTCCAATCCCAACTGAATACGACGCTCACACAACGACTGCAATAACGCTTGCGCATCAGTATTTGCAACGACGAAATCCACGCCCTCTAAATTTGAGCGAATCATGTTATTTACGGCATTTCCGCCAGCGCCGCCAACACCGAAAACCGTAATTTTAGGTTTCAAATAATCTCCGGAATTTGAAAAACCGTTTTCCTTAAAAAAATCGCCCTGCTCGTCTGCTATCAAAGACTTTTTATCAGTGATTTCATCGGTCGCTGTAGTCATCTATGTCCTCATAAAGAATTTGCCACGGATAATAATACAGCAATTCACTTGAATTTACAACCCAATTTGCAAGTTATTTTCAAGCCATTTTAACGCTTTTTTCAGAATCCCAACTTTCTCGGATTTTCTAGACGTTCCGGGGACATCTTCACATATTTGTGAAAAAATTATCATTCCCAAAGCGACAGAAAAATCGTTATCTATTTGCACATCTGTACCATCGATAGCGTCACTAATTTTTTTCAATTTGATTTTTTTATGTAAAACACTTTCTGCGGAATCTTTCATGCCGGTTAAAAGGCTGCCACCACCTGTTATAATAACGCTTCTTGAAAATTCCTCGCCAAATACGGAATCCTTTATTTTTTGCTTTACAGCCAATAAAATTTCCTCAACACGAGGTCCGATAATCTGATTCAAAGAACTTTTCGGAATTTGTTGCAAACTAATTACATCATCGTCTTCAATAACCGGCGCAAATATCATATCCTGCTCGTCTGCTATTGAGACTATTGACGCTCCGTGCAGTGTTTTTAATCTCTCAGCATTTACTGATGAAATATTTAAGCCGTAGGCAATATCTCCGGTTATGCTTTTTCCACCCAAAGGAATGATTTCCGAACCACAAAACATACCATTGTAGAAAAATGATATTGACGTAGTTCCGCCACCAAAATCTACAACTATTTGGTTTCCCGCAGAATCAGATTCGTCCATGACATACAATCCTGCAGCGTATCCAGAAGCTACAACACCAATTGGTTCGATATGGCATCTGGATAAACATACCAACAAATTATGTAATTGTGGTTTTGGAACGGTAACCAAATTAACATTTACACTCAACTGATTTGCTATCATTCCTACCGGATCTTTTATTCCGTTGAGCGAATCAATACTGTACAAAATAGGAATAGAATGAATTATTTCTCTATCGCCCATTCCTTTGTTGCAAGCAGAAATTAAATACATCAAATCATCAGGCGTTACTATTCTCCCGCCAATATTCAAAGACATATTAACGATTTTAGATTCGACATTTTTTCCTGAAATACTTACATATACGCTTTTCACGCGATAATTTGCCATTTGTTCGGCTGTTTCAACTGCTTTCGCAATTGCTTTTTCTACCGCGCCCATATCAATAATAACCCCGGATTTAACCCCGAGGCATGCGCAGTATCCAACGCCCAAAAGATTGAAACGTCCATCCTCAAACACATTTGCAATACAACAGCAAACTTTTGTGCTTCCTATATCCAGCGTTGTCACTATATTTTTAGTTGCCATGACTTTCACCTTTTTTCGTTAAGATGACCCTGTCAGGTATTCTCAAATCTATTTCTTCAATATCATCATTAAAAAAGCCATCACTATTCGAAATTTCGTCGAGCACACTAAACGCATACCTCAATTCTTTTTCTGGAAGTTTTACCGTGATACCTCTATTTATTTTTATGTTCCAACGCCTGTTTCCTATCCTCACGGCGAATACTAACTGCTTTCTGATTTTCGGAAACTTTTCTAGCTGCCAAAGAAAATTCGCAGCTTCTTTTGACGCGCCTTCTCCCACGACTATAGGTAAATTACTGAAATCGCCGATGCCATCATTTTCAAGAACCATTCCGTCAGCATCGACTAAATATAATTTGTATTTCGATTGTAAAATCGCTATGGGAATTCTTTCAGCTACTCTCACATAAATTGTATTTGGTAAAACTCTTTGAACTACCGCCGACTTTATCCACGCGACATTTTCAAGTTTGTTTTTAACGTCTTCAATAGACACCTTAAGAATATTGCTTTTATACCTCAACCCTGACGTTTTAAGCAGAAGAATATCCGGTACTTTTTCGTTACCATCAAACACAATTTTTTTCACAGAAAATACAGGATTCCCTGCGTTTATAATATTTTTCGAATAAAAATATCCAGCTGCCGCAACTGTCACTGCGAAAAGTACAAATTGAAACAGATTACTTTTCAGTATAGACGCTAAATATCGTAGCACGCTTCCTCTACCATATATTGAACCAATTGATTAAACGTCATTCCGATAGCTTTCGCCTGCTCCGGCAACAACGAAGTAACCGTCATTCCCGGCTGACTATTCAACTCAAGAATAAACAATTCTCCCGTTTTATCATTGTATCTAAAATCTACTCTTGATATTCCACGACATCCAACAGCAAGATGCGCCTTCAATGCCATGTCCATCGCTTTTTCACGAATATCACTTGGAATCTTTGCTGGAAGTTCATGAAAAGAACACCCATTACAATATTTATTATGATAATCATAAAAGCCCGATTTAACCAAAATTTCAGTCACCTCAACCGGCTTATTATTAATGATGCCAACCGTTAACTCTCTTCCTGGAATATACGCTTCAACTAGAACGTTGTCTTTATAACACCAATCTATTGCGTTCAATTCTTTTTCATTTTGCACGACGAACACACCCGCTGACGAACCTCCATCTATAGCTTTAACAACAAAAGGATACGCCATCGACGGATGTTCGCGAAACTCTTTCCAATTAACAACTTTTCCATCAGCGACTTTGAGCCCTGCCTTTTTAAAAATTGTACGAGCCAAATGTTTATCCATAGCAATAGCTGATGCGACAACGCCGGAATGTGTATAAGGTATTTGCATTAAATTCAGTAAAGCCTGAATATCACCGTTTTCACCTGTACCGCCATACAATCCGTTTAATACGCAATCAGGTTTTTCATTTTTCAGAAAAGTGACTAAAGCAAGCACATCACCTGTAAAGTCAAATTCCACAACTTCATATCCTAAATCCTTTAATGCAGTTGCAAAGCCATCAGCAGAGCTTAGAGATACCTCCCTCTCCGTCGATGTCCCTCCTTTTAAAAGACACACTTTTTTAAATTTACTCATGTTTATTCCTTTCGCCAATACGAATTATTTCCCACTCAAGTTGCACACCTGTTTTTTCTGCGACTTGTTTTATGATTTTCTCGCCTAAATTTTCTATCTCTTCAGCAGTTGCGCCACTTTCATTAATCAAAAAATTGCAATGTTTTTCCGATACCATTGCACCACCTAACCTCATTCCGCGACATCCTGCGGCTTCTATTAACTCCCAAGCCTTCTTATTCTCAGGATTTTTAAAAGTTGAACCGCATGACTTTTTTTCTATCGGTTGACTCTCTCTTCTTTTTTCGACTATTTCTTTCACTCTCTTCGGAATCGAATATTTTACATTCGTCGCACCTTTAAACCACGCGCGTGTAATAATTAAGTCATCAGAAATCCCGGAAGTTCTATACCCGAATTTTATGTCATTTGACTTCAACCATTTTATCTGCCCTTTTGATGTAACAGCTTCGCATTCAAATAAAACTTTCGATATCTCTGAGCCGAAGCAACCGGCGTTCATTTTTATCGCGCCGCCGACAGTTCCTGGCAATCCCATTAAAAATTCAAATCCACCGAGTTCATGATCCATTGCGATAGTCGACAATTTACTGCACTGAACTCCTGCGCCGACTTCAAGAATACTGTCTTCAACAAATACTTTTTTAAACCAATCCCCCAGAATTATAACCGTTCCGCGAATTCCTCCGTCTCTGATAAGCACATTGGACATTGCCCCCAAAACTGTAATTTTTTCATCTGCGGGGATATTTCGCAGAAATAGTATCAAATCGTCCATATCTTCCGGAACAAACAAAACATCAGCAATACCGCCGACACCAAAGCGTGCTTTTTTACCCAAGCTTACTTTCTCCTGAAGCACACCGCGGACAGGAGGGAACTTATTAAAAACTGACATTAATTTTTCCTTTCCGAAATCATCATGTCCGCAAGTTTATACGCCCACTGTGTGATATCACCTGCTCCAAGAAACACTACTAAATCGCCGGCTTTTACTTTATCTTGCAATTTTTCTTTTAATGTCTCAACGTCCTGCGCGAAGTCCGACGGTACTCCGTGAATTTCATCTAAACACTTCAATAAAGAAAAATGATCGACACCATTACTGACTTCTCCTGCGGAATAAATCGGAGTCACAATCACATAGTCGCTTAATTGTAATGCCTTTCCGAAATCAAGCAGGAAATTATGTAACCTTGTATATCTATGTGGCTGTATTACAGCATAAATTTTTCCATGGCATGAATTTCTCGCAGCCTTCAAAACTGCACTTATTTCTACAGGATGATGAGCATAATCATCGATAATTTTTACGCCGTCTATCTCCGCAACTTTGGTAAAACGTCTTTTTACACCCATAAACGAACCCAACGCAACTCGCATATTTTCCTCAGAAATTCCGAGCTCCAAACCGGCACAAACCGCCGCTAACGCGTTTTGCACGTTGTGTTCTCCGTACATCCCCGATGTAAATTTCTTCCATCCGCCAGACAAATCAATTCCGTATCTTTTGATTATTCCCTTCGAAAATACGACATCAAACTCTGCACCACTTTCTGACAGCACGATATTTTCACATGACACATCGGCATCTTTTGAAAGTCCATAGGTTATTATCCTGCGATCTATAGTATTTTCTGCAATTTTCCTTACTTCAGGATGATCCACACATAAAATTGCAGCGCCATAAAACGGTATATTTTCTACAAACTTTGAAAACAAAGAACTTAATTCAGAATAATCTTTAAAATTATCAATATGATCAAAATCAATATTCGTGACAACAACCATTGTCGACATTAATTTTGTAAATGACCCATCTGATTCATCAGCTTCAACAACTATCCAATCTCCTGAACCGAGTCTGGCGTTACTGTTGTATGCATTTATTACGCCTCCGTTGATAACCGTCGGATCCAAATCTGCTTGCTCTAGCATCGCTGCGATCAACGAAGTCGTTGTCGTTTTTCCATGTGTTCCTGCGACAGCAATTGACATTTTCATCTTCATCAATTCTGCCAACATTTCTGCTCTTTTTACGACAGGAATTTTCAAACGTCTTGCTTCCAATATTTCCGGGTTATCTTTCGAAATTGCAGAAGATACAACAACAACAGACGCGCCATGTACATTCGTCTTATCATGACCGATTTTAATGTCCACACCTTTTCGTTCAAGTCGAACTGTCATTGCATTTTCTTTTAAATCGCTACCGCTGACTTTATATCCGAGATTCACGAGGACATCTGCTATCCCGCTCATACCTATTCCGCCGATACCCACAAAATGAATAACACCGGCGTTTATCGGAAATTTTCTCACGTATTCTCTCCCTGTTCAAATTTGCTCTATTAAATTCAAGAACCTAATTCTATCGTTTTCTAACGAGCCATTCATCATATGAGATGATGCATTTTTTAGCAATTCTCTATTGTGTAAAAGAGATTGTATTTTTTCAGCTATTGCTTTATCAATTCCGTCTTTTTCTTCAAACACCCATGCACCACCTTTTTTTTGATAATACATAGCATTGAAAAATTGGTGATTCTGAGAAGCTTTTGGAAATGGTATCAATATCGCAGGACATCCCAAAGCAGACAATTCCGCAAGAGTCGATGCTCCTGAACGACATATAGCTAATTGAGAATCATTCATAAAATCTGCAACATTATCGATAAATTTCAAAAGAGTATGTTCCACATGCAACTCATCATAAGCACTCGATAATTTATCGATATCTCCGTAACTAACCTGTTGTACTATTTCAATTTCTTGTTTTTCCTTTTCTTTCAATTGCGAAAAAACATTCGGCATAATTTCTGAAAAAGAAATCGCTCCCTGACTACCTCCAATAATGAGAATCTTTATTTTTCTATCACATTCATATGGAGTTTTTCTGCGAAATTCTTTTCTGACAGGTGCCTGTATTTGTATCCAATCTTTTCCCAAATCAAACGACGATAATTTTAAATCAGCAATTTTCGAAAGCCAAAGATTTGCCTTGCCCATAACCGAATTTTGTTCGTATAAAACAACTTTTGTTCCAAGCAATTTAGCGACAATAACCGGAACAAACGTCGATATTCCACCAAAGCTAACAATTACATTCGGACGTTTGCGTCGCCAAATTTTCAGCAATCTAAAAAACACAATGGCGAAACTGACGATAATCCACGGCAGACGTTTATAAGAAAAACGAACTGTTTCAAAAACGATTTTTCGGTTGATATCCTTACAAAACACTTCTCCGCGCTTGTCTGTAATCATGCAAACGTCATGCCCGTTTTTCTGTAAATCGTTAAACAATGCACAAGCCGGAAACAAATGCCCGCCTGTACCTCCTGCGCAAACAACTACCCTCAAATCATCCTCAAAACAACATCTTAATTTTAGTTAAACAAGCCTATCGTGTCCAGCTTTTTAGAGCTCCGTTTCTTTTATTGCATATTCTCTTCGGTCTTCTTTTATTCCGGCCAAAGAAACCTTTCCTGCATTTTCATAACACTTTCCCTGCAACGCCTTATTATTTCTAAACAACTCGTACTCTTCAAAAGAAATTTCAGCACGATTGCTCAGCATATTTTTATTCGCTTGAGACATAAGCATACTTTTATATTCATCTGCGACAATCAAACTGAAATATTCCGCGACGCTACCAGAACCATAACTAAACATACCAATCCTTTTTCCGCTCATATCCTCCGCTGTATTATCCAACAAAGATATCAAGCAAATATACAAAGATGCAGAACAACTATTTCCGATAATCGCGTTATATATTAGTGAATTGTCTATTGATTTTTCGCCGAAAAGTTGTTTGTTCGCTTTGCGAGCCATCTTACAAAACGGAGAATGAAAGCAAGCATAATCTATATTATCTATCGTCAACTTTGACATCTGTAAGTATCGATTAAAACAGATATCCATCGACTTAAGATAATTATGTGCCGACAATTTTCCGTCAAAAATTGCTTCCGTTGCATAAGTCGGTCGCCAAAAATCCATAATATCCGTAGAATAAATTCCAGAATACGGTTCAAACTCGGCAATTCTCGGATTTTTTGAAACAACTATTGCAACAGCGGCTCCACCTTGCGTTGGTTCTCCTGATGTGTTTTTAGAATATTTTACAATGTCCGAACCAATAACTAATACTTTTGAATTCGGATTGCCCGCTATATACGTCTTAGCTAATTGCAAAGCCGCAGTAACGGAATAGCATGCCTGTTTTAAATCGAAAATACGACAGTTATCAGATAATCCCAAAAAATGATGAACGTATATCCCTGCAGCCTTCGACAAATCAAATGAAGATTCAGTTGCAAATATTACCATATCAATTGAATTTCTATCATCTATTTTCGATAAAGATTTTTCAGCTGCATCAACGGCTATCGTTACTATATCTTCATTTGGAGGGAAAACCGACATTTCTGTTTGTCCGATTCCGACACAATATTTAGCATAATCGACTCCGCGCTCTGCTGCTAAAGTTGATAATTTCAAAACATATTTTGATGTAGAAAATGCAATTGAATCTATTCCTATTTTCATTTGCTCTGCCTCTCTAATGCAATATGAGACTTCATTAATTCACCTTGATTCGTCTGTGCTGCCATAAGTGAAAGCTCCGAACACAACGTTGTTGTCCCGATAATCGCCGCTAATCTTTTAGCAGTTCCTTCCTCTGTTGGATTACAGCGCAATTGCTCCAAATTCCTCAAAGCAAAGTCAAAATGCTTCCCGTTACCTACAGTTCCTACGATAATATTCGGCATATTCACGGAAAAATACAAATCTCCGTTTCTTATTTCTGCAAAAGTTATTCCTTGTGACGCTTCAACTATATTCGCCGCATCCTGTCCTGTAGCTAAATACATAGCAAGAAGAATATTCGCATAATGTGCATTTGCCGTCCGAACACCTCCCGACAAAATACTTCCGATTAGATTTTTCTTCACATTTAAATCGACAATTTTTTCCGGCGTCGTTTTCAGAACAGAATTACAAACTTCGCGAGAAACAATCATTTCTGCCGAAACACGCTTCCCTCTTCCCAGGATTCCATTAACCACAGATGCTTTCTTATCCGTACAAAAATTACCGGATATAGAAACGTATTTCATATAAGGACATTGGGAAATAATCAATTTTAAAACTGCATCCATTGCCGCCGTCACCATATTGTGCCCTGCAGCATTCCCCGTCGTTATCGACAACCTTATATACAATACATTTCCTACATTTTCTGCCCGAATTTCTTTAAATTTTGCAAAGTTACTTGTAGTGAGAACAATATTTGCGATATCGACTTGATGCTCTTCTATCCATTTTTTACAAAGCAACGCCAATTGCGAATTTTCAGCTTCAAGTATAGACGACCTGGACATTCCGTCATCTGAAACGGAAACTAAAACGCCATCCGTTTTTTGGGAAACTAGTGCGCCACGTTTTACAGAGCTCCATAATGGAGTTTCAAACGTCGCTAATGGGACTAAAATTTCCTCAGCCTTTCCATCGTAAATCATTTTTATAAGACCAACATTCTTCGTCGGAATTACTGTAACAACGGACGTATCTTGAAAGTTCATAATCTCTCACAATTACTTTGATAATATAGTATATATTGAATTCGTCGATAAAAACAGATGCTTACAGGATTTGTCTTTCTACAAAAAATCAGGCTTTGATTCCAACTGAATTTTTTTAGTTTCTTCACGCTCGACATAGTTAAAAGTCGCAACGTGATTACAGTAATCACATATAGATTTCCACTCCGACTCTTCTCTCCCGCACACAGAACATTGCCAAACGAAATTCACACTCTTTGAATCAAGCGTTCGTGACAATATCTCCTTTGCAGATAACGGTTTTGGCTCTTTTAATTTTTCTGCGACATCCGTAAGTAATTCTGCGATGAAATCGTATTGCTCTTTGCTGTATGCAACCAGCAAATTTTGAAATGCATTAAGATACATTTTTTCTTGCACTTCTATTTCTGCCAATCCGAAATACGCAATCCAAGATTCAGGAGCGACATATGTCAATTTTTCTGCTGATTGCATTTTATCTTTAATCGACAATTGCTCTCCACAATTAACATACTGTGCGAATAACTTGCGAGTAGGCGCAACTTCAAAAGTTTGCATGATTACTTTCTTAGCATCGCGATATTCTCTTTCTTTCTGCAAAATGCCGGCATAATGTAACGATATCTGTTCCAAATGCGGAGCGAGTTTAAACGCCTTCTTAGCCGCATTTTTATCGTCTGTATATAAACTTTCTTCGTACAAAATTACTGCATTCATTAAATCTCGGTCTGAAGATTTTTCCAAACGATTTGCATGCTTTTTTGCTTCCGAAAAATTTTTACTTTTTAATGCGATTGAAATCGCTTGCTTAATAAATTCTTCTGCTCTTGGCTGAACTTTCAAAACAGCATCCAACGCGTTCAAAGCGTCACTATTAGAACCATTTTTTATTGCTAATTGGCTTAAACTATACGCTCCAAATGCAGTATGTTTTTCCTTATCACATAGACTGTAAAAAATCGATTTCGCTCTATGCTCATCGCCGTTAATTAAATTAAACTGACCTTCGAGCCACGATATAATCGGAATATCTCCCAAGTATTTTTTTGCTCTTTTCAAACGCGTGGCGACAGCAGAAATATCTTTCAGTAATAGTGCAGAAAAGGCTTCTTGCAAACTTTCCAATCCCTTTTCATGATTCGGCGCACCTGCAAAAAATGATATTACTCTTTTAAAAATCCAAACAAAAAAATTATAGAGATAACAAAAAACGGCAAATATCGCTATCAAAAGCCACATCTGCACATCGGCTGTAAATCCGGCAATATTGACCGAAACTGAACCTTGCCAAAAGAAAGCCATTCCCATTAAAAATATAAGAATGACGAATTTTAAAAAAGCGAACATCCTACATCGCTAAATTCACAATAATATTATAAGCTGCTTTAACCTGATCCGCGCCATAAGCCAAGGTTTCTTTAATGTAATTAATCGCCCACTGTGCCTGAGAAAAAATTCCCATATTATCTGTGAGATACGCTGCAGCGATTATCAGCACAATCACAAAAAGTATTTTCAATAAACTTTTTAAACTTTTCATTTTCATTCTCCATTACATGGTGATGATAACACATAGCCAGATATCTCTGCCACCTTTTTTAAATCCACGCGCTTAAGTTTAATAAATTTGTCTACATACTTCCTTATATCCGCCGGAATAACATTTGCTTTTTTTTCTGAATCATTCAATAAATCATCGACTTTTTTCAACAATTCGCTATCCTCTGCAAAAACCTCTTTAAATTGCTTCAATTCTGCATCAATAGCCTCTCCCGATTCCATCTTATTTTTGAGTGCTAACCAAACCTTCCATTTCGTTCTTAGCTTGGCATTATCATGTTGAACTTGTCTTATCGTTTTGCATTCGTCTATATCTTTTTTCAATTCCGCAACTGTATTTTTCAATGACATCAGTTCCGTATTTGTCGTCTGACGGCAGGCGTGCATTTTCTGTTCAACATCACCGTTACAATTTCGGCAAATCTTTTCGCACATAAAATAAGAAACCACACAGCAAATTATCAGTGTTACCACTGCCGACAATATACAACACTTTCCGCAAGCCCCTGTCTGCTTCGTTTGTTT
The DNA here is from genome assembly GCA_946538065.1 of uncultured Holosporaceae bacterium. GTDB lineage: Bacteria > Pseudomonadota > Alphaproteobacteria > UBA3830 > UBA3830 > JAILGW01. Next base: position 24,154 of record CAMNGH010000001.1, read on the forward strand.
AGGTTCATTAGATTGTTCCGATTTCGGAGTAGTCTTTATCTCAGATTTTTTTGTCTCCGATTTAACCTTCTCTTCCGTCGTTTTTCTCTTCACCATTTTTCTACTCCGCCAACAACTTTTTCAAAACATCATTTAACAATTGCGGATTTGCTTTGCCTTGCGTTTTTTTCATGCCTTGTCCGACAAAGAATCCAAACAGCTTATCTTTTCCGCTTTTGTACTCTGCAACTTTATCCGCATTTTCTGCCAAAATCTCACGCAATGTTTTTTCGATTTCATCCGTAGATGTTATTTGCTTCCAACCTTTTTCATCAACTATGACAGTCGGAGACTTTTGCTCTTCCCACATCAACTCCAAAACATCTTTCGCGATTTTTCCCGAAATCACATTGGTTTTTATCAGCATTACCAATTCTGCTAACGCATCGGGACTTATACGACTGGAAGTAATATCTGCGCTGTTTTTATTCAGCAACGCGAACAACTCACCCAACATCCAATTGGAAAGCATTTTCGCAACAGACTTATCATTTGATTTCGTACTGCTTAACGCCTTCTCATAAAAATTCGCAATTTCGATTTCAGAAGCGATTAAATCAGCATCGTACTTCGGCAGTTCATAATCTTTCTGCAATCTGTTCGACTTTGCATCCGGCAACTCCGGAATTGTTTCGCGAATTGCGTCTATTCTCGACTGTTCCAACACCAACGTCGGCAAATCAGGATCAGGGAAATATCTGTAATCCTGTGCATCTTCCTTCGAACGCATTGTTCTCGTCTTTCCCGTTGAACTATCGAACAATCTCGTTTCCTGCTCGACCTCTCCGCCGTTCTCCAAAATTTCGATTTGTCTTTCAATTTCGAAATTCACCGCCGTCGCCAAAAACTTTATTGAGTTCACGTTTTTAATTTCGGCACGTGTTCCGAACGGAGTATTCGGGCGGTGCACCGACACGTTCACGTCCGCACGCATACTGCCCTCATCCATATTTCCGTCACACGTTTTTAGGTAACGCAAAATGGAACGCAATTTTCTCAGGAAAGTCGCAGCTTCTTCCGCCGTACGCATATCAGGCTTCGTCACAATTTCCATAAGAGCAATACCCGAACGATTTAAATCAATATACGTCTTCGTCGGACTTTGATCGTGAATACTCTTTCCCGCATCTTGTTCAACGTGAATGCGCTCGATATTTACTTTCTTCAAAGTTCCGTCCGCTTGCTCGACCTCGATATATCCGCCCGTTACTATCGGATGGAAAAATTGCGAAATCTGATATCCCTGTGGCAAATCTGCATAGAAATAATTCTTACGGTCGAAACTTGAAACTTTGTTGATATTACCATTTAAGCCAAGCCCCGTTTTTATCGCTTGATCAATACAGAAGCTGTTCAAAACAGGTAACACACCCGGCAACGCCGCATCCACAAACGACACGTTTTCATTTGGCGGAACTCCGAATTTCGTAGAGGCTGAAGAAAACAACTTCGACTCGGAAATTATCTGAGCGTGAACTTCCAAACCAATTACTACTTCCCACAATCCTGAAGATGTTTCAATAAAATTATCCATTATCTTACCTCCTTTAATGTTGGGAAATTTGCCTCTGTTTCAATCACACTGCCGACCTGAATCAATAAATCTTCCCTGAAATGCGGCGCTATCAACTGCAGTCCGAGCGGACGCCCAGCCTTATCTAAGCAAACGGGTACCGACAATCCCGGCAGACCTGCGATATTCGCTGTCACCGTAAAGACATCGTTCAAATACATCGTCACTGGATCTTTCGGCTCTTCACCAATTGCAAACGCTCCCGTCGGTGTAGTTGGCGTCAGCAAGACATCAACATTTTTAAACGCATTCTCAAAGTCTTGCCTGATTAATTTTTGAATTTTCAACGCACGCATATAATATGCATCAAAATATCCTGCAGACAGAACATAAGTTCCGACGAGAATTCTGCGTTTGACCTCTTCGCCGAACCCCTCCCCTCTCGTATTTTCATACATTTCATTGAGGCTCTTCCCTTCCGCGCGATATCCGTACCTGACACCGTCATATCTCGATAAGTTTGCGGAAGCCTCCGCAGGAGCAATAATGTAATATACCGGCAACGCATATTTTGAATACGGTAGCGACACATCAACAATTTCCGCTCCCGCTTTTTTTAGGATTTCCGCGCCTTTATTCCAGCATTCGATGATTTCGTTCGACATACCGTCCACGCGAAACTCTTTCGGAATACCTATTTTCAACCCTTTTACGGATTTTCCCGCAAATTCCTCAAAATTAGGAACAGGGATATTCGCCGACGTCGAGTCCTTATCGTCATATCCGGAAATAACTTTCAGAAAAATCGCCGCATCTTTAACTGTTTTCGCCAAAGGTCCAGCCTGATCCAAAGACGACGCGAACGCAACCATTCCGTATCTCGAACATCTGCCGTAAGTCGGTTTTAATCCGACACAACCGACAAACGCCGCCGGCTGACGAATCGAACCGCCGGTATCAGACCCCGTCGCGGCAACACACAAATGACCTGCAACAGCAGCTGCCGAACCGCCCGACGAACCGCCCGGGACTAACTTCTTCACCGTATCCCAAGGACTGATAACATTTCCGTAGTAGCTGGTGATATTCGCCGATCCCATCGCGAACTCATCCATATTTGTTTTGCCGAGAAACACCGAACCCGCATCCAACAATTTTTGCGTCACGGTAGATTCATAAGGAGGAACGAAATTGTACAGCATTTTCGAACCGGCTGTTGTACGCACTCCCTTTGTTAAAAACAAATCCTTTATCGCAAGAGGAATTCCTTCCAGCTCTCCCGCGTTTCCACTCGCAATTTTTTCATCTGATTTCTTTGCCGCCTCCAGCGCTTGCTCCGCGCACACGGTAATATAGGCGTTGAGATTACTGTATTTCTCTATTCTCTCGAGAAAACATTTCGTTAACTCCACCGACGAAAATTTCTTACTGAGAAGAGCTTGTTTCGTATCAAAAAGCGACAATGTATGCATATAATTTCTCCGTACAACACCAAAGATTTGCAGGTATTTTAAACGACTATTAACAAAATTAAAAGATAAGTTTTTGAAGGAACGCTCACCTGAATAATTCCGTCCGAGGAAATTTTCGATGCGACAGGTTCCGCAGATTTAACATTTCGTGTTAAAATTTATAACAGTTGATGTTAAAAATGAAATAAAGCTTATATTTCAATTGGTTGCGTAAGTTCTATTATCTCATATCTTCTTGTCGTACTGTTTTGTTCTGCTGTTTTGCCCTTTTCCATTATTCCGATTTTCTTTATGACATTTGCAATCTCGATAAATGCATTCCCCGTTTTGTGTGGGCAGTATTTCCGGCGTGATATATTCCGCATCAAAATCGTACAGAAAAGCTAGCCGTTGCACTCGCTCGAAATACTTCATCTCCTTTGCCGGATTTTCCAGAATCAATACGACTTTGGCGCGCTTTCCCGTCATATTCTGATAATGCAACGCTTGTCCCACCGACTCGGCCCATTTGTTTGCAAAATCAAATTCGACCGCATGCGTATCCGTCAGACAATCCACCCGCGTATAATCATCGTTTATAAACTCTTCCTCACCGTTATGCTCCGCTGACCACGCATGCTGATACGACGACTCACTGTGTTCATGCGCCACACAACAGTTTGCCCAAGACAGAACCACAAAAACAACAGCCATTAAACTTTTCTGAAAAACATCTTTCATATACAACCTCATCAGAGTAAATTTTGGATTTTTTGATCGGTTTCTTTAACCCACTGTTTGTACTTTTTCAGCACATCCTCCAAGCAATAATTGATAGCGACAGAATCGTATCCATTCAGTGGATCAACCCATCGATAAAGACGAAGCAACAAATTTGCCCTTTTATCTTTGGCTTCCTTAGGTTCAAAAAACAAACCAACCATGGCGTTATTCGCCTTATATAAAACATAGCGGTCTAAAAAACGCCAAGATCTATCATTACTGACTTTGTATTTTTCCTTCAGCAATTTATTCAAATAATCAGCCATCTTTCTAGGATAAACTACACTGACAACGCATACCTTTTTGTTTTCATCAATAGCGACGCTTACTCGATCTACCGGTAAATTTCCGCTACTGAAATCCTTAGGATCCAAAATCAAAATTTTAAGATTTGGTGCTGCGAAAATCTCAGGATTGTCCGCCAATCTGAATAAGTGAAAATAAGGTTCTTTCCACGTCTCTGAAGGTCTACCTTCCTTATCTGTGGTAAATTCATTTACAACTTTATATCGGAATCTAATTTCGTTTTCTGTTGTCTCGCCTAATTTTATATCGTACGGAGACGGATTCTGTGGCATAGAACGTACCTTTGATTCTAAATTAGAATATTCATCGCTCTGATATTCCAAAAAAGTTTTTGAACTATCAACAAAACAACGCACCTTCTTTTTTGCTTTTTTACATAATATGTATTCCTTATCACGCTCCAATACTGAGTATTTTTTTGATAATCTTTTGCTTATATTTTTAAAACAATCATTGGAATAAAATAAAAGAACAGCTTGTACTGTATTTTTTTTGTCTACCAAAACTATCGCTTTTTGCAAAGAATTTTTTGAATTCAAATTTGAAACATTTAACTGCAACGCCTTAAAATCTTCGAGCTCTTTTCTCATTTTTCCCAAATGCGGCGCTTCCATTACAATTTCATATTTTTGTTTCATTTCATCTTCTGTAGTAGTTCCTACGTTAATTCCTAACGGTTTCAAATCATCGACACCGTCGGATACCAGATTAACAGAAGTATTCTTGTCATTTGATTTATCGGCCTCTTTTACAGATTCCGATGTTGTAAGACTCTGTAATAATGATTTTCTGTCTTCTAACTTATCTTTGTATTTATCAAATTCAGAATCCCAACAATGTATAGTAAGCCCTTTTCCTGATTTTTTGAGTTTTATCATTATACCGGCAGATTTGTATTCGACAGTAGTTAAGCCTTCTTTATGTTCTTCTTTACTTAATACGAAATCTTTAGAGATATACTTACTCTTCACATAATCAAACGCACTCACAGATGCTTCCAACGAAATATTGTGAACTAATCCGTTTTCATCGCAAAATACGGTTACATCACCTAACGGCAATTCTTTTGTTCCAAAGTCATTAGAATCGAAGACATACCCTTTCCAATTTTCTCCAACAAGTTTTTTTAAATACACTACACGTGTAGCCTGATACTTTCCTTCCAAATCCTTTATTGTTGTGCGTCCTAATTCAATTCCGAGGATTTTAAAAGGCTCAGCGGGAGATTTTTCCGTAATTTTTTCGGTCGCAGATGTGCTTAAATCGGTTTCTGTATTTGTCGCATTTTCAGCACTATCAACCGCCCTTGCATCTTCGGATTCTGCGGGAACGCTCTCGTTTGGCTGTTGTTGAACATCGCTCTGCTGTTCTTCAACAGGTGTCTGAGTCTCAGCATTTTCTGTCTTCGTCGTTTCTCCATCAACTGATTTTTCTTCTTCGGGTTCTGCAGAAACGCTCTCGCTTGGTTGTTGAACTTCTTGCAATTCGTTAGTTGTATTTTGCTCTTCAATTAGTGTCGTAGCGTCTGCAGCACACGCTCCGTCTATCAGAAAAATTCCGACGAAAAACATCAACCAAATTTTCAGTTTATTTATCTCACTTCCGCGCATTATTCTCTCCTTAAATATTTCACACAGCCCTGCTATTCTCCTTTATAGCAAACCGAGATTAATAAAAAGTTAACTTACTCAAGAAAGTCAAACAATCATCGATGCAACGAATTATTTTGTGTTCACCGTTTCAGTAAATCATCTAGGCAATAACTAACCGTGACATAGTCATAACCGCTTAGTGGCCCGATTCCCGAAAAAACGCGAGAAGGCACATTCGTGCCTTTGTTCTTCGATTCTTTAGATTCAAGAAACAATCCGATAGTTGTATTCGGTGCTTTTAGAAAAAAGTAACGGAGACTTGGTCGGCATTGAAGTAAAATCGAAAAGTAGTGTCTCAGGTAAGGATTTTGATGGCATTAAAGAATTGAAAAATTCAGCAGGTTCGTCATTTAAATGTGGTATTGTTTTATATCTGGGAAATACTACTGTACCGTTCGCACAAGACATGTACGCCGTTTCGATACAGGCACTCTAACTCCTCATCGCGCGAATTATCTCTCTTAAATCAATGACTTCTTCAATTTTACTTTTGTTGTTTTTGCAGATTTAACATTTCGTGTTAAAATTTATAACAGTTGGTGTTAAAAATGAAATCAAGCCTATATTCCAACTGGTTATAAGCACTTTTATCCCAATACTTCTTTGACTTTGCTTGCCAGCTCTTTCAGGTTGAACGGTTTAGGTAAGAAGTGAACTCTGCTGTCATTAGCGATTGATTCGCGGAAGCTGTCTTCTGTATATCCCGAAATGAATATCACTTTCATCTTCGGATTATATTCTTTGATTTGCTTCATAAGGGTCGGACCGTCCATTTTCGGCATGACGACGTCTGTAACTATTAAGTCTATGGTTTCCGCGCCTTTTTTGATGAACTCCAATGCGGATTCGCCGTTTGACGCTTCAATGACACGATATCCTTTGTCTCTCAATGCGCGCGAACTGAACATCCTAACTGCATCTTCATCTTCTACAAGTAAAATTGTTCCCGTTCCTGTAAGATCGGCGACTTTATGCTCTGTGGCCGCTTCTTTCTGATTAATCTCCTCGGCTTCCTGTCCCGTTATCATTGGGAAATACAGGCTGAATTTTGTACCGACTCCGACTTCGCTCTCCACGGAAATAAATCCGCCCGTCTGATTGACGATTCCGTACACCGTGGACAGTCCGAGTCCCGTTCCGTGCCCTTTTTCCTTCGTCGAGAAGAACGGATCGAAGATTCGATTCAGTTGGGCGTTATCTATTCCGCAACCTGTATCCGCAACTTCAATCAAAACATATTTACCCGGAGGCATTGTGTCGCCCCTTAGGAACTTGGATTCTTTTGAAATATACGGCGACGTTTGAATCGTAAGAGTTCCTCCGTCTTTCATCGCGTCTCTGGCGTTAACAGCGAGGTTCATAATGACTTGCTCAAATTGAATTTGATCGACTTTTACAAAACCTAAGTCGCGACCGTGAATGACTTTTAACGTGACTTTTGCGCCAAGCAGTCGTTTCAGTAATGCCGACAATTCGCTAATCATATCCGTAACGCTTAATGTTTTCGGTTGCAATGTTTGTTGACGCGAAAATGCTAATAACTGCCTGACTAAATTTGATGCCCTGTTTGCATTTTGCTTTATCTGCATGACGTCGTTAAACGATTGGTCAGATGGAATGTATTTCTCCAGTAATAAATCACAGTAACCAATCATCGCTGTCAACAGGTTATTGAAATCGTGAGCAATACCACCGGCCAATTGCCCAACTGCTTGCATTTTCTGCGACTGAACAAATTGATGTTGTAGTTCTTTGCGCTCTGTAATGTCGATAAAGTACATTACCAGGCCATCGTTATCTTTAGTGCGTTTGCTCTCATCAATTTTGGTGACGTACACCATGACAGATTTTTGCGGCTGAGTTTTGAACTGTATTTCAAACGGCGCAATTGAACGATAAACAGCATTCATCAATTGATATAATTTTTCCCTCACGACCTCTCTATCGTTTTCTGAAAGGTAATTCAAAAACGAAGTATTTTCGACGTTTTCCTGATTAATAATTGTTCTGAACGCGCGATTGCTTGCATTAATAACTTCTGCACCATCAGTGATAATAATTCCGACAGGAGCATCTTCGAAGATATGTTCAAAATACAGTTTCGTTTTACCTAATGCCTGAATTAAATCATCGCTTTGCTGAACTTCACGCGTTATCATGTAAATAGTGAGATCGTCTTTTGTTTTCAATGTTTTCTTCATAACGACTTCAATGCCGTCGCTAATTTCCGATTTCAATGTAACTTTTACCGGTAAGGCGTTTGTTAATTTACCGTACGTAGTTGACGGCACCAGCTCTTCGCTTTTTTCCTTAATAATAAATTTATCAAGACTATTGTTTATGATGTTTTCAACTTTGCTCCCCAACCAATATGAAAAAGTGTTATTGCAAAATACGATTTCATTTTCTTCGTTAACGCAAAGGTATCCTACATTTGAGCTATTAATAATTTCCAATAAAAAATTACTACTGGTTTCAAGAGAATCTATCTTATTGCTTGACGGGGTTAAATCAATAATAGTCCAGCCGAAGAACCCTTTATGTTCTGGCAACGGTGATACTGAAATTCGCCACAACGCCGTACTGTCCGAATGCAAATCCATTGGGACATCTATGTGAGACTGCTTTTGATTTTCCGCAGCGATTTGCAAATTGTGAATTGCCTCAACGACTTTCGGATATTTTCCGAAACACAAAATAAAATCTTCTATTGTTCTTATGCGAAATCCCGGAAATAAATTCTGCGCTACTCTGTTAACAAACACGCACTTTCCGTTTTCGGCGAACACAAAAAACGCGAACATCGCTGCGTCAAATCCATTAGTTGCAATGCTTTTTTGAAAAGTCACAAGGTGATTATGCGCATGCATCTTTTTTATCTCTCTCGAAAACGAAAGACATATTAATCCTGTTGTGAGAGTGGCAATTACAGCGGAATAATTATCCTCGGCAATTCCGGTAATAATGGCAAACAACAAAAAAAACAGAAATACGCATATCAAAAGCACATGTTTAAACGGTATTTGTTTCTTAGATAAAAATTTTTCTAAATCAATAAAAAAATCCATTCTTCCCCTTAGTCGCCGGTTCCTTCTTCTAATCTAACTTTTGACGCAATAAATGCAACAATTAATATAAAACTTATCAATAATAAATACGCGCCTGACGTTATATGGATAAAATCTGCAAACAGCATTTTCAGTCCAACAATGCATAATATTACGCCGACACCGTATTTTAAATAACGGAATTTATCGATAGCTATAGCGAACGACATATACAGAGAACGTAGTCCGATAATTGCTAAAGCATTAGATGTGTAAATTATCAATTTATCCGAAGTGACGGAAAACAACGCGGGAATAGAATCGAATGCAAACACGATATCGCAAATTTCTATGAAAAATACAATAACGAAAAGAATCGTCGCATGCAGTTTTCCGTTTTCATATACAAATAAATTACCGTTATGTTTTCCATCGTATACATGAATATACTTTTTTATAAATTGTATCTGAGAATTAATATCCTTCTTTTTTTCTCCAAAAGTTTGAATGCCTGCGTATAGAATCAGTCCGCCGAAAATGTATATTGTCCAACTGAAGACTGCCAGCAATTTTCCTACAGCAAAAATCATGATTGCGCGCAAAATTAACGCACTCCATATACCGATGAACAGAAGTTTATGCTGATATTTTCTTTCAATACCGAATTGCGAAAATATCATGAAGAACACGAATATATTATCAATACTGAGAGATTTTTCCACGAAGTACGATGTCAGATAATCATACGCCGAATCGATACCAAACATACCGTAAATTACTGCGGAAAATCCAAGTCCGGCAATTATCCAAGATATGGTCAATATGATGGCACAACGCGCGGACGAATTAAGCGATAAAATTACGAAATCCGCAATGATAAACAGCAAAATCGCAAGATTAAAAACTGTAAAAAAAACTAAACTACTCAAGCCCGCACTCTTTCATACGAACTTATTGTAATTTTTAATTAAATATAAAACAACCACCTGAATTTCAGATACAAAAATTTCTCAAAGGAAAGCGGGACTCTGAGAAAAACTTACGTTACATCGTGTTTTTTTGAAAAGTGTATATCCATCAGGCTGATGCCCCTCATTAATAAAACCATCTTCTTTTAATTTCGTTTGCAATGGTTCATTTAACATATCCTTACTGATTTTTACGATTTTTACATTGCTTGGAATTGTTAATAATGTCACTTCACCTATCAATCTTAGAGCTAAGAATTCAAGCCCAGAGAATGATGCCAACTGTTCTGATAGTATACTCGCTTTGTCCCTATCGACAGAGATATTTTCAAGAGATAAACCTTTTAATTTTTCTGAGTTTATTGCTTGTAACATTGCTTGAGCTAAACGGTAATTAGTATTTTCTAATTTTAAGAACTCAACTTTCTGGCCTTCCAATATCTCTGGATTCATTGCTGGATTACCTACAAAAAACCAATTAACAAGAGACGAATCATCTTTCAGTGCACCTTTCAGGTCTTTTAAAGAAGTTGGGCTTAAAGCTCCATCTATTGTTATTTCAGTAGTTATGTTTTTTCTTATAGCTTCAATAAAACAGCTAGGTATTTTATCTCTTTCATTGCGCGCCTCTCTGTAATCTGGAGGAAGTTCGACTGGCATTGGACTTCTACTACTTAAAGATGGTACATCTTCTCTACCCGGAATCGGTTTATCTGACATTCCCCAAGAATCAAACGAAAATACGCAGATAAAAGAGATTGCCGTTAAAGCTTTTTTTGTGTTCACATTTCATCTCCATCATTAAGCAAACTTATCCTTAAAGTTATTGGCATTCTCTATCCATATTGTAGAACGATTTTATTAAATAAAATCTCTTACTATATCGAATGTTTTACATGCCATATCTATTTCTTCTTCTGTCGGAACGCGATCATAATCATTCTCTTCATTCGGAAATGTCGCATACAACCATATTTTACAAAACAAGTTTTCAAATCCATTAACGCCAGCTATAAAACGGGCATACTCTACTGGCATATATCCTGAATAAACGTTTTGTATAAGAGGACAACACATTACAGCATTTTGATAGAATTCGTCTCTATCTTCATCATACTTATCAATAGACCAAGCTTTCTCAGCGCATCCATTTATAAATAACGCTATAAGTACCGATTTAATTAACGCTGTTTTTATTGGCATTTCTCTCTCCGATCTTTTGCGAAGAACGTTATTCAAACTTCTTTCTTCTGTAAAGACTAAAAGATAATTTTTTCTCTTTACTCGTCGTTAACGCCCCAGAGTTCTTCTTTTTTCATCCAGCCTTTAATTTTATGTGTTTCTATCTTTACCCAGTCCTTGTCTTTTTTCATAACCCTAACTATGACATTTTTTTCAACTCTTGCAATCGGCTGAGATTTTGATGCGTACTTATAAAGAATCGATACATCTTTGGTAACTATTGCTGTGTTTTTGCGAGATAGCATATTTTGATGAACCCAACCTTCTGTTCCATCGATAAAACGCACTTTTCGCCATTGATTAAACTCGGCAACAAATACCATAGGTAAATCCGGCATTAAGAAGACCCAACTTACCGGATACTCCGTTCCGGGACCAACTCGCATATTTACTTCAGATGACTTCAGGCTCACAAACTGCGCAACGCACATTATATTTGTAACGCAACAAAGCAATGCAATATATAACAAGCGCCTCATGTGATAACTTCTCAAAAAACAACCTGAATGATATCACAAACTTTGCTTATGGCAAAATTTTTTCGTCGATTTGCTACATTCTTCTGTAGCCTAGTGCTTCAGATATTTGCAGTTTATCAATTGAATCTGCTCCTGCAATATCTGCTAACGTTCGAGCCAACTTAACTATTCTGTAGTATCCTCGCGCCGAAATCTTAGCTTTATCTATACATCTGTATAAAATTTCTTTTGCGCCATCTGTTAGGTATTTTTCTAATTCATGTCCATCTGCTTCAGCATTGGTACTAAACGAAAGATTTTTATAACGTTCCGCTTGAATTTCTCTCGCCTGAATTACCCTCTTTCTTACGTCACAAGATGTTTCAATACTGGATTTATCTTGGGCAAAATCAGCAACAGTTACATCTGGAACATCTACAAATATATCTATTCTGTCCAACAATGGACCAGAAATTTTCCGCATATATTCTTCACCACAACGAGGCGCTCGCGTACATTCTTTTTGCGGATTTCCCAAATAACCGCAACGGCATGGATTCATCGCTGCGATTAACTGAATTCGTGCAGGGTATGTAACATGATTATTTGCCCTGGAAATAGTAATATCTCCTGTTTCAAGAGGTTGACGCAATGCTTCTAACGCAGCGCGACTAAACTCTGGAAGCTCATCTAGAAACAACACTCCTCGATGCGCAAGTGAAATTTCTCCCGGTTTTGCATTAGCTCCACCTCCGACAAGTGCAGGCAACGACGCTGAATGATGCGGTGCTCTGTATGGCCTGTCCACGATTAATCCTACATTATTTACCTGCCCTGCCAAACTATGAATCATCGTAACTTCCAGAGCTTCCTGCGGAGTAATTGGAGGAAGAATGCTCGGAATACGCGACGCCAGAAGAGATTTACCAACCCCCGGAGGTCCGAGCATCAGCATATTGTGCGCACCTGCTGCTGCAACTTCCAACGCACGTTTAGCAACGATTTGCCCTTTAATATCGCTCAAACAACCACAACTCATTTGTCGAATTGTATTTTCGGTATTCTGAATTGTAACTCGCGGAAGAATTTGCGTACCGTTAAAATGATTCACTAGCTCCAACACACTAGCAGGTGCTAAAATTACGTTATCTCCTGCCCATGCCGCTTCCTGTCCACACTCTTGAGGACAAATTAAAACTTTATTTGATGATTTCGCAAAAATAGCGGCCGGTAAAACTCCAAGCACTTTTGCAATTGAGCCATCTAACGACAACTCACCGAGTGCTACTACATTATCGACTTCTTCCTGCGGAATAATGCCCATAGCAACCAGCAACGCTAAAGCTATCGGCAAATCATAATGGCTACCTTCCTTTTGAACATCTGCCGGAGCTAAATTTACCGTGATACGTTTTGAAGGCAGAGATATTCCCATCGAAAATAAACAGGCACGTATACGTTCTCTGGATTCTGCAACAGTTTTATCAGGTAATCCGACAATCGTAAAACTCGGAAGTCCATTAAGCATCTGCAACTGCACATCAATTTCTATTGTAGAAATTCCTAAAAATGATACAGTCTTGACGCTTGCATGCATTATTTTACATTATCCTTTACTTTTACGTAGCACACAACTTTTTCAACACCGGACGTCGTTCTTGCATGATTCAAAACAATATCCCTCTCATACTTATTCTGCGCTGTACCGCAGATGTATACGACACCTTTTACAGTCGTTATATCATAGTTCAAAGACTGCACGTTACCATCAAATGCCAAAGAAGACTTAATTCTAGACGTAATGCTGGAATCTATCATTAAATCTTTTGCGTTTGGTGCTTCCTGAACTTTTGTTTCGTCGAATACCTCTTTCCAACCGCTAACACTCTTTACAAGTTGTATGGCGCGCTGACACTGGGATTCATCATCCATATATCCAATAACAACGACCATTCCGTGTTTTACAGAAAGTTCAACTCTGTCAAAGATATCTTTATCGTCATTCAATAATTTTGCATTTATTTTTGCTTGCAATTCCGTATCGGAAATGCTTCCGATTACGCCGTTATCATTTCGAACAGCGGTAGTGCCGACAACAGCCGCGCCTCCAAATGTCCAAGTAACAGGATCACATGCAGAACACAACAACAATGGTAATGTGGTAACAATATATTTTACTTTCATCTAAGTATCCTCTCGCAATGGTTTAATCATATCATTTTTTACTGTTGCGTACCAGGGACACTTTGTTCAGGGCGATTACTCAAAATTTTGTAAAGTTCTGAAATCGTACTCATAACGGATGCTCCGCTTTTCATATTTATTTCTAATAATTCTTGAAATGTTTTTTTCCCGATTGCGTTCGCGATTTTTATCAATATAGATGCCGGACTTTGTGGTTGCTTTTTTTCCAAAAACACTGCTATTTCTCGCAAAGCGTCATATGCTTGCTCTAAAGTCGCCTCATCTTCTTGCGACTGAACTGAATTAGTTTTTACATCGTCTGCGGGTTCAGCTTCACTACTTTGAATAACCTCAACTTTAGCCGTTTGTTCTGCAATCTGTTTTTCTTTTTCAGCCAAATTTTGCGATGTTGTACGTTGGATATCATCAAGGCATTCCAAAATTTCACTAAAGCTTGGCGCATCGTTTCCACATTTCTCCGTCAAAAAAGCATCCAACGCTTTTATACTGTCCGTAAGTTTTTTTATGTCTGAATCCAGTTTGCGGAAAAATTCTATGGACGAAGACAAAACGCTCTTACGTATTTGCTTTAGAGATATTCCTTTCGTATTTTTTATTTGCAAATTATGTCGTGCCATCATCCAGTCTGATAAAGTGTAAACAATCGACGCGCTGTCAGACGGATCCGTTATCGGCAGTAACACCATACGCTCTCGCATTTTTTCTATCAGAAAAAAGAACGGAGACAGTCTATAAGTCGTATCTTTATTATTTATCAACGGATAGATATCATTCCAAAACTTTTTGCACAAAGCCTGCAACAACTCTATTCCGTCATTCAGTCCACTGAATCCTTCTTTAACCGTCCATGCCTCAGTTAACCAAACGGCAATTTGAATATCCTTAGTTTTATTTTTGAGTAGATCATCACATAATTTGCAAACCTCAGACCAATTGGCTTTCTTCAACTCTGTCTGCCAAATTCCCTGCGACAATTCGCTGTCATCTTCCCTTCTGTATTCCTGAATTTGGTCATAGACGTAATCGTAACGCAAATTATCGCCACATGGTTTTTCTTCAGAAATCGGAGATAGATAATCTTCTATATTCCGCATTATTCTTCTCCTTTGTTCCCTTCTTCCGGAATCTCTTTTGCCGTTGAAGTTTGCTCATCAAAAGACACATTTACATCAAGAGGCGTTTCAGCTGTTCCTTCTTCTGATGCTGTCGAGGTGTTGTTAGATTCTTCAGATTCTGTTGTCCCATGCAAGCTCGGACACGTTGTCGGGAAAACCGGCCATGTAAGTGGCGTCACTTTATCTTCTGCTTTAATTAACGGTGTAATTTTCAAAATCATTTTGGATGTCATTTCGACATTGTTCTTAGATTTATCGTAAATCGGAACATTGAACTGCAACAGAACTCCTTCAGGATATTCGATACCCTGATTTAATTTATGTTCTTCTATTAACCTGAATATTGCCCATCTTCCGGCATATGCAAATTTCGCCTGCGAACCTTCAATCGTTAAACGTCCCTCGGCTTTTTTTTCATTTGGTTGTTCGTCAGCGGATCCGACCCACTTAAAAATTGCGTTTACTTTATTACCGTTAAAGAACGCACTATTTGCTTCATTATTTACTTCGACATCGTCAATTGTTACGCTTCTCTCAACTACTGAAGAAGTTAACGCTTCTAAATCTGGAGATGGACGCAATTGCACTTTAAATAATACCGCAGCAGAAGCCGCATCTGACCCCTTTGAATGTTTAATCCATGTTTTCAAAAAAGGTAGGATTTTATTTGCCGAACGAAGGAAGCTTAAAGCATCTTCATTGATGCCTTTCTTCTCGCGATTCTGCTCGAGGGTAGTATCAATACCTTTGCAATTTTGCTCTAACATGTTCACAAAAGTTTCGATATCCTTTAACGACGCTTCATCCTCTGAACTACCAAATGGGAATTTGTCCTTCAGATTATTATTAAAGAAGCTATTTAAATTATTATACGCTTCAGCGGCTTTATCATATTGAATTACATCAACACGCGATAATAATGACTTTGCGACTTGAGAACGTTTCGACATAAAGAAATCGCCGCCAGTTTCGGAAATATTCTTAATCTCTCCCTGACTATCGAATCCGTCAACAGAAACTTTCGACAAGCTATTTGTCATAAATTCTTCTAACGCAGCAATTGAGTTACCTGGTTTCTTCGCTTCGTAATCATCGACATTAGCTATAATTTCTTTCCATTTTGCAACCAAACGCGTAGCTGTCACTTGCTCCGAAATATACGGCATTGTAAGTAAATCTATAATCGGAGAGGCCAAATCTTTAGCTAAAAATCTGATTCTTTCAAATTGTGACGTTAAATACTCGCGCACACCAGCCTCGTCATCGATGTTTAAGAACTTTGGCTTTTGATTTCCGTTCCAATTATCAAAAATCGCATTTCCTGTCGCGTATGGAGTTTCTAAATTAAATAACGCATCAATTTTCTCAAGCAATGCAGAATAGTGAGATACTATTAACTGTGTAAGCTCGATGTTATGACTGTCTCCATCCTCCTTAATGCTCTCCAAAAACTTCACAATTTTCGGAAGAATCGTAGAAACATTTCTGATGTTTGTCGCTTGTCTTTTATACGCATCCTCTAACAGTTTGCGAGCATTCCCTAGTGGAGCATCTTCAAATATTTCCGCATTACCTAATGACGCCGCGATGGTCGGTAGGAAACACTTTTGTGCTACAATTTTATACATATCGTAGTACTGCGCACGCATATCTGCCGGCATAGTTTCAGCAAACACATAATACTTATCGATTAATTCAGAAAGTTTTCTCAAACGCTTAATATCCCAGAACAACATTTTGTCATCCAAAACCGTTGTCGTAAATGTTGCTGAAGGAACTACACAGATAAATTCCTGTTCCAAAAGCGCATGTAACTCCTTCTTTAAATTCTCGGCATCAGCAGATAATGCCTGAATATTTGCCGAAAGCAAAGGTCCGGTTAAATCCGTTTGAAACGCTCGCAAGCGCATTTTATATTTCTGAAACTCAGTTTCTGCTTGTTTAATAAGAGATGCTGTACATTCCGCGCTAATAACATCTGACGTTTTCAATGTTTCAATAAGACTATTATATTCTTTTGTCGGAGAAAAATGTTCTTGAGCTATCCAACTGAAATTTTTATTTTGCAAAATTTCTGAAAGCAACGTCAATTTCTTATATGTTTTCGCTAATTGCGCCTGCGAATATGTGGCAGATGAATTTTTCGCGGCATCAGAAATTTTTTCTATATCCTCAGTAATATTTTGCAATATTTTTTCTATCGTCACATCCAAAGTATCTTTTAAAAACGCTCCGAAAAGATTACGTAAACCATTTTCTATTTTCGGACGGAACGCTTCTATATCGAATTTCGGAGGCATGAGTCGCCTGTTCGGCACGTGATTTTTCATTTCCTCCGTAATTTCAAATTTGTCCTTAAATAAAGCCGTTGTTAAATCTATAACGCTGTTTCTATCTTCAAGATTTCGTATTGAATTATATTCCGAACTGATTTTTTTCAGACTTGCGACTTTGTTGGTAAATTCCCGCAAATCCTTAAAACTTTTAAAAGACTTAACATCAAACAAATCTTTTTTCCGATTCGGAGATGCTACATCATTATCTATATCGCGCAAAAAATTATTTGTATTCAGATTCAAATCGATGTACATCGCTCTTATAACTACGGAATCAAATACCAATCCCAAAGTATTTTTAATATTGCGATGCAAACTCGAAAACCACGATTGAGGAACAAATATGGACGTAATATCCCAACGCTTAACAATCGGCATATTTTGCAACAATGCAGCAGTGCGCTTGTTTATTGCACTTTGCTCTGCACCGCCGTTTAGGTCGGACTGCATTTTTCTAACCTGAGATATCGTTGTTTTTATAGAATATAATGTTCTGTAATACTCATGTATTTTATTTTTGATATTATTGTTACCGAAAAACCATCCGAGAGAAAAAGTAACGACTGTTCCTGCTAAAATCAATTTATTGCGAAATGATACTTGCCCTACGTCTATTGCGTCCAAACTTATTGGATATGCTAGGTTATATTCTTTAAAAATTTTCTCTGTAAATAAATCTTGAACAAAATACAACTCATTATTGTATGCTCCGGAATAGTTCACTGTCGTAAGCAACTGCGGACTAAGCGCATTTGGTTGCAATAATTCTGCAGACGCTTCTTCGATAGTCTTCTGCTGTCCTGTAAAATATATTCCTCTCAAAATTAATCCTTCTTCCGGATTATGCGAGTGGAACATTGCATTTAAGTACGCAGTTAATGATTTTTTCGTCTTATTAATTTCGGATTCAAATAAGATAGCTTTTTCTAAATCTTCAGAGACTCTTTTTTCTTGTGCAAAATGAATGACTGCCTTTCTAATTCCCTCGTTTATCGTTCTAAAAGCTTCATCTACCCACACCGTAGAAAATGCAGTATTCAATGAATACGGACACGACCAACCAAACATTTGTTGTTTTGCGGATTCGTGCAACAAATGTGCGAATTCTGAAAATCCGGTAATCAAATCAGATTTCGTAACAATCAAATAAATCGGTAGACGGAAATTCACGTCATGCTGAAATTTAAAAATCTTATTAAACATTTCTGTGGCGTGTTTTTCTACCGCAGAGTCAGACAAAAGCATATCGGCAGGAAGTGTTACAATTATTCCATCCAATGGCCTGCGTGGACGAATAAACATAAACAACTCACTTATAAACGACCAGAACTTATGCTCATCTTCCTTTAATTCTGTTTTCGGTAATTCAAAAATTGCGCCTTTTTTAAATAACTTCCACATGGAATCAATAGCCGAACCATCTGCGGTTAAATGTTCCAAATTTAAACTATTTAATAGAGTTGTCTTACCACTTTTTTCAGCTCCGACCATCATAAAACACGGTAGCTTATATCTCCAACGAAGGTCATAGGTACTGTTTTTTATTATCTCCAAAACTTGAAAGAAAATTTTAGTTATCGGACCGGCATGCATAAAACCATACATCGATAAAATTTCACCGAGGCGTCCGGATAAAATCGGCAAATCTTCATGCCGAATTTTTTGTATCGGTTTTGATTTTTTCGTATCGTCCTTCGGTGCATCACGACGAACTATCGGTTTCGGTTTTGAGTTTACATATATTACGCAAATGCCAAAGAATATTATCACAAGTAAAACCGCAACAACCACCATTCCAACAGATACAAACGGAATAAACTGTGATGGAATCACCGCTAATTTATCTGATAATAATTCTTTCACCGCATCCATAATTATTCCCTCAACGCAATGAATGAAATTTCCGTTAGCAGATTGTGAATATCTTTCGTTTCGTACAGCCAAACAATCGAGCTAATAGATAAAAACATAAACACGAAAAACGCGCACATATAATTTATAATCGATGCTTCCGGCAACATTTTGCGATGTATTGTCGGAATAGTATGTGTATATTCTTTTTGAAACAATCGATGCCCAACCATTAGCATTGAATTATCTCGCTTTTCTATAAATTCCAGCAACTTATTTCTATACGAATTTATCTGTACAGATTCATCATCTGCACCACGATATTTACCTTCAAACCCTAACGCCAACATCTTCAAATAAATCTCAGCTTTATCTGCAGAAAATTCATCATGCTCCGCTAACAATTTATTTATACGATTAAAAATTTCATCTCCTGCAATTTGTGTATTGAAAAATTTTTGCTCAAGAATATTATCTTCCCAAAATTGTTTTCCTTCCCATTCCGAATTAAGGAAAATATCATCTGCAAGAGCAACCATGATATACACGACTTCCGAATAATGCGCTATCGTATGCTTTTCATTTTCCATAGCAATTTTTATAAATGAACTCATTGAACGATAAATCGCATGAAAATCTACGTTTTCTTTAGTCTCTTTTATATTTTCTTGTGCATTGAAAATAGCCACGCAAAAATTACCAAACATTTCGCGCAAAATCTGTGCAAGCTCTGTCGTGTGTTGACGATTAGCAGTCTGCATACAATATGACCTCCTCTGGTGTGAAGTTTACGGAGCTGTTAACTAAACACAATTTTTCCGCAGGTTTTATGTAACTCGGCTGCACTTTCACAGATATAATTGTCATACCATTTGGTTGAGTTATATATTCTCCTCTTTCGAGAACAACTCTTTCCGCACCTAACACTCTCTTGTCTCTTATCATTGGCATCATAGATTCACTTGCAATTCTCACGCCGTTAATCCAGTGCAAAATATCGTCATCTGTCAGAATAAATGGTTTTTGAATACCAATAGCGAGGGTACCTTTCTCCAGCCACTCTTTTTTCATTTGCAATTTGAACGTATCACCATCTTTATCGAAATGAATAATGTCATACTGTTGTTTCAGCCTACCAAGGACATCTTGCATATACTGCAACAGGCCATTAAATGTCTGAAACAAATTTTCGTGATCATATATAGTTAACCTTGGAATTAACTGTGTCGGATTAATCGAAACGATAAACGCAATTGCATTCAGCAAATATTTATAGAGTTCAAAAGGCTGAATATCATTCGTTCTTACAGCAGCTTCCAATGGTAATGCCGCTTGAATTAACAAACGCAAACTCGCCATCGACTCATCTGAGGCTGTGCGAGAATAATTGTCTTTCCTGTCCGCGAAATACGAAACCTTTCCCCTGATAATTTGCGCTATCTCTCGGCACATTTCCGAAATTTTCGAATGCTCATTTATCGTAATGTAAGGAGCGATATAATCAGTACTTACAACACCACCATCTATCGATTTCTGTGCCTCAAATATCGGAAAACCTGTGTAGCGTGCGTCAACTTCATTTTCTAAAAGCAGTTTCAAACGTGGTTTTAAAGTTGATATATTTTTCGGGTTATCCCCTGTATTTTCATCGCATACATTGGATATTTCAGAAGAATAATAACGAGCCATATCTCCCGTTAATTGATTTTCTCCCATCTTACGAGCAGGAACGGCGAGATAAATTTTTACAGGTGTACTGCTAACTGTGAAATAGTCACTGAGATTTCTTTCCAAAGGATTATCATGAAGAGCATCAAAATCGAAAAACAGACCATCCTTAAAAATACCGCGCGCATTTAATACACGAATCACGCCGGAAGATAAAGCAGATGTGTCGATTTTTAAATCATAAACACCATATCCAAATGCGGAATGGGCCGAACTGAACTCTCTGAATAAATGCTGCAGATAATTTTCTGATTGCTGAAAATGCTGAGGTGAAATCAACATTCCTTCATACCACTGAACACACGCTTCCATTTCAACACCACACAACTACTTATCTTCAGGATACGCGTCAAATGGTTAACGATTTATTTACATTTTCGAAAAATCTCAAAAAATCGTAAATTTTTTTGGAGCTTTATATGCCGATTTTCTTTACTTCCCCTAGCTTACTCGCAACGTATTTATTCCAAACGTCCAAGCGATGTTTCATCGTGAGTTGCTTCGCTTGCTCCAGTCGGAATTTCGCCACGTCTTGATGATTACCCGAACGCAAAACTTCAGGCACTGTAACGCCGTGGAACTCCGCAGGTCTGGTGTATTGATTGTACTCCAGTAGCGGCTCTTGAAACGAGTCATTGTGTATCGATTCAGCATTACCAACCACCTCAGGCAACAATCGCACGCATCCTTCAATTACGGCCATGGCGGCAACTTCTCCTCCCATCAGCACGAAATCACCTATGGAAATTTCCTCAAAACCGTAAACGTCCAAAATCCGCTGGTCAACGCCTTCATATCTTCCGCACAAAAATGTCACTCCTGCAGATTTACTGATGTCGGAAAAATCCTGTTGAGTAAATTGTCGCCCACGCGGTGAAAAATATACTTTGCGCATTTTTTTAGCATCGTCCGACAACGTCTCAAACGCTTTTTCAAAAGTCAGTGGTGACAAAACCATGCCGTTCCCTCCACCGTAAGGAATCGAATCGATGCGATCGGATTTCACGGGAAACTGTTTCAAATCAATTAAATTTAGCGCCCATTTTTTCTGCTCAAGCGCCTTTCCAATTAACGAAACTCCCAGATTACCGGGAAAAGCCTCTGGAAAAATTGTAAAAACATTCGCCTGCCACATTTTACTCTCGAAAATTTTTAAAAGCGTCTGCGGATAACAACAATTCACCGTTCGTTTCGGGAAAATTAGTATTCGTAAACGGCACCAAAAACCGTTGTCCGTCATACGACAGCTCAACGATATCTCCCGCACCGTAATTACACACGTCTGTAATTACGCATGTACTTTCGGAATCGCGCACTTTAATTTCACGTCCTATTAAATCGTGCAAATAAAACTCTCCGTTTTCCAACGGCTCAAGTTCATCTTCTTTTATAAATAGAGACATACCTTTTAACGTTTCTGCGACGTTTCGGTCGTTAACATTTTCGAGAGTAATAACGTTTGGCTTGAGCACACGAAAAGCAAACGCCTCTCCGACATCGTTATAAAGTTTTCTATATTTCTTGAGGTTATCAGAATAAGACTCGATGCGCACTGCCCCGCGTATACCGAACGCTCCGACAATGCGCAAAATCTCTATCAACTATATTACTCGGCTGGAGTCTCAGCAGCTGCAGCAGCGGCTTCTTGCTGTGCCTGCAATCTCTCTTGAGCTTTCTTCTTCGGAGCGGATTTTTTAGGAGTTTCCGTAATCGCCGGCTTCTCGCACAATCCCATTTTACTTAACAAGATAGCAACTCTGTCTGACGGTTTCGCGCCAACAGAAAACCAATATTTTACTCTATCTTCTTTTACGGTGACGCGCGACGCATCATCATGATCTAAAAACGGATTATAAGTTCCGACTTTTTCAATAAAAGATCCGTCTCTTGCATTTCTGGAATCTGTTACGACCATTCTGTAGTACGGGTGCTTTTTCGCTCCTCCGCGAGCTAAACGAATTTTTAAAGCCACAAATATCTCCACATTCAATATGGAATAACTTTTAACAACTATAGCATTAAAAGTCCAGTAGCAGACAGAAAAAATTATATTTCTGCATAAATCCGTTCTTTATAGAAAGACAATTAAATTTGAGAAAACGAAACTACTCCGCTACTTTTGAACTGATAGACGCCTGCAAAAACTCGTCGATTTCTCCGTCTAATACAGCAGCAACATTTCCTTTTTCGAAATTGGTTCTTAAATCTTTCACCATTTGATACGGCTGCATAACGTACGAGCGAATTTGGTGCCCCCAACCGATTTCGTTCTTGTCTCCTGTGTTGGCTTGCTCTTCTTTCTTTCTCAATTCCAATTCATACAAACGAGAACGCAACATTTCAAACGCCGTTGCCTTGTTACGATGTTGTGAACGATCCGTTTGACATTGCACGACTATTCCCGTCGGGATATGTGTAATGCGAACGGCGCTTTCCGTTTTGTTGACGTGCTGACCGCCTGCCCCTGACGCGCGATACGTATCGATACGCAAATCAGAATCGTTTATTTCCACATGTATGGAATCGTCAACAACAGGATACACTCCGACAGATGCAAAACTCGTGTGCCGTCTGGCATTGGAATCAAACGGAGAAATTCTGACTAACCGATGTATACCCGCCTCACCTTTCAGCCAGCCATAAGCTTTCAATCCGCTTATTTTGATGGTAGTGGATTTTATACCTGCTTCTTCGCCGATGCTTTCTTCTATAATTTCAACACCGAAATTATGACTCTCAGCCCAACGAGTGTACATACGCAACAGCATTTGAGCCCAATCTTGAGCTTCTGTTCCGCCCGCGCCTGCATGTATTTCCAGATAGCAACTATTCTTATCGGCCTCTCCCGAAAAGAAACATTCCAACTGATAAACTTTTATTCGCTGTGCTAAATCTTTAAAAGCACTTTCAGTTTCCGCTACCAAAGAAGCGTCATTTTCTTCCTCAGCAAGTTCCAGCATAGTTTTCAAGTCGTTATATTCCGATTCTGCAGACGTAAATCTGTTAACCTCATTTTCCAACTGAGATTTCCGTTGCATGACCTGTTTAGCTTTTTCCTGATCCTGCCACAGGTCATTTGACGCACTTAATTCCGCTAATTCCTCAACTTGCTTTTTCAACGTGTCGAGGTCAAAGAAACCTCCGAAGCAAATCCAGCGATGTATTTATTTCATCAGAGATATGTTTTATTTCTTCACGCATGGTACTTCCTCGATTTTCTTTTTCGGTTGTTTAATAAACATTACTCCAACTGCTGCAACAAATGTAATGCATGAGTTAACAAGGAAGGTCGTTTCCGCTCCGCAATGTTTCCAAAGTTCACCTGTTACAATGTTCGAAATACACATACCAATGCAGCATATCAAATTAAAGATACCAATAGATGTTCCCTTAATCTGAGGAGGTGAATAATCCGACACCATAGCATAGAATGTACCCTGGGTAGCTCCGTAGTGAATACCGTAAATTGCAACACCAGCCATGACATGCCAAATTTCCGTCGCGAACGTCAGAACAATACATGAAACCAGCATCATACAGAACCCAAACGCCAAGAAGATTTTGCGTTCATGTCTATCAGACCAACTTCCGACAATCTTAGACGTTGGAGAGTTAAACAAATACATGAGAGCCAGCACCAACGGCGCATATTTCACTTCCAATCCCAAGTGTTGCGCACGATATACCAAAAACGATTCGCTGTAACGAGAGCACATAAAAATGAAACAAATGAATAAGTAGAACCAGAAATGAGACCCCAACTGCTTAATGTCATCTTTTTTAATCGGAAATCCTTTTCTTTTGTCTTTCAATCGAACAATATTCTCCGGTTCTTTTATTCCGAAATATATCAATGCAACAGCTATCAAAATAGGAATCGCTGCAAACATGTACACCATACGGATGGTTAGCACTGAACTGCCGAAATAAAGCAAAAGCAAAAATCCGGCTACAGAGCCCACCATAGAACCTAAAAACGCAAAACTCTGTCTGATACCGTAACTGGCGCCCTTCAACTCTTTCGGAGCACAATCTGCTATCAACGCATCACGTGGCGTATCTCTCAAACCATTTGTAATTCTCTCGATTAATTGAGCAGAGACGTACAATCCCAGTCCTTGCGACAATGCAAACATCGGCTTTGCGAAAGCTGCACACAAATATCCGATGAGCATGAGAATTTTCCTTTTTCCCATCCAATCACTGAGAACTCCGGAAAACATTTTTACAAGATATGAAAGAGCCTCAGACAAACCTCTTATATATCCCATCGCGGCAGGAGAAGCACCGAGAATGTTAATAATAAACTCCGCAGAAAAAGCTGTAATAATGACAGAGGCGGAATTCGAAAAGAAACTGACAATACCGACAATCCAAATCGTTCTCGGTAACGCAGATTTAAGTACGGATGTTGCTGTCGATTGAGAAGCAGTAGAAATATTTTTATTCATTGATAAATCCATGAATTAATACGCCCTACTTCTAACATAAAATTTACAATTTGGACAGAATATTTTTTGAACTTTTTCAACATTAAACTGTTGGTATAAAAAATTGTAGTCTGTTATAATCAACCTTTGGAGTCGTCAGACGTACAGGATTGCAAACCCGGTCAGGTTCGGAAGAAAGCAGCCGTAGCAACACCGAGCGGGTTGGCGCCTCCTGTTAAGTCGGAAAGAGCAGCATGTGTGTTTATATTCCTTTAGCCAGAAAATACAGACCTCAGAGATTTGCTGATGTAGTCGGGCAAGATGTCGCCGTAAAAATTATTACGCGAGGAATGCAAAAAAACAGATTAGGTGCGGCGATGTTATTCTCCGGCACCCGAGGTATTGGAAAAACGACAATTGCAAGAATTCTGGCAAAAGCCTTTAGGTGTGAAAATTTCGACGGAACAACTGCAGAGCCATGTTGCAAATGCGCATCGTGCTTAAGTTTCGCACACGATAATCAAATCGACGTTATTGAAATCGATGCGGCAAGCAATACAGGCGTTGATGATGTAAGAGAAATAATAGAATCCTGTCGATATAAACCGACCACAGGGAAATTCAAAATATTCATTATTGATGAAGTCCATATGCTCTCAAAAAGTGCTTTTAACGCACTTTTAAAAACGTTGGAAGAACCGCCAGAACACGTAAAATTCCTAATGGCAACAACGGAAACATATAAAATTCCGGAGACAATTTTGTCTCGCGTTTTAAAGTTTGATTTGAAGCCGGTTGACGCAGGATTGATTACACAATACCTGTCTTCAGTCTGTAATCGTGAAAACATTTCTGCAGGAGCGGAAGCCCTTTCGTTAATTGCAAAAGCCGCTAACGGTTCTATTCGCGACAGTTTATCAATTTTAGACCAAGCAATAAACATGTCAGACAACAACACCATAACGGTCGATGACGTAAAAGCTATGCTGTGTTTGTCTGACGATACAGATATTATTGAACTATTAAGATTAATTCTCTCTAACGATGTAAAATCCGCTGTTTCAAAATATCGTGAAATCATCAAGGATGATATTTCGAGCACAAGCATAGCGAATTTGCTGTTAGATTATGTCCATGTTATGACATGCATTAAGACAGGAGTTGCTCCGCTCGAAAACATATATTCAGAAGCGACTATATCAAAACTAAAAGAAATGTCGGGAAAAGTTTCTCTGCCGGCCCTATCCAAAATTTGGCAAATGCTTATTAAAGGATTAAATGAGCTAAGCATGTGTGAACATCCCGAAATAGCCCTCGAAATGATAATTATCAGGATTGTTTACTCATCCGGATTACCGGATTTGTACGAGTTGATACAAAGTTGCGGAAAATCGACAACTTCTGTTGCAAAATCTAAAGAAATGCACGATATAAAAAATAGTACGACAAATAATACTGAGACATCTTTAGCCGACTCAGCTATGAGAATGTTTCCAAACGCAAAATTACAATAGGAGGAAAAGATGAATAATAATTTTAATCAATTAATGAAACAAGCTCAGGAAATGCAAGCAAAACTGATGGCAGCTCAAAACAAAATGAATGAGTTGGAAGTTTCCGGCACATCAGGTGGTGGCATGGTAACTGTCGTCATCAGCGGTAAAGGAGATATGAAAAAACTCACCATCGATCCGAAATTGTTGTCTCCTGATGACGCAGAAATGGTAGAGGATTTGATTGTCGCAGCATTTAACGACGCAAAATCGAAACTCGAAGCAAAAATTTCAGAACAAATGGGAGGTATTCTGCCGGCAGGTATGAAATTACCATTTTAGAACTTGGGATCGTAGCCTATTAGCATAGTCCCCGTCCTTTCATCGATAGAGGCAGGTCCACCGCACGTCGCTATTCCGTTATCTTTTTTGACTAACCGCAGTGTAGCGTCCTTTCCATCGGATTCTAATCGTTTTTTTAAATTAGCCGCATTCACGTTATGCTGTTGACGCCAGGCATTGAAAAGACATTGCGTAACCATTAAATTTATAGAATAACGCGTGCTCAGTTTCTTTAAATTTTTCGCAACAGAAGGCATTAGATCGTATCCTCCTTTTATTAATAAAGAGATAGTCACTATTTTTTCTCTATTATTTTCCAAAAACACGTTAAACGCTTTTATATTTTGTTCTTCAAGTATTATGAAAATTTCTGCTTCATCTTTGAGTACAAGCGATGCAAGAATCAAATTAGTCACATATACAGGCTCATCCTCACAATTTAAATATATCTTGTTTGCAGACTCAAGTAACGCTAGCATCTCACCATAGCTAATCGAATTAATTTTATGTAAAACGACCTTACCTTTGCGAAATTTTATCTCAACAGAATTTCTTTGTTCTCCTTGAAAAAAGACTCGATCTGAACAAATACCCGATCCCCTCGATCTAGTTAACGGCAATTCCACATCTTTGTCTTCACAAGACGACGCTCTCTGTCCGAAAACATTATCCTCTTTCGATCTTTCTCTAAATTTTTTCTCCCACATAGTTTGACTCGACATCCCTGGTGCCCAGGCTCTTACGGTTTCATAGATTCTGGAATCCAA
Source organism: uncultured Holosporaceae bacterium (assembly GCA_946538065.1). Taxonomy (GTDB): domain Bacteria; phylum Pseudomonadota; class Alphaproteobacteria; order UBA3830; family UBA3830; genus JAILGW01. Next base: position 51,880 of record CAMNGH010000001.1, read on the forward strand.
ATCCCTTTTCTCCAGACAAATTTTAGCTAGCATCTTCTCTTTGAAATTATTATCATTTTCTAATTTTTCACTAAATCCTTTAAATACTTTCTCAGTTTGACTCGACATCCGTCCCCCTAGTGCCCATGTTCTCACGGGTTCATAGATTCTGGAATCCAAATCCCTTTTCTCAGACATTTCCTTAATTTGACGCGACATCTCTGGATATATAGATGTCAATTTCCTCGATGAGCGCTTCTCATCTGGTTCTGGTACCGTTGCACTATCTTTCGGTACTCCCATTCCTTCAACTGCTCCACAGATAAGGACTGTCGCAAACGTCATCATAAATAGATACTTATTGGTTTTCATTTTTTGCTCCATTCTTCATATTCTCAATGCAGATGTCTTACATGTAAATTTACTCCACACAGCAACCTAGTATAATAATCCACCTTCATATATCAAGTGATTTGATAATCATTTTTCATTTGCTTCTTTCTTAAACGCCATATTTGCATTCGTATTTCAGATGGTTTACTCTCAAATGTTTCATAATGGAGACGAAAGATGAAAAAAATTATCATTGCGATTATCGGTTGTTTAATCTTACTTTTCGGATTAAAAATGGTAATAGATTCAGATAAAGGAACAGAAATGACTCAACAATTCACTCAAGTAAGAGCGTCTCATATTTTAGTAGAAACTGAAAAAGAAGCTAATGATATATTGAACAATGTAAAGAACGGAACAATTTCGTTCGAAGATGCCGCCAAAAAATTTTCAAAATGTCCATCAGGAGCCCAAGGAGGCGATCTCGGATATTTCGGACGAGGAATGATGGTTAAAGAATTTGAGGATTCCGCATTTGCGACAAAGAAAGGAGAAATTTCTGCTCCTGTAAAAACCCAATTCGGATGGCATTTAATAAAAGTAATCGATAAGAAATAGAAACTGCCGGGCTTAACCGGCAGCTTTCAGCTTTTGCCTTCTACCTTTAACTTACTGAAGTCGAATTTCATTCCGACTTGTCCGGTTTTTGTACCTTTAGCGTCGTATTTTATCTTTAAATCTTCAACGGCACTGTAGCCAAACGAAAATATTATGTGATCTCCTGATTGACGATAAAACTTTATCAAACAGTTTTCATAAGTCAGTTCTTGTGCCGTAACTTGCTTGCCGTGATTGCTTATCAATCTGTGTATATTAATCTCGTCTAAAACTTTTCCGGCGAGCATACCTTCTTGCAATAGTGGTCCCCATGAACCGTACTTCATGCAAACTATAACATCTTCACCAACAACTTTTCCGTCTCCGGTATGTTCACCTGAAGCATCGTGAGTTGCGTGTCTTTCAGAACCTGTATCAATCCACAGACACGGAGCCCCGTCTTTTTCCGAACCATCGATATCACTACTGAAAATATCATCGCACTTTATGAGAAATTGCGGAGTATGACTACCTTTCTTCTTAGCCTCCTCCTCCATCTTCTCTACTTTTTGATCAACACCTCTTATCCTTGCTTCAAAATCTGCATTCATAATTCCCTCCTTTTTCAAGTAAGGCGTATTACCTTTTCCAAGCTAATACGCAACAATACTACAAAAACAACACTGTATAGCTTTATCTCACTACTTCAATTCAACCTTTAAAGATGAACTGTCAAATGCAACAGCTGTATTTCCTATCTTTGTGCCATCTGTACCGTAAGCCGTATTCGTATCCACTACCTTTACAAAGTTAAATGCAAAAGTAATAACGTCTCCATCCTGGACATACTGTTCTATTTTGCAGACGGTATAATCTATTTGTTGAATTATCACTTTCGTTCCTTCAATACAGGAGAAACGAATTAAGCTCAAAGCCTTTACGTTTTTACCTTCATACATATATTGCTGAATCAGCGGAGCCCATGAACCATATTTCATACTTACGATAACAGTTCTGGAAGTAATTCTTCCATCTCCGGTTAACTCACCCCCGGCATCATAAGTCGTTTTCCTAGATGCTCCGACCTTTACCCACAAGCATGGCGTAGAATCTCCATCAAATCCTTCTACATCACTGTCGAAAAAATCTTCACACTTTATCATCCACTGTGGCAGAACAGACGATACCACAACCTCGTTTAAGCTGCCACTTTCATCTCTCAGATCCACTGATTGTGAACCGAAATCTTTCCAACTTTTAACAGCCATCTAAATCTCCATAACTACTACACAACTTCAACTACTCCATTTATCGCCTAGGTCTAACCGGCTGCCGGTGGTGGCAATGTAGCCACAAGCCTAATAGATGCCGTAAGTTCCTCTAACTGGAAATGAGGTCTCAAGAAAATAGTCGCTTTATAAGACCCAGGTTTACCCGGAATATCAAATACGTCTATTCTCGCCTCTCTTAACGGATATCTCGCTTTCAATTCCTGGTTTGCCGCATCATTCAACAAAACGTAACTTGCAATCCAGTTATTCAAATACAAAGCAACATTATCTCGAGTCAGGAACGAGCCTACTTTATCTCGCATAATTGCTTTTATGTAATGAGCGAACCTCGAAGCCGCCAACAGATACGGAAGTCTTGCGCTGAGTGCAGCATTAGCATTTGCCTCATCCGTATTGTAAACTTTTGGTTTCTGAGTGGTTTGACCTCCGAAGAATGCAGCAAAATCCGTTCCTTTACTATGGCATATTGCTAAGAATCCCATATTGCTCAATTCTTTCTCTCGCCTGTCGGTAATTGCTATCTCTGTCGGACACTTCAATGCAATATCTCCATCGGTGGTCTTAAATGTATAAGCAGGCAGACCTTCAACCAGTCCTCCACCTTCAACACCACGAATAGCAGCAGGCCATTTATATAACGAAACAGCATGTCCAATTCTCTCTCCCATCACGAAAGCTGCATTTCCCCAACAGAACTGAGAGTTATCTGCGCCGTCAATAGATTCGACATAATTCAATCCGTCAACCGGCAATGTATCAGGTCCATAAGGAAGTCTCATTAAAACTCTCGGAAGGACAAGTGCGACATATCTTGAATCCTCGCTGTCTCTGAAAGACCGCCACTTTATCATTTCTGTGCTCTCGAATATCTTTGAAATATCTCTTGGTTCAGCGAGATGTGCAAAGCTATCCATATCGAACATTTTTGGATGCGCTGCCGCAATAAACGGAGCATGAGCCGCCGCTGCGACATTCGAAATCTTCTCCAACAGCAAAATATCCTGCGGATGACGAGTAAATTCGTATCCACCGATTAAGCATGAGTACGGATGACCGCCGAAAGTGCCATATTCTTCTTCGTATACTTTCTTAAACAACTGGCTTTGGTCGAATTCAACCGCATGCTCCAAGTCATCCAAAAGCTCTTTCTTGGTTACGTTCATCACTCTTATCTTTAATTGAGTGCTGGTTTCCGTATTCATAACCAAGTAGTAAAGTGCTCTCCAAGTCCCCTCTAATTCCTGAAACGCTTTGTTATGAAGAATTTCATTAATCTGCGTGCTCAATATAACATCGATATCCGCAATTGCTTTTTCAACAAATACTAACGGGTTCTTTACGCTGGTAATTTTTGCTTCTTCAATTTTAAATAACAGTTCAATTAAGATATTACAGGCGTTGACTTCTGCTTCAGGATCACGCGCCATTTTACCTTCATTAAACATTTCCTTCAGGATTTCTCTAGTTGGTTTTGAAGCATCTGCCGCCGGAGCTGCCGCACCATCTGCCGGTTTTGCAGCATCCGCTGGTTTTGCAGGCGCATCTTTTGCCTGAGAAGAATCTGTCTGCTCTGTCGTCGTAGCGAAATCAGCAGTAACTGTCTGCTTATTTGCCTTCAAAACCGCATCTATCTGAAGCTTCAGCGCTGCTCTCAAATCCGCATCAGAGACTATTTCTTTAACCAAATTCTGGAGAGGATCATTACCCTCAAGCTTCACGACCAAATCATTCAGTCGAACTCTCGAAGAATAAATCTTATTAAGTTTCGGGACTTGCTTTGCAATACTCACAGGACCGAAATCATCGATATGCTTAAAGAAGAGTTCCGCGTTAAGATCTTCCGCCCCATCACCCAATGTATCTTTTACCTGTATAGCCAATCTTGGATTAATCGACATCATAAATTCAGGTAGATTATCTCTGTCCACTTCAACGAATTTCCTCATCTTTATCGGAGGTAACTCATCTGCCGGCATACCTGACAAATCCGCCAAAACTCCCAAAACAAACGGAAGTTCTTTCATAACAATAGCATTTCCGATTTCTACGTCATACGTAATTTGCACTCGTGGCGGACGTACTCTATCTAATACATGCTGTGTACTTTCAACCATTATAACACCCTTAATCCAACTCCGGATCGCGGCCTTACCACGACCCTAACTTACTATATTTCTTACAGACTAAATCAAATTGATTTACAATAAGTTAATTCTACAAAAAAGTAATTGGATCAATATCTATTTGAATTTTAACGTTTTTTGGCGTTTTTTGAGAAAAAATCCATTTTTTTATTGCAGAATTTATCGATTTTTTTTGAGTAGATTGCAGCAAAATACGCCACCTGACTCTTCCTCGCAATAAAAAAATCGGAGCAGGAGCAGGACCGAATATTTTTATTCCAGACGGACATGTATCTCGCAATTGTTGTGCTACCTTTTTCGTCAGTTCTTTATTGGTGCCGGAGATAATCAGCGATGCAAAGTTAGAATATGGTGGCAATTTATTTGTGCGACGTGATTCGATTTCCATATTCAAAAAGGTCATTGGGTTATCAGATTTGAGTGCAGTATATAAAGAATGATTCGGGATAAACGTCTGTATCAATATTTGCCCTTCTTTCTCCGCACGCCCTGCACGTCCTGCGACTTGATTTATCAACTGATATGTTTTTTCGGCAGCTCGTAAATCCGCTCCGTTCAATCCTAAATCACCATCGACAATTCCTACCAGCGTAATATTCGGAAAATGATGTCCCTTCGCTAAAATTTGAGTTCCTATAATAATGTCAGTTTCGTGATTAGTGATTTCATCAATTAGTTTTTCTATATTTTTTTCGGAATTCATTGTGTCGGAAGAGGCTATTTTAATGCGCGCGCTCGGTAATTTAGATTGAAGTTCCTCAAAAATCCTTTCAACTCCAGAACCGAATGGAATATATGAATCTTCTTCTCCGCAACTGATACACTTTTTCGGAATATTCATTTTATGTCCGCAGTAATGACAGATTAATTTCTCCGAATCTTTGTGATAAACCAGCCATGAAGTGCAATTCGGACAAGCGATTTTCTCACCGCATGATTTACATAGAGTTATAGGAGAGTAGCCGCGTCTGTTTAAATAGATTAGACATTGTTCTCCACGAGCAATAGTCGCTTTTATATTGTCTAACAACGGCGGAGAAATATGTCCGTCGAATTTGTTTTGGCGCATATCTATAAGTCGTATCGGCGGAATTTTTGATACACCAAACCGATTTTCAAGCAGAGCATATCCGTATTTGCCACTTTTCGCGTTTATGTAACTTTCCAGAGATGGTGTCGCTGAAGACAAAATGACTTGGATATTTCGCAAGTGTCCCAGAACAATAGCCATGTCTCTGGCGTTATAAAAACCACCATCTTCTTGTTTGTAAGAAGAGTCGTGCTCCTCGTCTACTACGATAAGCCCGAGATTCTGAAACGGTAAAAACAAAGCCGAACGCGCTCCGACAATAATGCACGGTTCGCCGGATATCGCTTTCAGCCATGCTTCTCGTCTGTGTTTCGGTGTAATACCGGAGTTCCAGATAATCGGTTTAAAGCCGAAATACTTTTCGATTCTGTCTGAAATTTGCTTGGTTAACGCAATTTCCGGAAACAGTATCAGTACTTGTTTTTTCTGCTCGAAGATTTTTTTCGCGACAGCGAGATACACTTCCGTCTTTCCCGAACCCGTAACGCCATGCAACAAGCACGGTTTGTTTGCGGATACAATTATTTTTTCGTAAGCAGATTTTTGCTCTTCATTTAATGATATCGGTGCGGCATCGGCAAGCGACTGTGTTTTAATATCGGAATTTTTCTTGGTGGTGAACACTGTTTTTTCGCAAAGTATCATTTTCAATACTTGCCCTCTTGGAATGAAGGTATACGACGATACCCACTCTAAGAAGTCGCAGTTTACTTTTCCGATATTGTACTCAAACTTTTTTACAATGGATTTCAACTCGATAGTCTCATCGGGCTCATCGTTAGTAACAATGCCAATTGTGTTTTTACTTCCGAACGGTACTTCAACGACATCACCGATTTTCACCTCGAAATCGCTTTTATACGAGAAGGCGTTGTTAAACGGTCCGATTGGAAGAACAGAAACAGTACTCATCTGAGCAATATCCAAACACTTACACTTTATATATAGCCTTTTTATTTCATTTGCGGTAGCCTTACGGTGATGAAACATCGGGATAGTATGAATAAAAAACGTCATCAATCAGAGGCTATGTGGCTGTATGGAAAGCATGCGGTAAAGGCGGCTTTGCAAAATCCGCAACGTGAAGTGCTCAGGTTTGTGGTATCTGAAAATAATCTCGATTTTGCAGAAGAATGTCATGTGCGTGGCATAAAAACGGAAATCGCGGATAAGAATTTTTTTGCGATAACTTTTGGTAAGGAGGCAACACATCAGGGATGTGCGGTGCAAGTGAAAAAGCTTCCTGAAGTGTTTATAGAAGATGTTATCGAGGATGAAAATGATACTCGTCCGATAGTTTTTCTCGATAAAGTAACTGATCCTCAAAACGTCGGAAGTATCATGCGAGCTGCGGCGGTATTCGGCGCAAGAGCAATTGTCATTGCAGAAGACAACAGTCCAGAGTTGACGGCTTCTGTTGCAAAAACCGCGTCAGGAGCAGCTGAAATTATTCCGATAATTCGTGTTACGAATTTAGTACACACCATCAAAGACTTAAAAAAACAAGGTTTTTGGTGCGTTGGTTTAGACGAACGTGGGGATAAAACAATCAGCGAAGTGCCACTGGATGGGAAGATCATTTTTGTTATAGGTAGTGAGGGAAGCGGAA
>CAMNGH010000002.1 GCA_946538065.1 uncultured Holosporaceae bacterium
AAACCATAGCTTCAAAAATGACCACGTCATATTGATTAGGCGATAAATATCCAATGTTTCTAACATCTCTTGCAATGTCAGGACGATTTTCTAGATTAATATCGATTAGCGAAAAATATTTTCCACCATTATGTGATTTATACATTTTCTGAGGATATCCATTTTTGCGAAAAGCTCCGAATATGACAGTTTTAAGTTTATCTTTATTTTCAGGCTTATTCATAAACTCCAGATACCTTTTTTCTATCGACTCATTTACTTGTTTAACTTTTTCAGGTGAACATTTTGCTTCAAGCAAATCGCTAAACTCCAAATACCCTCTCTCTGCTCTTTTAGCCTCAATCTCAGAAGGAAGATCAATTTTCACATCTTTCATCACATCAATCCACCACTCGGGTCTAATAACTTCTGCAGTTTCTGTTTCAATCTTTGTTTCAGAAGTCACTACCGACGCAAAAGCGTTAAGACATGGAAGCAATGCTATAATCAAAAATACTATATGTTTCATGTATATCCCCCCCTCTCTTCTTACAAACATTACAATATAAAGTTTTATCTTTCGTTAACTGATATAATGAGTACAAGCAAAAAATATCCACACACAGAAACTGTTGCAATCTCGCAACATTTATTTAAAAGTCGCCTTGTTTTGTTGAAAAATTTAAATAAAAACTGTACAACATTTAAGTCGGCTGATGTCAGTCGGCCCGTGTATAACGGTGTTTTAATTTAGGAGAAAATGATATGAAGAAAATAGTGTTAGCATCAGCTTTGTTAGCTATGCCAGCGTTTGCAGAAGATGCGGCAGTAGAAACGGTTGATAACGTAGCAATCGAACAACAACATGCAGCCTACGAAGGTTTCTACCTCGGTCTTGGTGTTGCAGCATCGAATGTCGGAGCAAAGCAAGAAGTTAAATATTCAAAAGATTTTTCAAAAGTTGCAAATTCAGACACTACCAGACTTATGGGAACAGTTGCTTTTGGTTTTGGTAAAAAATTGAAAGGTAAAGGATTCTATGCCGGTATCGAGGCTGGTTTGGATTTCGGGCCTGCGTCGACAATAGCGAACTTCGACGGCAATGCCGGAACTGGTAATAACACTGGTTCTACCGTTGGTTATGATGCAGAGATAAGAATTAATGGATTTGTTCCTTCTTTAGCTTTGAGACTTGGTTTTGTGGATTGTGAAACTAAAATGATGACGTATTTAAAGTTAGGAGCGGCTTATGGTAAGGCTGTTTCTAGTTTCAGGACATTCGATGAACTGGATGATACCACGTTCTCGACTGTAGATGTTAAGGTATCAACAATTACACCAATCGTAGCTTTAGGTATTGAAAAGGCGTTTGCAAAGAAAATGACTGCACGTTTAGAAGCTGAATACAAGTTTGGAAAGAGTAAAAATTCTGCACGTGTAGCAGATGCCGAAGTCGGGGAACATGAAATTAAACTGACCCAGAAGGGTACAATCACATTGCGTGCAATGTTCTGCTACAACATAAAGATATAATCTGAGCGTGTAATGCATTTTACAAGTCCCTGTGGGAACACGGGGACTTTTTGTATCTTGAAAACTAATTGTAAAGCGAATAAATTTTCCGATATAAATCAATCAAAAATCAGGCTTTGGCTTGCAAGAAACGCCTTCTTATCACAAATTAGAAATCTCTATAAGATTGGTATGTTATAAACACGCTCTGATTTTAGCTGCCAGTTTTTCTAAATCGGGATTTGGCCCGTGATATTCATGTGATGAAACATAACCTTCATATTTTTCAAAGTATTTATTGTAATCGGTATGAAGAGGATGCCATTCTCCTGCAGTATAATGCAATGGGAACAATTTCGCATGGACATGATTTATGCCGAATCCTTCGAACACCATTGCCGTACGACCGACATCGTCAAAAGCCTTATCCAAAAGTCGTCCGACTATTGCAGATTTCAACGTCAATTTAGCGAGTTCATCGTCGGGCATAGCAAACGCATAGCTCGAAAAATGTTTCTTTGGTATAACTACAGATGCTCCTAGTGTATTTGGATATATCGATAAAAACGCTAAATGTTCGTCGTCTTCCCATATCTTATACGCAGGACTTTCACCTGCAACGATTTTACAAAAAATACAATCATTCATAATAAGCTGTCTCCTTAAATCATTACCGTAAATTGAAATGGAGGAAGAATCTTTATAATGCCGCCGTAGGCACACGCCAATATAGAGTCACTTGTTAATATGGCTCCTTTAGAAGATATAACTGTTGGTTTCGTTGGTATCCACATTCCGATGGGTGAAGGAATACATGGCCCAGGCGTTAAGACTCCAAAAGCCGCGGCGGTTTGTGCTGCTGTTATTGGATTTAACAAACTTAAACATACACCAAATGGGCTTATATTCATGAAAGGTGCACAATCGCAACAACTGCCCATTGGGCCGGTTTTACCCATGATTTTTGACGGCAAAAAAGTCAACGGAGTCGGCATAACACCAAAGGGACATTTTGCCATTGCACCTGTACAAACTCCAAATCCCATTACGCCTCCTTACTAGATATTAAATTTCCGTCGTTATCGTAAGTGTCTATATATCCTATCGGCCTTCCGTCTTGAAAATTAGATGTTTGCATTAGCGCGCCGTCTTGAAAATATTTGATGACCTCGCCATCTACGACATTGTTTTTATAAACAGAGACTTCAAGAAGTGAACCATCGGGATAATACGTTTTGCATTCGCCTTCTTGTATGCCATTAACATAATTTGCTTCTCTTATAACATTTCCCGCCGTATCGTATGAAGTAAAAACGCCGTTAAACTGTCCATCTTTCACTTCAACGCTTCCAGATAATATGCCATTTAAAAAAAATACCGTTTCGCCATTCTGTACTCCGTTTTCAAATGACGTAGTCATTAACGGCTTTCCGTTCAGATAGAATTTTGCAGATCCTGAAAGTATCCCATTTTCAAACATCAGTTCTTGCGCCAGATTCCCTTTATCATCGAAAATTTTAGTTTCCCCATGAGGCATTCCGTTCCGCAGAGAAATACTTTTTAAAAGTTTACCATCGGCATCTTTTATCTCTTCTGTCTCTATTAAATCCTGATTTTCTGCTATTGAATTATCCAAGTTGTATCATTCCTCCAAGTGCAATCAAAGGCGCTGTTTGTTTTATCGCTCCCATTCCGTTAATTTGTACTGTCGCACCTTCAATTTTAGTACTAACCGTACCTTTTACGTTAACCATCATGTTCGCGTTCAAATCCATGTTCATTGTTGCAGTCGCTTTAAAAGCGAGTGATTTCAATTCCATATTTAATTTTGCTTCTGCTTTCAAATTTGTTCCCGCATTAATTTGCGTGTCAGTTTTGGATTTTATTTTCATTGCTGTTCCGGCATCTTCCGTAAAATCTTGTCCCGACTTTATCGATATTTTTTTACCCGCCTCTATATTTATATTGCCATCTGCCTTTATCGTTATATCTCCTGAAACTTTTAGGGTACAATTCCCAGTAACATCGTACTTAAGATCTCCCTTCGATAGAGTAATTGTCCTATTACCTTCTTTTAGTGTTACAGTATCGTCACCTTTATCCATAAGATAAGTACGATTTCCTTCAGTAAGAGTTATTTCTGCATTTCCTTTTGTTATTGTATATTTCAGATTGCCTTCGTTGATGTTGACGACTTGATCTCCCTTCGTAATCTCCATCGTGTGCTTTACTTCGGCGTTTCCTTCATCTGATTTTAAAAAGATAGAACGCGACCCTTTAAACAGCGTCAATGTATCATCTGACTCTTCTATATCTGTTGTACGAGAATTAACAATGTCGACATATACATCCTTTTGAGCATGGACGTAAATTTCTTCATTATCCTTTTCATCGTTAAATCGAAACTCATTAAATCCGGAATCATCTGTAAATGTCACTGTTTTTAATGATGTTTTCATCGCTTCCTTATCGGAATATGCCGGCATGAACTTGTCATTATAAACGCATCCGGTAATAAGCGGCTTATCGGGATCGCCATTCAAAAACGTTACAACAACCTCCTGACCAACGCGTGGCACAAATATAGCACCCCAACCACTTCCGGCGAGTAATTGAGCTACTCGAATCCAGCATGAACTATTATCTGTGTCGGATTTTTTACCGACTTGATCCCAATAGAAATGAACTTTTACGCAACAATATTCATTACGAAAAATTTCTTCACCGGACGGACATGTAACTACTGCAGTTTGCGAACCGTAAATCCTTGGTTTCGGTGTTATACGTGGTGGTCGAAACTCTGTCTTTGCCTCAAATGCCAATACATCATTTTTATAAATAAAACCGCCTTCCTTATCGGGGGCAAACGAATGCTTTACACGATATGCGACATATTTCTGATTAAATTTATCCGCATAATGCCCAACAACTTCAAACGAATGTCCCGGCGTCAAATTAGCCGCAGTTGAAGATGCACTAAAAAGCTTGTGATTCAATTCCAATTGCTGTACTCGCAATTCTGATATTTTATTGCCGTCATCCAATTTTTCAAATCCACCGGGGTAATCATACATATTTTGCCCAGTCCATTGTGAATCCAGTTTACTGAAAAGCGACGTCTGCGAAATCGTATAGTTATAATCAGCAGCTGAATAGCTTCCGGTATTTACCGCTGTTGTTATTTTAGTATTAAATATTTTATTTAAAGGACACGTTGAGTTTATTCCTTGAATAAAATCAACCTTTTCAACTCCTATTGCAGGAGAATATCCGTGCGTGCTATCAGCTAAAACGAGAGTATGCTTTCCTTTCGCATGCTTAAAATAATAAAAAATCCCCTCATCTTCCATTAATCTGGAAATAAAATTAAAGCTACTTTCTCCGTACTGCACGCAATAATCACGCGTAACTTTTCCGCAAGAACGAGTTTTGTCTTCTATATCCTTTATTCCGCCGTCTTTAAGAATCTGCTTGATAATATCGATTGCAGTTTTACCCTGAAATATCAAATAATTCTTATCAAGTGTAAGTAACCACAAACTCGGTCGAATAACTGCCGTGTATTCAGTTGTCGATGTATTATCCTCGTTAATTTTTGTTTGTCCTTGCGAAAATTCTGCAATTATTCCATCGATATATCGTTCTTGCGTTTCAGACTTAAATGTAATCGTAATTCCTGAACCTAAAACTTGCTCTAAATCTACGGAACTGCTTGAAGAAGAAAACACCGCTCGAAACTCAAATAACTCCGATATTCCCTCATTACCTTGTAAAGATTTTAATATCGTATCGGAATTTTCAAAATTTGCCGTTACTTGCGCCAGTAACTTCTCTTGATTGTGTAAAATGGAAGCCAAATCCCAATCCTCTGCACCCAATTAAAAGAATACTAATTTTTACTGCAAATTGTAAAGAATTTTATTAAATGTGTTTACTATTTAGTAACGTTTTTATGCGTTTAATGGAAGCGTATGATGACGGAGTTTATTCTTGGACGAAGAGTTTTATTATCATAAACCAGAGCAAAGTTATTTAGCCCGGAATAAACCGGTAACCATTGCTATAGTTATCTCTTTCATTCTTCTCGTTCTTGTTTTGTTTTTGGAAAAATCAAAATCTGTTATAAACCTTATTCCAAAATTGAGAGGAGAAGTTACTCTTGATGATGAATATACAATTACAAAAGTAAAAAACAAATTTCCGTTGATAGTAAGAAAAGACGATCCGTTTTTTGGAAATCAATTACGTTTTTCAGGTGATATTAATTCGGGATTTTCAAAAGTCGCTGAACGCATATGCAAAAGCGGAGATACCGTTGCAGAAGTCGGAGCGTATTTCGGATTTAACACTATTATTATTGCAAACAAATTAAGAAATAGCGGACAGTATTACGCATACGAAGCTAATCCGCAAATATATAAGTGTTTGAAAAAAAGCATAACTTTAAATGAATTGGAACACGTTATCGTTTTAAAAAATCTAGCAATTACATCAATTAACGGACAATGTCCAATAGATGACTATCTATCATTGTCATTAACTAAAACAAAAACAGCTAAAACTATCAAAAGTTCATGCAGAACCATAGATGAAGAATTTTTCGGAAAGCGATTAACTAAGCTTTTAGTAGACCTTCCTGAATATGGATTTGATGTGCTTAAGGGTGCGTATAATCTTATAGAGAATTCTTTGGATTTAGTCATTGTATTTTCATTTAGTTACGACGCAGCTTCTCAACATTTCAATGTAGAAGAAGAATTGAAAACTCTGACATCAAAAGGATTAAGATTTTATATTCTCGAAGAAAACGATGAGCTTAGACAAGTTCATATCAATGAATTACAAAAAATTGAAGACGCCGTTTTGGTGATGGCGCATGAAGACCCGAAATGAGGTATAACATGAAAAAGCATGTATTTATTATCAGTTTAATAGCGTTGACGTTTAGCACGGATACACACGCAAAGATACCGACAGCCGATACATTCACAAAATTAGAAGATGTTCGTGAGGAAATTCCTGAACAAAAACAAGAACCCGCAGCGGAAACTCCCGCAAAAACAACTGTTACCGAATCATCGGATAAAACAGAGGCTCCAAATAAAACTCCTGAACAAAAGCAAGGACCAGCAGCGGAAACTCCCGCAAAAACAACTGCCCCTGAATCATCGGATAAAACAGAGGCCCCAAATAAAACTCCTGAACAAAAGCAAGGACCTGCGAAGAGGCTCCCGGAAAAAGCAAACCCACAAAAACTGACAGATAAAACTCCAGATTACTCCGGAATCATTCAACCAAATGATGGTAAACTGCTCGTTCTGCTTGAAATAGCGCGTTATGATACACGCCGAACCCAAGACGTGATAGAAGACCTACACAAAGTAGACAAAGAAGCAAAAAGCGAACGTAAAACACTTGAGTATGAAAGGAAAAAATCTTCAGCCGGTAAAAACACTAAACAAACGGAAAGGGAGGTCGTCCTAAAAGAAACGATAGAGATAATTTCTAAAATAGAATCGAACATAGAAAAATTAAATAGATTAAAAAATGAATGTTGCGCTCTCCTTGGAGAAAAAATAAATTTTGATCATCCGTTTCTTGGAAGTAAATTATTGTCATTTTTTTATATGCTCGCTTATACAGATACGGATTTCTTGAGAGAACGAGCTAAATTAATCAAACAAAACGCATCTAAAAACAAGTCGCCTGTTCTTGAAAAATTGGCTGTTGCACTTGATAAATTCTGTGACGAATTTGAAAGATTGATACGCAATTTAGAAGAATTCCTAAAAAAGTGTCCTATAGATATATTACGCAAAATAGATGAAGGAATGGCGCAAGAACTTGAAATTCTTACCGGAAAACAAAAAACTGAATCGCGTAAAGATGAATCAAAAACTGAATCTCGTGCAGATAAAAAAACATCTGATAAAAGTTCGTCTGATAAATCTAAAATTGGAGAAAAAATAACAAGAGAAATTAAAGATATCTTGTATAACCTCCCAAATTTAAAAGCCGCCTATATGAGATATGCTGCTACAGAACCCCAGAAAAAGTTATCCGGCATTGATGATATTAATACGCTTATGCGAAGTATGCTAACTAACTTACAATCGATTAAAGAAAAAACTCCGGCAATAGAAGGAGCCGAAAAAATAATCAAGGAATACCAGGACGAATTTTCAGAAGCATCTGTATCTAAGAAAATACTTATTTTAAGCGATATAGTATCCGCTTATAACGACGCTATATCAAAAGTCAAGGAGTTCGACGAGATAGCTGATAAGGACATTTTAAAATTCGAAAAAATTATATTTATATCTCTTTTTGATGAATTTATTGAGCAGCTAAACAGAGTTAAAAAAGATGGGAAATTAAGCAGAAGTTATGTTACCGCAGTAGAGAAGGCAATCGCAGATATTAAGGAAAAACTTCAACAATTTAAATCCTCATCCAACATATCGAAGAGAGAACAAGCATTAACAGATGCTATTAAAATATTCAATGAAACAATAACCCTTCTGAAAGACCGTAAAGCACCTGATACAAATTGGACTGAACTTACGGATTCACTCACGGTTATATCCGACAAAGCACGTGGAGATACTTTAAGCGCCTTCCAAACTTTTGCAAAAGCTGAAGAAAAGAGTGCAAAAGCAAAAGAAGAAACCTCCCTTCCCCGCTCTTCAGCATTAAAAGACAGAACAAAATCTGAAAGCAGTGCAACTCCACGCGACAAAGGTGTTTCCTCGAACTCACGATGAGAATAACCTTCTAGCCGCAATAGGGCCTTAGCAAGAACAAATGCTTAAGCTGCTTCCAGCGCGTTTTTCAATTCTTCTAACGCGGTGCCTTCATCTATATTAGCGACGACGGCATATTCACGAGTCAATCTGTCCAACGCTTCTTGATAAATCTGCCTCTCGCTATAGGAATGTTCGGGCTGATTCGCACTTCTGTGCAATTCACGCACAACCTGTGCTATAGACATAGGAACCCCGGAATTAATTTTCGCCTCGTATTCTTGTGCTCGACGACTCCACATCATTTTCTTCGCGCGTGTGGGTGTACGCAAAAATTCGACAGCCTCAAGCATTTCTTCCTTTGAGCACAATTTACGAATTTTCGAGGAAGTAGACTTATTCAACGGCAAACGAATTGTCATTTTATCTTTATCGAAAGAAATAACGACAACTTTCAATTCCGTCCCGGCGATATCTTGCTTCTCAACGCCTTTAATAACACCGACTCCATGTGCAGGGTATACGACGAACTCGCCCTCTTTAAAAGAGCATTCACTCATGAGATTCCTCATAATAACTATATGAAATATATAGCATATTTTTTCGTCCTTTTAAAGGGAAGCAGGGTAATTTTCCCAACATCTATACTCCGACGATAAAAAACGCCAGTACAATTGAAAATAAACTTCGAAAATGTATTTGTGATTCAAGAACGAATGGCGTCCCCAACGAGATTTGAACTCGTGTTGTCGCCGTGAAAGGGCGGTGTCCTAGGCCTCTAGACGATGGGGACAATTCTTAATCCTTGTAATATATTTAAACAGCCGAGTCAAGGGTTCACAGCATTTTTTTGTTCTTCAAAAATACAACAAGAATAATACAAATTATCGTAGTAATAAGTCCTATCATTCCAAAGCCGTGAATTGTATTAGCAAGCGGCATCCATTGCGTATCCACATTCATTCCATACATTCCCGAAATTACCGTCGGAACTGAAAGAATTACCGTGATTGAAGTTAAGCGTTTCATTACGTGATTTAGCCGTGAATTAATAATTGTTGCCATTAGTTCGCGAGTTCCGTCGAGGATATCTCGATAAATCCGAGCCATTTCAATTGCTTGCTGATTCTCGATTAAAATATCATCCAACAATTCTTTACTCACCTTAGACCGGTTAAGTTGTTCCAATCGCGCAAGCTTATTGAATACACTGTTATTTCCGCGCAATGAGGTCGCAAAATAAACAAGCGAAGATTCAAGTTCATGTAAACTTATAAGATCAGCTTCATCTTTAATTTTTTCTATACGCTCATCAAAAGCAGTTCGTTTTTTATCAATTGCCGTTAACGCCTGCTGATAAACAAATGATATTTGCAACATAATTTGATAAACGAATTGCCACTCTCCATGCGATAAAAAATGAACTACAGAATTTTCATGAAAACAATTGAGTATTGGAGTTTCTTCCGAACAAATTGTTACGACATTTTTATGCGTTAAAATAATAGTGAGAGGAATTGTTTTATAAATTTCTCCGCGACGATGCGTCTTCAGGACAGGAATATCTATAATAATCAAAACATAAGAATCTGTGGCTTCCACACGAGTTTTTTCTTCCGGGTCACTAATCGCAGTTGCGATATTGCCACGTCCCAATTTTAAGTACGATATAACTTCATGAATTTCGTCAGCTGTTGGTGCAGACAATTTAATCCACGTCTTCGGCGCCATTTTTTCAACCTCATGGATTTTATTATTAACTGAACGAAAAACTTTTATCATCTTTTAGCTTTCCAACTAATGCGCCCTCAACAACTCGACCTCTGGAAAGTAGCATAGCACGCACACGACAATCGCTCAAGTTAGTATTAGCTTTAGCATTTTCCGCGGATTAAAATCTTATGTCGGCAACTGCAACATAAATAGCACATATTATGATACTAACAGCGCTTGCTACCGCTAGCCATTTACATGTATTTTTGAATTTCAACTTTAAGCTAATAAAGCTACCCTCTCAATGTGATTAGGTAGCTTCATATAGAAAATTAAAGTTTGCAAATAGTTACGGAACGCTCTGATATATCGTTAAGAACGACTATGTTGTCTCCGACATTCGCGAATTGATGTTCTGCTGTTAATACTTTTGCAGTTTTGCACATTGCTTCGCAATCGAACTCTTTTTTACTGCAAACTGCATATACGCCGTTACACAATCCAGCTTTATTCGCGAGAATTTCAGAATCGGTTATCAATACAATCGGACACAACGGACGCATTCTGCTGCATCTTACAATTGATTCAAATGAATCAGTAAACAAAGCAATTGCGGTTGCTCCTGAGAATTCTGCAGCATTCTTTGCTGCTGAACAAATCGCGTCTATTACTGTTTTTTGCGGCAATTGAGTATCGTCTTCTAAACGTCTGACGCAATAAGGATCTGACTCAGTTTTCTTAATAACACGGCTCATCATACTAACCGCTTCAAATGGATATTGCCCTGACGCTGACTCTGCCGATAACATTGTTGCGTCTGCTCCACTGTAAACAGCAGTTGCAACATCTGAAACTTCCGCACGAGTTGGGCTTGGTGAAGTAATCATCGATTCAAGCATTTGTGTCGCGACAATAACAGGACGCCCCATTCTGTGACAAGTATTTATTATACGGCGCTGAATGCTTGGAACTTCTTCCGGATCCATTTCAACACCTAAATCTCCGCGAGCGACCATAATTGCATCTGAAATCTCGACTATCGGCTCTAACGCTTTAATTGCAAGCGGTTTTTCTAACTTCGAAACGACACCGGCTTTTCCATTAATGATATGCTTTGCTTGCTCAACATCTTTCGCACTCTGGACGAAAGACAATGCGACCCAATCGACGCCCAACTTAAGCGCAAAATCCAAATCCTTCTTGTCTTTTTCAGTTAATGCCGGAATTGGCAACATGACATGAGGAACGTTAACTCCTTTTCTATTTGAAAGAGGGCCACCGACCAAAACTTTTACTTCTGCATAATCAGGTCTGCAGGAAAGCACCTCAAACCTCAACTTTCCGTCATCTAACAGTAATGTAGTTCCGACCTGTAAGGCTTCCAATATCTCAGGATGCGGAAGATTCACACGCTGCGTATTACCCGGTGTCGGATCCAAATCAAATCTAAAAATATCTCCGCTTTCGAGAATGATTTTATCGTTTTCAAACGTACCGACTCTTAATTTCGGTCCCTGCATATCCGCCAAAATCGTAGGATGACAGTTGTGCTTCTTACCGATAGCGCGTATAGCTTCGTAGACCTGCGCGTGCCCTTCATGGGAACCGTGTGAAAAATTCAATCTGAAGACATCGACTCCGTTAAGAAACAAACGCTCCAAATTCTCAGGGCTGCAACTTGCAGGACCTATTGTAGAAACTATTTTTCCACTGCGATAACGTCTCATATTTTCTCCTTCTCATTACAAAGACGCCAACAGGTTATAACTTATTTTAGAATAAGTCCAGATTTTAAGATAGCGACGCGTCATGGAACGACTTTAAACTTCCCGCAGAAGTAAAAGCCCAAAGTAACCCACCTCCTAAACAGTAAATCGCGAATCGTATAATCCCAAATTATTCCGTTTTTAATAACCATTTGTTAAGTAATAATTCCATATAATTGATTCAGGTTTTTCGTACAAATATTGCAGAGAGTGTCATGAGGAGAAAAGAAGAGAACAAACCGTCTGATAATAAAAAGTTTGCATACATGTTTTCTGCTGTTCTGTTCTTAGTAACAATCTACATAATTTCTTGCGATCTGATAAGAATTTTTGAGAATTTTATATTACATCCGTATAAACCGTTTTCACTTCTTCAAGCCCGTTGCATAGAATCCGAAATATTCAGGAATTATGCGAACCAAAAGTTTCGTCCTCTTCGAATCGGCATAAACGAACAATCAAATGAAGTTTTAGATTATATGATTGATGCGATGATTTATCAGGAATTTTTAAAGGAACATCCATATATTGAAACGAAACTTGCATTACCAAAATATCTGCAAAAGCGCAAAAAAGAGTGGACACAAGAAAAAAACAAGTTGGAAAAAACGATAAATTTGGACGGAGAAGAACTCGGGTCTGAAGTCTTTTACTTTCATCACGGATTAAGATTTGCAAATGCAAAAATCCACGACTACGTAAGAAATAGGGATATATTGGATTGTGGCTCTTATATTGGTGATTCTCTAATCGTTTTACAAAATTACACGAACCAAACTGTCTACTGTTACGATTTTTGTAAACCGAACATAGAAAAATTCAATAAAATCATAAAATTAAACAAAGTAAACGATAGCTATAAAATGATTGAATCAGCGCTCGGAGAAAAAGTTGAAACGATTAGCATTGCATCAGAAAAAAACACTAATGCAGGCGCTCGTCTAAAAATCGGAGAAGACGAACTCGTAAAAGTTACAACTATCGATGAGGAAGTAAAAAAACATAATATGCATGTGGGATTTATAAAAATGGATGTTGAAGGGCATGCGTTAGATGTCATTAAAGGCGCTGTTAACACAATAAAAAAGCAGAGGCCTGTGCTTTCAATAGCAATATATCATAATCCTTCTGAACTTTTTGACGTCAAACCATTTTTGGAACAGCATGTTGAAAATTATGTTTTCGAATTTGAGTTAGAACGATTTACAACAGGCGATTTCCCTGACGCGGTTTTGTTCTGTTATCCGAAGGAATTAGCTGACGACTAACTCGCAAGCAAATATCAGCCTTCCCTATCACAAAAACGTCTCAAATAATAATTTTTACAACAAAAAACGGAAATGGTGGAGCCAAGGGGGGTCGAACCCCTGACCTCTACAATGCCATTGTAGCGCTCTACCAACTGAGCTATGACCCCAAGTAACATCAAGATGCAACATATTTTATATTTTTGCAAGCGTAAAGAGGAATTATTTGCTAATCTCACACAAAGACTACTACAATAGCGAGGAATTGGAGGAAGTATGATTTCATATCGCAATGTATTCAGTGTTCTTGGCGTAGTTTTATTTTTGTTTGCCGGATTAATGCTTGTGCCGGCGTTAGTAGATTTCTGTCAATTGCAGAAAGAAGGTATATATTTTATTACAGGTTCATTGTTCTGTTGTTTTATTGGCGGATTACTCTTTTTTTCATGTAATTATAGGGAATCGGTATATTTAAATGCAACGGAAAAGGTACTGTCTGTTTTTCTGTCATGGATTATTCTACCGTGTGTCGCTGCCATTCCGATGATTATTTCGCCAATGCAAATGTCTATAACGGACAGTATATTCGATGCGACGGCGGCATTAACAACTACCGAGACGAATATCATTTCGGATTTACGGAATTTTTCAGACGGATTTTTACTGTGGCGAGGTATTTTACAATTATTTGGCGGTATCGGATTCATTATTTCATGTTTGCATGTATTCGCTGATTTTAGGTTATCGGAAGCGACAGACGATAACCGTCAAAGTAATATTTCGTTAATTCGACAATTGAAAACTATTTCCATTATATATTGTTCATTAATTCTTGTGGCGTCATTAGGATTAACGGTAAGCGGAGTAGGAGCAATTCATGCCTTTTGTGATTCGCTAGCTGCAATATCAACTGGTGGAATGATTTTCAGCGCAGATACAAATACCGCGAGCTCTCAATTGATTTTGGCTTTTTTAATGTTTGTCGGAGGAATATCTGTAACATTACTGCGGAACAGCTTGAACGTAGGATTAAAAGCGTTAGCCAATCAGCAATTTCGTTATTATATAACAATTATCGGAATAGCAACGGCATTTCTAACAGTATACATTTATCGCTCTATTTTTTTCGATTTGAATGTTTCGCAGAGTTTTGCAAAAGCATTTTTTACAGTTACTTCTTCAATTTCAACAACTTGTGTCCCGACAGACGTTCACTTCAGTAAATTTATCGATTCGTTGCTGTATATTTTGAACTTCTGTGGAGGATGTTCTGGTTCATGTTCAGGAGGAATAAAAATCTTCCGTTTTATGATAATGTTCGCAATCATAAAAAGTTATCTTTTAAAATTAACGCGCCCTAATGCAGTTTGCATACCGACATATCTGGGAAAGCGAATCGAATATAAAGATGTGTCAGCTATCTTGGCATTTTTCGTTTGCTATTTGGTTCTTGCCGTCATTTGTGCCATCATATTAACCGTCGATATTGATTTCGGAAAAGCGTTTGGTGCAGCAATTACAACAATGAGCAACAGCCATACATTCTTCGGCTTGTATAAAGCAACTGCAACAGAAATTATCGCACTGTCCTCCGTATCCAAGTACACGTTAATTTTCGCAATGATTGCGGGTAGAGTTGAATATGTTATGTTTTTTATGGTACTCATAAAGGCATTTTGGAAAAGATAAAGGAAAGAATCATGCTGTTTATGTTTCCGGGACAAGGCTCTCAAAAAATCGGAATGGGAAAAGATATTTATGACGCATTTCAAACGGCACGTAATGTGTTTCATGAAGTTGATGAAGCTATTTCGTTTAAGTTATCCGATTTGATTTTTAACGGTACGGAATCAGAACTGAAGGCGACAGAAAACGCGCAACCGGCGTTAATGGCGGTTAGCATGGCGTTTACTGAGTGCTTGAGGAAAGAATACGGATTTAATCTCGCAGAAAAAGCAAAATTTTTTGCAGGACATTCTCTGGGAGAATATACAGCGTTATGTGCGGCAGGAGTTCTTTCATTATCTGATACCGCTAAGATTTTGAGAATTCGCGGGAAGGCCATGGCTGAAGCGTGTCCAAGTGGCGGAGCAATGGCTGCAATTATCGGTTTACCTTATGAAACAGTAGAAGAAATAGTCGACGAAGCGTCATCTGCAGAAGCAATTGTGAAAATCGCAAACGACAATTCTATCGGGCAAGTGGTCGTGAGTGGGCACGAAAGCGCAGTAAAACTCGCTGTGGAAAAAGCGACGGCGGCGAAGGCTAAAATGGCTGTTATGCTGGAAGTCAGCGGACCGTTTCACAGTCCGTTAATGGAAAAGGCCGTAAAACCGTTAGAAGAGGCGTTAAGTAATATCAAATTTTCTGAACCGGTGAAACCAATCATTGCAAACGTTACAGCAAAAGATGAAAAAAGCAACTTCAAAGAGCTGTTGGTAAAGCAAATTACCAATCAGGTGCGCTGGAGAGAAAGCATACTGTTTGCGGAATCAGCAGGAGTTTCAACATGTGTTGAAATCGGAAACGGAAAGGTTCTGACGGGGCTTGTCAAAAGAACCACTGGCAACTTAGCTCTCGCAAATGTTAATTCAGCAGAATCGTTGGAAAGTTTTGCAAAAGAGAATGCGTAATTAAAATACAGGTTGATAGAGAGATTTTTTGAGTAATGCTCCAAAAATCAAACCATTAATGTGGCTTGATATGTAGAATGTAGGCTGTTATATAACATCGGCATATTTTGATATGTTTTTGTGATTTTCTGTGATTTCAACATATAAAAAGATGAAATGGCAGTATTCACAATACGATTTTTAGTGATTACAAAGAAAGGACAAACTTATGAAAAATACGTCGACAAAACGTCTGCTGATGGTTACTGTCTGTGTTTTATTCACCTACACTAATGCGAGTGGAATGAGAAACGACCCAATTTATGACTATCGTCCTATCCAAAACATGCTCGCTTTCGGAATGCTTGATAGTCAGAATTGGGCGAATATTTCGCAAGACCATAAAGAACTTATAGCGGCTTATGTCTTGATGTATACTGAAGTCATTGGTATGAAGAGTATAGCATTTTGCGAAGATGCAGCAAACAACCCATATATACAGCTAGCATGGCGTGCATGCCTTGCTGAAATTACGGATGTTGTAGCAGATACGTCGAGTTGGAGCGCCACGTCTGCTGTACTTAGCGGTCCAGCATGTAAAGATAAAGTAACAGAGTTAACTGTAATGATAGAGCCATTTTTGGAGCATAGCTGTAAGTGGCGCGATTTTGCTAAACATTTAATCCAATTTCCTAACTTAAAAACTTTAATATTTGGCGGTTTCGGACCTGATGATGATGATTTTCGCGCACACCATGAGTTGGATATAAAATTCGCAAACGCTTTTACCGTTTTACCTAATACCTTAACCACAGTTGAATTTGAGGATTATTTTCCAAGACCGGAAGCGTATGGTGTATTGATGGCTTTAGGGTTTAGTTACAACCTTGATGACGAAGAATTTCGCAGAACAAATCCATTCAATTCGGAAGCTTTGTTTTAAAAAACTTCTGCCGGATAGATCTGTAATTAACCAAGCCACGTCTCGGCTAATTTCTGGGACGTGGTTTTCGCGCCCCATTAAAGAAGATTCAGCCGTTAATTTAATTCCGATTGTCTGTTTCCTTACATCGCTTTTATTATAGCTTCAGTCATTTTCTTTGCATCACCAAGAAGCATCATTGTGTTTTGTTCATAGAACAGTTCGTTGTCAACTCCGGCGTATCCTGTTCCCATTGAACGCTTTAAAAATAATACTGTCTTAGCCTTTTCGACCTCAAGAATCGGCATACCATATATCGGGCTGGTCGGGTCGTTTTTAGCTGCCGGATTTGTGACATCATTTGCGCCAACGACATAAGCGACATCGCAAGTTGCGAAATCTCTATTGATTTCGTCTAATTCGAATACATCTTCATACGGGACATTCGCTTCTGCAAGTAAAACATTCATGTGTCCAGGCATACGTCCAGCGACAGGATGAATCGCATACCTAACGGTCGTTCCGTTTTTCTTCAAAATATCGCCCAATTCTTTTAAGGCATGTTGAGCTTGTGAAGTTGCCATACCATATCCCGGTACAATTATAACTGAGCTTGCGTTTTTCAAAATAAAAGCTGCATCTTCCGCTGCCCCCTGCTTAAATGGCTTTATCTCCGCAGATTTATTAGAGGCAGAGGAATAAACTCCCGAAGTAAAAATGACATCGAACAATGACCGATTCATTCCCTTACACATAATGTAACTCAGAATTGCTCCGCTCGCGCCAACGAGAGCCCCTGTAATAATTAATAAATCATTTTGCAAAGTAAATCCGATTCCCGACGCAGCCCAACCTGAATACGAGTTCAGCATAGATACGACGACGGGCATATCAGCACCGCCAATTGGAATAATAAGCGTTGCGCCGAAAACTAACGATAATAATGTGAGCACAACAAATAACTGAACGTTTTCTGTATAAATAAAGCTAGCTAATAGTCCTAAAATCAAAACTGCAATAACAGCGTTTGCAATGAGAGGAATATAGTGTCCTTTGTAAGTTCCTTGCAATTTTAAAAATGCGATGAAAGAGCCAGTAAACGTTATCGCGCCGATAGATGCTCCGAGTCCCATCTCTATCAAACTTGATTTATATATTCCGTTTTCTCCGACAATATGAAATAAAGCCGGTGCAAAGCATGCGGCAAACGCAATCAAAACAGCAGCAAGTCCGACGAGACTATGGAATCCTGCAACCATTTGAGGTAATGCTGTCATAGATACTTTTTTTGCAATTAAAACTCCGATACTTCCGCCAATCGCAATAGCAGAAATAACGAACCACATGTCTGATGTATCTATTGATAGGTAGACGGCTAAGCATGCAAAAGCCATTCCGAAAATACCGAATAAATTTCCCGCTCGTGATGTTTCAGCTGAAGAAAGCCCTTGCAACGCCAAAATAAAACAAATCGCTGCAATTAAGTAAAGAATATCTATCATTTATAACCTACTTCTTTTGAAACATACGTAACATTCTATGCGTAACGGTAAAACCGCCGAAGATATTGATGGAGGCAAGTACTACTGCAATAAATCCGAAAATTCTGGAATAGCTGAAAATAGTTTGTGCCGCCGCAAAAATTGCACCGATAATAATAACACTTGATATAGCGTTTGTAACTGACATTAACGGAGCATGTAACGCAGGCGTTACCTTCCAAACGACATAATAGCCCACGAAACAAGCAAGAATAAAAACGGTAATGCCGTGTATCCCACCTGAAGATGTCGTTCGCATAAAATCCAAAAGGCAGTTCAAGCCGTCAGCAAATACACAACACTCCATGTAACTTTTCCCCAATATCTTTTATATTCGGCGCAGTATAACAGAAAAAAGGTTAATTGTTTATAGATAAAAACTTATCTGCATCTATTCCTGCGATACACCCCTGCCCTGCAGATACTATTGCTTGTCTGTATGTTGGATTACAAACATCACCTGCAGCGAAAACTCCTTCTACCGATGTTTTCGAATTCGTCTGATTTTTTATGATATACCCGTTATCATCGGTCGCCACTTGCCCAACGAATATCGCAGTAGCCGGCTGATGTCCAATTGCTACGAAAACTCCATCAACTGAAAGTTCGAAATTCTCCGAAGTTTTTGTATTTTGTAATGCTAAACCGGTGACTTTAGAACCATCTCCAAGGATATCTAGAACTTTTGCATCCCATACGACTTTGATTTTTTCATTTGCAAATAATCGCTGTTGCATAACTTTTTCTGCACGCAAAGTATCTCTTCTGTGGATTAACGTGACGCTTCTGGCGAAATTCGTCAGATAGATAGCTTCTTCAACGGCGGTATTTCCGCCTCCAATTACCGCTACGTCTTTATTGCGGAAAAAGAAGCCATCGCAAGTCGCGCATGCAGAAACACCGCAGCCGATATACTTTGTTTCACCTTTCAGTCCCAGCCACTTCGCACTTGCGCCAGTGCAAATAATTACCGTTTTGCTTTCATAATTCGCAGAATCTCCGAAACACTTGAATGGACGTTGCGAAAAATCCACACGATTAATAACATCGTACACTATATTAACGCCGATTTTTTCAGCCTGCTCTCTCATTTTTTCCATTAATTCAGGCCCGGAAACAGGTTCTGAAAATCCAGGATAGTTCTCGATAAAAGAAGTAATAATTAATTGACCACCTTGTTGCGATCCCGTTAAAAGAGTAACTTTTCGTCCCGCTCTCGCCGCATAAATAGCCGCGGTATATCCCGCCGGTCCGCTTCCTATAACCAATACATCTATCACGTCAATTCTCCTAAAACACATAGATGTTACCATTGAAATTACTCACCTGCTAATATTTTTTTCATTATATCGGTATAACTTCCATCATCATTATGCACAATTATTCCTTGAGAAATTTTCATATCAGATTTGCGACCTTTTTTCCCGGTTACGATTACACGCTTTGCATCTGCTTCACGTTTTGAATATACCGGAATAATTTCGATATCTCCGAGGTACGTTAATGTCGCCTGCAAAATATCTCCGAGTCGAGACGCACTGTGAATTATTGAAAAAGTACCACCGTTTTTTAATCTTTTAATGCAGAATGCAATCCAGTTACTTAGTTCAATTGTCTCGAAATTCGCGAGCTGTTTAGTTTTAGAAATTCGGGATGATGTTCTCTTGAAAAAAGGTGGATTTGTAATAACCTGATCAAAATGCTCTTTGCGAATATCAGCATCTGAATTGATATTTTCTATTCCGCAATTAACAACATTTATATCGATATTATTTAATTCTGCGTTTTTTTTACATAGCTCACACATTTTTACATCTAAATCTACTGCGGTTATGTTTAAACTTTCTTCCCTCTTTTTAAGAATTAGCGAAATAGCACCAACGCCACAGCCGACATCAAGAATTTTTTGATTCGGTTTCACATTAACAAACGCACTAAGCAAAATGGGATCAATCGCTACTCTATATCCGTTTTTTGGTTGAAGTAATTTTAACTTTCCGTTCAAGATATAATCTTGTGTAAATTCGTTCATAATGTTATCTGTTTTCTATAGGAGTATATTAACACCGTAATGGATATTTACGAAGAAATAAAACTATTCCAATTTGATATCGATACAATTATTGCTCAAAAATTGCGTGAATTCGAGTTCATCAGAAATTATCTGAATATGTCTCGAGGAAAAAGATTGAGATCAAAACTTTATTGGTTAGCTTGTAAAATCCTAGGCGAAACTCCATCTCCGAAAATTGCTGCAGCGTTTGAAATATTGCATCAAGCGACACTTATGCATGACGATGTTTTAGATGACGCTGATGTTCGCCGAAATATCAAAACCATCTCTGCGGAAAAAGGAAACACCTTCAGCATATTGTCAGGCGACATTCTGTTAGCAAGTTGCATGAAATTAATAGCCGAAGGGCATTCATTTCGATTAATACATTTATTTTCCGAGCTAGCTACGAATCTAATTCAAGGTGAACTTAAATGCCAAAGTATGCAGCTTTCCGCAGATATGTCGGAATACAAACAAAACGTCTATCTGAAAACAGGATGTTTTTTCGAAATTATAATAAAAAGTGTTCGGTATAAGAATAATAACCTTGTACCGTTTGGTCACGCATTTGGAATTTTCTTTCAAATGGTCGACGATTATAAAGACTGTTTTTGCATAGAGGCCGTAACCGGGAAAAAACAATTTCAGGATTTAATGTCAAGAACAATTACCTTTCCGATAATTCTTGCTTATAAGCACGCAACTGTAGCGGAAAAAGAGGAAATTCAAAAATTTTTCAATGGCGGACACTCAATTGATAGCGTTATCACTATAGTGAATAAAGTTCAAAAAAAATCTGCAAACCTACTAAGTTCGCAAAAAATACGGATTCTTGCTTCTTTACGACAAGTAACGAATTCCTCGTATAAAGAAGAAATACTGCGTTTAGTCGACACGATCTATTAAGCAATTTCAAAAGAACGTAACATATTATACAAAATTAACCGTTTGTTTAATACTACCTTGTACAATTCTCCAACAATAGGAGAACATATTATGCACAGCGTTTTAAAAAAATTATTCGCGGTTACGATTCTGGTCGTTTCAATATTCGACGTAAAAGCAACGACAATACCAGAAAGTCCTGTAGAAATAAAAACCTCCTCAAGAGTCAGACCTATTTCAACTGAAGAAGAAATCCGAACTCGAGAAACCGCCTGTTTTTGCATTGTAAGACACGGCGAAACGACAATGAATAGTGCAAGAAGAATACAGGGTAATTCTCAAGAAGGCTGTCTCATTTTAACGCAGGAATTCCTTGAAATATGCAGGATTTACTCTCAAGATCGAATATTTGATGCGATGTATTCAGGAGATAACGTACGAACCAATTTAACGATGCGATGTTTAACGGGCAATCTTGGCGATGAAACTTGTAAAAAGTATCCTGAATTTAATGAGCAAGGATTAGGAATATTTGAAGGGCAAGCAGCTGAATCGGTATTGTCAGATGAAGAATTTAAAAAAATGCTTGAAAATCCTGACTATAAAGTTCCTGAAGATGTTGAAGCAAAAAAATCTTCTGAAACCGGAAGCGAGGTAATAGAAAGAATGCTAGCCGGAATTTATAAAATTGCTCATGAACATATCGGCCAAAAAATAGCTGTCTGCTCCAGCCAATGTGCGATAAATTGGTTCTATCGTTGGGCTTCAAAAAATTATGATGCTGTCCTGCGCTTAGATAATCTCGATGCAATCGTTTTTAAATATCACTTCAGCTCTGATGAAAGCGATGACACAATCGAATTGGTAACGAAAGAAAATATTCCCTTTCTTGAAGCCTATGAATTAGTAAAAAAGATGAAGTTATCATCTGACAACGACTAAAAATGCTTAGGCAAGTCTTTTCAGTAAAGCTTGTGTTTCTTTATCAGATAGCTGAACAAAAGAACCTTTAGGCAATTCTCCGAGCATAATTCCGCCATAGCTGACACGAATCAATCGATTGACTGTGCATGACATATATTCCATGACTTTTCGAATTTCTCGATTTTTGCCCTCGGATAATGTCACCTGTATCCACGAATTTGCGGATTGTTTATTGCGAGGCGTTTCGAATTTTACGTCAATCGAACCATATCTCACGCCACCTACGGTAACTCCTTTTTTCAGTTTCCGTATTTGCTCATCGGTTAATGTCCCGAATATTCGTGCGCGATATGTTCGTTTAACGCCTGTACTCGGCAGTTCCATTTTCCGTGCTAAATTTCCGCTATTGGTAAATAGCAGCAGGCCTTCTGTGTTGTAATCGAGACGACCAATGTAAATCAAACGTTGATTAATTTTCGGAATACAATCAAATACTGTTCGCCGATTTTTAGGATCGCGTTTTGTCGTAAGAACTCCGCTTGGTTTGTGAAATTTCCAAACTATAATTTTTTCTGACGCTTTATTAATCGGATTACCGTCGACAGTGATAACATTTTCATCCGTTACGAAATAAACAGGCGTTTTAACTATTACGCCATCAACTTTTACTCGTTCTGTCTCAATCAATCGCTCAGCTTCTCGACGTGATGCCACTCCGCTTTCAGCAATTTTTTTCGCGAGTCGGACTGTTTTTGCTTCTTTTAACATCCCGTCATTATTCTGTCTATTAGTTGTTGCGTAGTCGGAATGAAGTTGTTTGCATAGAACGGATCTTCTGCAAAACGGTAAGCCATGTGTCCAGCAAAAAGCAGATTGTTTTCAACGTCATCGGTGTGTGCTGCTCTTTGTAGACTCTTTTGTATACAAAAACTGCGTGGATCAGGAATTTTTCCCGTGGTCCCATTTCGCTGACACCAACTGCTGAAACGACATGCGCTTAAACAACAACAGCAATTTTTTTGATCTTGCAGAATTTGTTGCGATTCCGCAGGAGTAACAAAAACGACAGTATTATCAGGAGTTAACATCGGAACCGTAAATCCGTCTTGATACCAATCTTCTACATTTTCTTTAGCCATGGCATCAATGCAAACCTTTTGTCCGAAAACATCGACGAACAAATCAGAATCTTCAACGATAGCTACCTGCCTATTTTGACGTGCCAATAAATTGGATAGCATTTTGTTATTTATCGCGGAAGAATAAAATCCCGTCGGACTTAATCTGGTTAGTTTTACATCACCACGCTTTAATGCCATCAGTTTCGGCTGCCATGCTTTTGCAACAGGTGTTTCCTGAGTCAAAATAGGACGAGTTCCGAATTGAAAAGCGACGGGCCCCAACTCCGGATTGTTTATGTAATCTTCCCATTCGGACAGCCACCAGACACTGCCGGCAATGATAATCGGCACCGCGCATAAATTGAAGCTGTTCATCGTTTTACGCAATTCAACTAAGCGCAAATATGGATTTAACGGAGTATTTGGATCTTCTGCGTTAGATAACCCATTGTGTCCACCGGCAAGCCATGGATCTTCATATACAACGCCCCCCAAAAATTCCTGAACCTTTTTATAAGAACGGCGAAACAACGCTGAAAATGCTCTTGCAGAAGAAACAATAGGGTAATAATAAACACCGAATTTGGAGGTGATTTCGCCCAAGTTATACGGCATACCGGCACCGCATACAATGCCGTGAATGCAGTTTTTTGCCCCCTCCAAAATGCGAGTAAGAATTTCTTCACATGCGCCCATTTCCCAAAGTACATTCATATGAATGCGTCCTTTGCCGTTTGAACGCTCTCTCGCTATTTTTGCTTGAGCTATGCCTCCGGCAACAGCATACTCTATTAATTCTCTGCGCCGTTCCTGTCGGGTTTTACCGTGATAAATCTGCGGAATAATATTTCCGTTCTCGTCGTAAGAATCAGCGTTAACTCCAGAAAATGTGCCAACTGCTCCCGCTGCCGCCCAAGCACCACAAGTTTCTCCTGTCGAAACGGAAATACCTTTACCGCCCTCCAATAACGGCAAAACCAACGCGTTAGAAATTTTTTGTAAATTAAGTTTTATCACGGCAAAACTCCTTTACTTATACTAGTCGATTTTCGGAAGCTGACACTTAATCGTTAATTGCTTCAAAGCTTCATCAACGCTCATCGTTTCTTGTGTTCCATCTGCATATCTCAAAGTCAAACTGCGATTCTGCACTTCGTTTGCACCGATAACAGCGATAATCGGAGTTTTTTCTAAGATATGCTCTCTTATTTTATAGGAGATTTTTTCAGACCTCAAATCCGTCTCAACTCTCAAACCGTGTTGAGTGAACAAGTCTGCAATTTCAGTTGCATACCCATCAAAATCATTCGTGATGGTCGCGAATATCACTTGAACAGGCGCCAACCAAAGAGGGAAATGCCCTGCATAATGTTCTATAAGTATTCCGATAAAGCGCTCCAAAGAACCAAGCACCGCTCTGTGTAACATTATCGGATGACATTTTTCACCATTTTCCGCAGTGTACCAAGCTCCCAATTTCACCGGCAATTGGAAATCAACCTGTAACGTTCCACACTGCCAATCACGCCCTAATTTATCTTTCAACACAAACTCTAATTTCGGACCGTAGAATGCGCCTTCCCCTTTGTTTAGTGTGTACTCCAACCCCGCTTCCTCAGTTGCTTTTTTCAGCAAATCTTCAGCTTTATCCCAGATTTCATCAGAACCTGTCCTTTTTTCAGGTCTATCTGAAAATTTTACGCTAAACGAATCGAAGCCCAAATCTCTGTAAATTTTCTTCAACAAAATACAGAACTTTTTCGTTTCTGAATTAATCTGGTCAGGTGTGCAGAAAATATGAGCATCATCTTGAGTAAAACCGCGTACACGCATTGTTCCGTACAACGAACCGGACGCTTCGTTTCTGTGGCAATAACCGAACTCCGCCATTCTCAAAGGCAAGTCACGATAGCTCTTAATACCTTGCTTGAAAATTTGTATCGCTCCCGGACAATTCATTGGTTTTACGGCTAATATCCTACCTTCTGACTCTGCGATAAACATGTGTTCTCTGTATTTTTCCCAATGTCCCGATGCTTCCCACAAAGTTCTATCTACCAACTGAGGAGTGCAAACTTCAACATATCCGTCATGCTGTATTCGCTGTTTCACGTACTCTTTCAGTACGTTATACATTGTCCATCCCTTCGGATGCCAGAATATACATCCCGGAGATTCTTCCTGCATGTGGAACAAATCCATCTCTTTCGCGATTTTTCTGTGATCGCGCTTTTCTGCTTCCTCTAAATTGTGCAGATAGTTTTCCAAATCCTCTTTTGTAAACCAGGAAGTCGCGTAAATTCTCTGCAACATCTGTCTGCTTGAATCACCACGCCAATAGGCACCGGCGATTTTCATTATTTTGAAATGAGTAGACGCTGAACCCGTTTTTGGTAAATGAGGTCCGCGACACAAGTCGACAAACTTATCTTCATGACGATATAAACTGACTTCCTTTACATCTAAATCCGAAATCAATTCGACTTTAAATGGCTCGTTCATTCCTTCGAACATCTTTAAAGCATCGGATTTGGATATTACTTCTCTCGTAATTTTGTAATCAGCCTTAACTATCTCGCGCATTTGCTTTTCGATTTTTTCAAAATCATCAGGAGTAATTTGATGGTCCGAAAGAATATCATAATAGAAACCATTTTCAATAACAGGACCAATCGCCAATTTGGTATTCGGCCATAATGTTTGTAAAGCCTGAGCCATAATATGCGCTGTCGTGTGCCGCATAATTTCAAGTGCTTGCGGATGCTCTTTCGTAATAAACTCTACTTTTGTCGTTTCAGGAATCATGGAGGACAAATCCACCGCTGTTCCGTCAACTATCATCGCGAGAGCCTTTTTCTCGTTATTACGTTTTGCTAATTCGAAACCTGAAATTAAATCGCTCATAGCTACTCCCAAAATTAATGCCCCATTCTACACGTTTAAAACTCTTCGGTCTACCATCTCATAACAAATTGTGATGTTTAGCTCTCAACTTTCGGGGTATTTTTAATAATTGTTAAACTACACTTGTTTTGTTTTTTTGTTATCTTCTACATTTTGTAAGTTGTCATGTCCATTTGAAGAAGTTCAGCATAAGGATTACTATTTCCACCCCGCTCTGATTTTTCACTTTTTCATCTTGTCTTTCTTTCGCGCCATGGTTAAAGAAAATTACAAAAAAGCAGTCCAAGTTCAAAAACTCAGACTGCTTTAGTGTTAAAAATGGAAAGTATGATGAGGATTATTAATCCTTTTATTGTCATTGCCATCTATACAAACCTTTTTTTGTTTTCCAGATTATTTGGCATCAGTAGCAGATGCTCTACGAAGTAACGAGGCTATACTACTACTATCAGTTCCAAAAGGGAAATTCACTAAGTCGTTTGGTAAATATACCTTAGTCAATTCGGTATTTTGTCCACTACGTATTACATCATAGATTATCTTTGCTGTTTCTATTTTAGCCCAAGGAAGGTCTAGAATTGTTATGGAATTATTTGCTTTCAGACATTCAGCGAGAGATTCATTAAATTCAGCGTCTCTTACATTGTGGTGGGAAATATTAAGGAAAATCAAGCTACTGTTTTGTTTTAAAGCATTAATAAATGTTTGCCATCGATCTGCAGTTATCTCATAGTCATTAACAGATAGTCGTAATATGTGGTTTGCTTCTAATAAAGGAATAATTTGCTTAATACCTGCATTACCCAGAACGCACGAATCATCAAAATGCAGTGAAATAAAACTCAACGGAAACTCATCTGTCGGTGCTATTGATGCTCGTAGTCGCATTATTGGCAACAACAAATCCAGTGATGATATATTTTTTTCTAACACCCACTCATCATGACGAAAAAACATCCTTAGACTAAGTAATGCCACATCCTCTGATGAATAACTGCCATTATCGATAACACAAACCTTGTCCTCAAATTCTTCCCACGCTCTATCACTACTTACCCTACCTGCTCGTTCAAGAAGGTCAATAAATTCATCTCGTCTGTCTGATGGCAGATTCTCGTACGCTGCCTTCATCCATCCTTCTAAGCGGTCCACCAATGAAGACTGATGTTCCATACAAGACTCTTTTAAAGCCGATAGTGCATCTTGGAATCTTGAAGATTGGGGGGCTGTTCCGAATTCTTTAACGAATTCACCATCCGTTCCACTTGCCCCATAAGCGTTTTGAACATTAATATTAGCCAACATCATGGCTACTAAAGATAAATACAGTGTTTTTTTCATTGTTCCTCCATTTGTTAAACACTATTCAATTGCAATGGCAAATTTCCAGTGCCAAAAGCTTAACAACAAATACAACTTTTCGAACTAATTGGTCTATATGTTATACGAAAAAAGTTAATTTAAGGTTAAAGGATTGTAGAAAAACATGACAATAAATGCTGATAATATGAAAAAGTTTAAAACTCAAACAGCTTTAGGGTTAAACACGGAGCTTACACATATCGATAAGCTTATTCACAGTATCAAACGCGATTAAGTTTTTTCTCTTTTTTAGCTCGTAAATATGATATGATTCGTTTATAAGTAAAAAGAAAAGAGCTCTTTAAGCATCCCATTTAATCAGCAAACAAAACGCAGCTTCACGTAAAATCGCGGAACAATAGCGGGGGAAAATCCAAAAATCTCGAAAAATCACTAGCTTAAAGAAACGGGAAAATCTCTGAAACTTGAACTGGTGCCGAAAAGAGGAATCGAACCTCCGACCTACTGATTACGAATCAGCCGCTCTACCATCTGAGCTATTTCGGCACGGAGAAAGAGGCGAGAAACTCGCCTCTGTGAATATTATCTCGAATAGTACTCGATAACGATGTTTGGTTCCATAACAACCGGATAAGGAACGTCTTCCAATTTTGGAACGTTGACGAAGGTTCCTTTTAATGCCTTCGGATCTACTTCCATGTATGACGGATAATCTCTTTCCGTTGACTGCGTTGCTTCCAAAATCACCGTATTTGCTTTTGACTTCTCTTTGATTTCAATGACATCGCCGGCTTTTACGCTGTAAGACGCGATGTTTACAATCTTGCCATTCACCATTACATGACCGTGGTTAATCAGCTGTCTGGACGCGAAAACTGTCGCTGCAAACTTCATACGATAAACAACAGCATCCAAACGGCACTCCAGTAATCCGATAATGTTCTGGCTGGTATCACCTTTCATCTGCGACGCCTTCTGATAGATATGTCTGAACTGACGCTCCGTCAAGTTGCCGTAGTATCCCTTCAGTTTTTGTTTCGCCAACAATTGCACGCCATAATCTGTCGGCTTCTTTTTATTGCTTCCATGCTGACCCGGCGCGTAATTTCTATCATTTACAGGGCTTTTCGCGCTCCCCCACAAATTCACGCCTAATCTTCTGTCAATTTTATGCTTTGCTGCTATGCGCTTGCTCATTACATTTCCTTTAATCAAATACAGTTAGTTGCATGTTAATCCATATTATTAAAATGTCAATTGGTTTATTGCTTGATTCGAGAGAAAAAAGTTCATCTTTACCTGCGATTTTATTGATTTGTTAATTTCTGTCGTCTACACTGAATATTGGGCGTGAGGATTCGTCAGTAATTATCTCGGTGACCTGTTTACAGAAAGGGAACTGTCTCTGTACCTGACCGTGGTCGGTATATATGGTGCCCACCTAGGATTTGGTCACACGCAGATCCCAGGCGACGGTTCTCAGGCCCTTTTACGAAACAGTTCCCTAGCAGATTTTATCTAAGCCGTCTTTATTCAATATCTAATCACCGAAATTATATCCATCCAAACCGTATTCAGCAGCTAGTCGTATAAAATCAGCAAAAGTCAAAGAAGTTCCCGGATAAGTAATTTCCTTACTTAATCTTTCACCTAAACTTTTACAGGATGGTTCATTGGAAGACAATAGATGGTTAATAATACCCCACTGGCTCCCCAAAGGCTCTTGCGTAAGAATTTCTTTTACTTCATCCAAATTCAATAAAGAAATATAATCGAGCATGCTCATAATAGTTTTACACCTAACAAAAATAGTTTTATCAGTCTCCGATATTCTTCTCAAAATAGCATCTGCATGCTTATACACATCCATTACATGATTGCGTACATAATGCAGAATAGTATTCATAGAGCTTTCTTTTATAAATTGTGCAACGTTCCCGCTTTGTTCCATGAGCTCATTTTGTTTTTTATACGCTAGAAACTTTTCAATTAACCATTTATCCAAAAATTTTTGCGGAGTTGTCTTACCTTCTGTAGCTGCAGCAATTATAACCGGATGTATATCTAATCTTTTTAGGCTGAAAAACAAAATATCGAGATTATCCAACTTATCCATCAATTTATCGAGTTCGCTCAGGTTTGTAATCGCACTCAACAACGAATCAAACCTCCTTTGTTCAGCCGTAGTGTATGAAATCCTACCAATGCTATAGGATTCTATACCAATAAAAGCTTGAACTAATTCTGTTGAATATGGTCTTTTGAATCTCTTTGTTAAACTTTCTGATATTTGTTTAGCATCTTCGCCTCTCACAGGAATATTAAATTCCTCTTCCTCCATCAATTCATCAATAGGAATACGTACATTATCAACCGAGACACACACGCGATCTTTATCATCGCGTTCTGCGGTATGTATCATAGTATTGTTAGCCCAAAATCTCATTAACTTACGACTTTCATCGGCATCTAAATAGCCCTTATCAAGGATGTATTTAATCGACGACAATAATAAATCTGGATTTCTTTTACAAATCTCAAGCCATTGCTTTAAATTCCGCGCACCCTCGGTATCTTTTGGGTTAAACGAACATCCCAAATTCATAAGAAAAATAATAGTTTTCGATGCCATCCTAAACGGATTCATTTCTTGAAGCATTCTTTGTGCTATCGTTGTTTTGACAGTTTCTCCTTTTTGCTCCACTCGTTGCTTCACAGCCGTTTCCAGTAAATCTTCTTTCGCTTCCTGCAGATATTTATGTGGAAATAAGGATATTAATCGAAAAAACGCCTCGTCATCCAAATCCTGCTGTCTGAAATATTGAAATAATTTTCTATAATGCTGTCCTTGTTCCAAACCTTCCGGATAATGACTCGCCATCAAAATCATCTCTTGAGCGTTTTCAGAACAATTTGGGATAAACTCTTTTATAATCTCTTCAGTAACGCCATACCCCTTATTCATTGCTTGCAACATACCGCCCAAAAGTAATTTTGAATTGAATTTAAATTCAGAATTCTCTTTAACAAGTTTTTTTGCAATCTCAAACTCTCCACGAGCAATTAACAAACGAACCACGTCACCCAGATTTGAATATTCTTCTGCACCAGGTAGTGCCCTTGGAAAGAAAAAAGCCCTCTCAATAGGTTTAAGCTTCTGTAGTTCTAGTGCATGATTATAAGCCAACTCATCAATTTCCGCCGTTAACTCAGATGGTTTTTCAAAAGGATGACGGAATACGCCTGAAATAGTTGCAAATTTATGTAATTCCGGATGCAAATATAGAATAATTTCATTTGTTAAACTGCACACTTCCTCCATATTCAGCCTTCCTCGAACTGAAGCTTTAGCCATAGTATCTAGTAATTTACTAATAGAAGCATGGTCTTTCGAGCATTCCCTGCGATACTGTAACAGTTCTTCAGCCAATTGTTTCGCCTGAGCCTCATCACACCTACACCAAAAAAATGATTTTATTTTAGTTGATATGGCGTCAATTGGCGTTGACTCATTGATATCTTTAACCATATCGCAAAGTGTTCCCAATTCTGAGAAAGAAGCCCATCCTTCTGTAACCTTATTGTATATTTCAGCGATTCTCGGATCATATTCTGTTCCACCAACGCACACATGTAGAGCAAACTTATCGACCTCTTTCACAGGCAAACTGATCGCAATCAATCCGCCATTGCTCGAATCATCAGGAAAGTATTTTTTCAACAAACTTTGGAATTCCTTAGCATATTTCAGAGCTTGTTCCTGAGACATTCCCTGCAATATAAGGGTTTGTTCCAATAATTTTTCTGCCTTAAAATTATGTGCGTTAAAAGCATTACACAAAAACCCAACAGCCGATGCTGTTGTAAGTGAGGTTCCCGGTCCAACTGACAAACCAGCATTACAATGTAACGTAATGATTTCCATACCCCGCTTATAGTCAGATTTTCCTTTGGATACCTCTTGTATTGTTGAACATATCTCACCAGTTGCCGAATTCCGTGCGTATAAATGATCACCTCTCGGCAGAAATTCACCTAAATCTTTTCCTGTCAAATAACCAAACAACTTAGCATAATACATATATAGAAATAGCACTTTACCATCACAACCGTGATAGAAAGTCACCCTTCCCTTCAACCACTCTCGTTGTTCATTCACTATAGAACTATGTAAGGTCGTTATCAGTTGTTCATCTAAAACAACATTTTGTTCCCCCATCGGAAAATAATTTCCCGGATTAAATTTTGTAAAAAACATGGTTATGTCATCATTCAATCCTTCGGGCAACGGCTTGAATTCCAATCCATTAGCTTCAAAACACATTTTTATGAGCATTAAAGACGGGCACGGATTTTCAAAAAATTTTGGATCATCCTCTGATAGCAAAGTTGCAGACAATATCGGAGCACACGCGGTTACCACAGACACATCTGATGTTTCTTGCTCGACAGGCTCAAAACACAAAGCGTTACACGCGATAAGTGACAGAACACTACAGCATAAAATATTCTTCAAAATCATATATATGACTCCTCTTTCCTTATTCAATTGTTCAAATTAAAAAAAGCGAACCCTTTCTGTTTTTATTGATAAAGCCTTCATCATATCCTGAATTCTCTGAATCTGCTCTCTATTTATGCCGTTACCTGATAAAATCAACGTTTTCAGGGAATTACTCACTGACAGGGCCCTAATTAACGCCATCGCTCCCGTTATACTTATATGATTCTTTGATAAGTCTAGTGTGCCTAAAGAGTCATTCACTTCGAGAATTCCTCCCAGCATTATCGCACCATCATCGTCTATATCATTAGACGACAAATTCAATACTTTCAAATATGGACTTATGTATAATACTGACATCATGGATTCTATAT
This sequence comes from uncultured Holosporaceae bacterium, assembly GCA_946538065.1. Classification (GTDB taxonomy): domain Bacteria; phylum Pseudomonadota; class Alphaproteobacteria; order UBA3830; family UBA3830; genus JAILGW01. Next base: position 32,127 of record CAMNGH010000002.1, read on the forward strand.
CAAAATTTCTCAAATGATTATTCGATAGGTTTAATGTTGTTGCAGAAGTTTTCGTTATCCGGCATCTGAGCATAGTTGCAACACTACCATCTCTTATTTCACTATTAACCAGCGATAACTCCGCTAATGAAGAGGTCATTTTTAACATTCTTGCTATGGATTGCCCGATGCGTTCAGTCACCCCTCCGGTTATATGATCCAAAATCACATGTTTCAAAGTTTGATTTTTGCTTAATGCCTTACCTAGTCCTAAAATATGGGATTCCGTTATATCCCCGCTCAGAGACAAAACCTTTAAAGTGCCGTTATATTTCAAAGATTTTGCAATTATCGCAAAAGGCATCGAAGTATAACAATTAATATTCAAACGAGCCAAATGAGAATCACATTTTAATGCTGCAGCAACTAACTCCCAGCCAGCCGGACTGATATCCTCACCAAGCGTCGCCTCCGACACACCTTTCATACCAAACCATCGGGAGATTATATCCCGATCCTTTCGCGTCGATTTTTTTATTATATCTTCAGAAATCGGCTCTAATAATAACAAATACGTGTTTAGGTGATCTTCTTTGTCCCCTTTTGCTATACTGTCTGCCTTTTTAAAGGCTTCCAGATACTCTTCCTGAAACACTGCACAATAGTCTAAGATACATGACATATCTTTCTTTGAACAAATCTTCTTCAACTCTTCAATCGATAATATTCTTCCTGCATTTTTACTCGATTTTTCTATCTCTTCTGATGAAAAACGTCCCCAATACGAAGACGATGCGTCCACGTTGGCCGTAATTCCAATCATAAATGCAAATATAATCGCTACTAATGTCGCTTTCTTCATCATGTTGTTTTCCTTTTTATAAATCCATTTTGTTTATACAATCTATTGTTCAAATTAAAAACATGAACTACAAACGCAGACTACAGAACTTTTCTAAGAACAATATTAATATAAAGGCATTTCTTCGAAAATCAACATGTTGTCAATTTTTATTTTCAAAAACGGCCATTCTAAACGGAACGAACTTATTGGGAATTTATAAAGCACATGATACTAATCAACACTGCAATCATTTGCCGTATTAATGTTCTCATGTGCTTTAGTTTTAACGCTATAAAAAAGTTAGCCTTCTTTTTCCACTTTACTGTTGGCCTGAATCCTTTGCGACATCATCTGTCCTTTCCGTAGCATCGGTTTTCGGCAATCCTAAACTTCTATCTGTGTTTCCCCAAACGAAAACATCTGATCTTTGAGCAATGTCTCCGTGATATGGTGAAGGCATAGCAGATATTCCCAAACCTCCAAAATTAAAACCGACTTCTTGCGATTCTTCACCATTTCCTCTTAAATCGCACTCTATTCCTTTCGCTACAGCTCCCATTTGAATAGAGCTTGCTTTATCACGAGGTTCTATCTTATTTTGTGATAAGTTTAAAGTTATACCAGGCTGTAATAATTGAACTAATTCCATTGCTCCCTCGAAATTTATTTGGTTTACGCTCAAACCCAATGTTTTCAGCGTTGTGTTTTCCTTCAAGCCTTCACCTAACGCTATTGCTCCTTCACCACTTACCTGATTATTATTTAGATTCAACAACGTCAATGTAGCATTCTTCCCCAAGCCAGCGCCAAGACTCCTCGCTCCTGCATCGCCTATCTGATTGTTCCACAAAATCAATTCGGTCAACATAGTGTTCTTCCCCAAGCCAGCGCCAAGGCTTTCCGCACCTGCATCGCCTATCTGGTTTCCTCCCAAATTCAACGACGTCAACGTAGCGTTCTTCCCCAAGCCAGCACCAAGACTCCTCGCTCCTGCATCGCCTATCTGATTGTTCCACAAAATCAATTCGGTCAACGTAGTGTTCTTCCCCAAGCCATCGCCAAGGCTTTCCGCGCCTGCATCGCCTATCTGATTGTTTTTTAAATTCAGTGACTTTAGCGTGTCATTTCCTTGTAAACTTTCTCCTATAATTCTGCCAGCGTCAGCATTTAGGCCACAACCAATCAAAGACAAAGTCCTCACTTTACTACCTTTCAATGCATCAAATATAGTCGACAATGTGTTCCCTATAAATGTACAACCAGATAAATTCAGGATTTTTAGACTGGTATTTTTTATCACAAATTCGGCCAGTGCTTTAGCAATTCCCTCGTTTATTTCTGCGCTCAAATCGAGAAGTCGCAAAGTGTCATTTTTCCTTATAGCTTCCAGAAAAAGAGTTCTCGCCTTATCGTCAACCAACTCGAGGGCCACAGAATCATACTCGGAATTGTTTGCTTCTATCCTCGCAATTACGTCGACACGAGTCGGGATTTTAAAAGGCTCTGGATGCTCAAAATCTGAGTCACCTTCACGAAAAAATGGGGAAGGTCCCAATTCCTTCCACCATTCGTCACCATTAACCACTCCAATTGACGATCCTTCTTGTGAATCTTTTTCATCAACTGGTTGCAACATTGCATTTGTCGCCTCAATTAACGATGTCAGCATCAAACTTAATATTATTTTCTTCATAACTCTCTCCTCTGCTAAAAAATATTGAAAATCAGTTCTTGTGATTTCCCATTGTTTTCATCATGTGTAACAATGAATCTAACACACGAAATCAATACTAAAAATCTGAAAATATTTCAATTATTCCCTACATAAAAGTAACGCTAGGTTCTGTAAAGAACCTAGCGAGATAGTGAGATATACAAAGAAAGAAATGAAAATCCAATTGCTTGGATTTCCAGCTATACAGTGCCAGGAACACCTGACATAGCATCAAATTCGCAAGACGAATCCAATGCCTCATCGCTCGATTGCGACTCTATATCCTTTATAGTGTATCCTCTGCCCCAGATAGTCTCTATGTAGCAATCGCCACCAAGAGCATCCATAAGCTTTTTCCTCAGCTTGCAGACGAATACATCTATTATCTTTAACTCAGGCTCGTCCATGCCACCATAGAGGTGGTTCAAGAACATATCTTTGGTAAGCGTCGCGCCCTTTCTCAGGCAGAGGAGCTCGAGTATCGAATACTCCTTCCCCGTGAGATGCAATGGCTTACCGTCGATGTCCACACGACGATTCTGAAGGTTAACTGTCATTCTGCCGATTTTTATTATCGATTCGGCATGGCCTTTCGACCTTCTTATAACTGCTTGAATTCTTGATACTAACTCTTTTCCGTCAAACGGTTTCGTAACATAGTCGTCAGCACCAATATCAAGACACTTCACTTTGTCCTTACATTCGGATAAACCGGACAATACTATAACCGGAGTTGGTATGTTTGCTGATCTCAATTTTCTAATAACTTCCACTCCATCTATATCAGGAAGCATTAAGTCTAAAATGATTCCGTCATAGTCATAAATCTTTCCAACTTCAACGCCATATTGGCCGAAACTTGTAGAATCAACTATAACGCCTTCCTTTTTCAAAAGGACCTCTATTCCACGGGCTGTTGACGTATCGTCTTCTATCAACAAAACTCTCACAACTACCTCCAAACATCCAAACAAACTATAAAGTCTAAAAACTTTATTAACTTTATATCTGGTATGTTAATCACTAATTTACTAAAAATTTATTAACATTTTAAGTCTTTTTTATTTTTTTTAATAAAAATTTACAAAAAGTTTATGCGGGCGCTCATTTTTCAACAAAAAAATTTTTATATTTTTTTATGATTTAGATACGGAATTAAGTAGGCCGTTAACAAACGATACATCGTCTTTTTCGAAGAAAGACTTTGAAATTTCAATATATTCGTTGAAAATGACGTTAGCAGGAATTTCTTTAAGATATAAAAGTTCAGCGACCCCCAATCTTAAAATATTTTTCATTACCTTATCTAATCTGTCGATTTTCCACTTATCCGACATGTGTTTAGAAATAACGTCGTCTATTTCTGTGGCATTTTCTTTAACAGTATTCAGAAGTAATTTAAAAAACTCAATGTCTATTCCGGAGATAGTAATGTCTTCGCTAAGAACAATTTCAGCAGATGAAACAGTATCTTTTATTAAGGAATCAATGGACTTTCCTTGCATCTCGGCTTGATACAGCATTTGAACAGCGTAAAACCTGGTAATTCCGCGCAATCCGCTTTTTGCTCTGCGTTCTTTTATATCATGCATACACTATCCCCAACATAAAGCCGAGTTCTTCAAAGAACTTTAACCCATCCCACTTTGGAGACATATTAATCTGATTCTCGAAACTTTAAAAGTGTTTTTACACGAAGCAAGACGTTTTTATTTCTTTCAAAAGCAAACGACTGTTACTTACTTTCTATTTGCGGAATCTTCTTCGAACGCTCAGAAACTGAATCTATTTCAATATTTCTTACACTTCTCTCGTTTCGCACTCGGAAAAGATTTATATGCAGAAGTCCATTATCGAACTCGGCATTTTTCACTTCGACGCCGTCAGCAAGCACAAAACTTCTAATAAACTGACGAGTTGCGATACCTCTATATATATATACTGCGTTTGGATCTGCTTCTTGCCGACCGCGAATTGTCAGCTGATTATCTTCCAAAGAGATATTGACGTTTTCCTTTCTGAATCCGGCAAGCGCCAGAGTAATTCTGAACCCGCACTCGCCTACTTGTTCTATATTATAAGGAGGATACGAATCTTCCTGTCCCTTCGCCAGAGTATCTACCAATCTCTCAAAATGATCGAATCCCAAAAACAACGGACTGTTAAACAACGATAATCTTTCCATACGTCGATCTCCTCCTCTTTAAGTTATTATATCACAAAAAACACCTATTTT
>CAMNGH010000003.1 GCA_946538065.1 uncultured Holosporaceae bacterium
GTTATTCCAGTGGAATAGTTTATAACAATTTTCCGTGGTGCAATCCGAAAGAAGAGCAGAAAGCGCAAATCGAAAAAACTGCTCAAGAAATTTTAGATGCTCGTGCCTTGTATCCTGACAGTAGTTTAGCCGATTTATACAATGAAACAACAATGCCAATAGAATTACGCAGAGCACATCAACGCAACGATCAAGCTGTAACAGAAGCGTACGGATTTAAGAAAGATATAACGGAACCTGAAATTGTGGCTGAATTGATGAAAATGTATCTGGAACTAACTAAGCCCGAAAAATAATCAAATTTATTTATCTGCTTTTTTATTATACGATGCAAAGCTTTCGCCGAGGTAGATTTTTTGTACGACTTTGTTGTTGATGATTTCGTCCGGTGTTCCTTCTGCGCAGATTTTACCCTCGTACAGTATGTACGCGTAGTCTGCGATTGGGAGAGTATCTCGTACGTTGTGGTCGGTGATGATAATGCCGATGCCGCGCGCTTTTAACGCAAAGATCATTTCACGCATTTCGCCGACGGCCAACGGATCTATCCCCGCCAACGGTTCGTCCAGCAAAATGAATTTTGGGTTGACCGCTAACGCTCTCGCAATTTCCAATTTGCGTCGTTCTCCGCCTGAAACGCTTACTGCCGCTGTATTTCTGACATGAGACAAAGACAAATCCGACAGCAACTGCTCTAAAATCTGTTCGCGTTTTTTCTTTGGAACTTTGTTCATTTCCAAAACTGCGATGATATTTTCCTCGACGTTCAACCCTCTGAAAACCGAGGCTTCTTGCGGTAAATATCCGATACCGAGACGAGCTCTTTTGTACATTGGCAGTTCGGTAATGTCTTTTCCGTTCAACAGAATCTTGCCACTGTCCGGCTTAATCAATCCGCAAAGCATGGAGAAACTGGTCGTTTTGCCAGCACCGTTTGGTCCGAGTAGAGCAATAACCTTTCCGACAGACGCGTGAAAGCTGACATCGTTAAGTATAACTTTTCCATGTATAGTTTTTCTCAAATTTTTGCAGACTATTCCGTCTTCCATTATCTCCTGCCGTCACCAACTATGCCGCTGGATTTACTAATTGATACTTCTCCGGTTTCTGTATTAAGCGTGGCTTTATCTCCGAAAACATCTCCGTTATCACTAATAACAGCGACATCGCCATACGCGTTCACGATACCGTCCTTGAAAGTACCCGAATTCGCACGAATTATAGCTGTTTCTGTTTTAACTGTCAAAAAAGAATCTGCCTTAACATCACGAATGCTTCCATCTGCATCAAATAACGCAGTAAGATGTTGCGAAGAAATCTTATATTTTTTCAAATTTGCCGTATACAAAAGATGGACATTCCCAACAGCAGTCATTTCTTTTACCGATGTTTTATTGTCATTCACCGTGAAAACAACTGTAAGTTTATTTGCTGTTACCGTGTCTGAATTCATTACTCCGTTTGCATTACCAATAAGAATTAAAGTTCGCGTATTTGCGTCAAATGAATATGAATCTCCAAATAACTTTGTAGTACTGTAGGTAATTGTGACATCACAGTTTCCGGTAATAAAGCTCTTATCAAAATCAACAAACGACTGTTCTGTTACCAAAGTCAAACCTGAATCTGTCGTTAGTTTAACGTTTCCCAGAAGCTCGCACTGATTTTTATTTTCACGGAAAACATGTGTAGCATCAGCAACGATGGTCGCAGTATCATTTTCAGATAACGTAAATTTAGATTCAACTTTGTTCAGTTTGAAGTTATCACTTCCCTGATCTTGTACGGAATCAGCTAAAACATCTATCTCCCGACCGTTTTTATCCTGTGATTTAAATTTAACATCAGAAAAAGTATTTCGTTCTTTCTGAACTTCTTTATTATCGAAAAAAGCGGATTTAACAGAAAGCGCAGGAACAAGCAGAGCAACAGCAATTGCTGCCGCGACACAAAGAAAAAGAATTGCGAAAAACCTGACTTTAAACTTTCTGTTATACAAGTCCCGCCCTCAAACAATCGTGTATGTGAATAATACCCTTCGGAATGCCATTATCCGTAATAAACAAACTGGTGATTTTATAATCGTTCATCAGTTTAGTCGCTTCTTGCGCAAACATATTTTCCGGAATTGTCTTAGGATTGCGACTCATAATCTCAGATGCTTTCATATTCAGGAAGTTTTCTGAAATTCCCCTGCGCAAATCTCCATCTGTAATTATTCCAACAACAACGCCACCTCTATTCACAACACAAGCACAACCGAAAGCTTTTTGCGTCATTTCCACAAGAACAGATTTCATTAAATCATTTTCCGACACAACCGGAACATCCGTATGCATCAAATCCTTCACCATTAACAAACGCTTACCTAATGCGCCACCAGGGTGCAGTTGCTTGAAATCTTCTCTATTAAACTCTTTTCTCTTCAGCAAGCATAAAGCTAACGCGTCACCAACTGCTATCATCATAGTTGTTGTAGTTGTCGGAGCTAAATTATATGGGCACGCTTCTTTAATTTTCGGCATGAGAATCACGCATTTCGCCGACTTCGCCAATACACTGTCTGGATTTGCAGTAATAGCAACTATATCTATTCCAAAACGATTTGCGTAAGACAGCATCGGTATTAACTCTTGAGTATTTCCTGAAAGAGACAATACCAACAACACATCTTCCTTCGATATTTCGCCCATATCGCCATGACTTGCTTCTGCAGGGTGTAAGAAGAAAGATGGCGTACCTGTCGAAGCCATAGTCGCAGAAATTTTACGTCCGATATGTCCAGGCTTCCCCATACCCGAAACGATAACATGTCCATTTTTACGACACAGTAAATCTAACGCTCTCGTAAAATTTTCATCTAAAGTCTCACGAAAAGCTGCAAGTCCCGCCTCTTCTTCTATAAATACCGATTTTGCATATTCCAATTCGTTATTCATTTTATTCCACCGTTACAGATTTTGCTAAATTTCTAGGTTTATCTACATCTTCTCCACGAATTAAGGCCGTGTAATACGCTAACAATTGCAGTGGAACAGAATATAAAATCGGAACAAATTCTGAGCATATATTCGGCAATATAATCTTGGTTACTTCGTCTGGAAGCAACTTACTACCTTCAGCATCAGTAAATACGATAACATTCTTTCCACGTGCCAGAGCAACAGCAATATTTGATGCAGTTTTTTCAAACAATTCATTATGCGGACACAAGCAGATAACAGGCACATTGTCGTCTATAAGAGCGATAGGGCCATGTTTCATTTCTCCAGCTGCAAATCCTTCAGCATGAATATAAGATATTTCTTTAAGTTTAAGTGCTCCCTCGAGAGCTATTGGATACAGCAAGTCGCGACCAAGGTATATCGCACTACGCGCTTCCTTGATTCTTTCCGCGACAGGCTTTATATTCTCGAACAATCGCAAAGCTTCCTCGCAAGCTGTCGGAACATTCTGTAATTCTTGCAAGAAAAATTCACTCTTACAGAACGCTACAGCCGCCAGTACCACCAATTGAGCTGTGAATGCCTTAGTTGATGCAACACCGACTTCTACTCCCGCTTCGGTATAGAAAATCATGTCAGCAGCTCTGGAAATAGCGCTGTTTTTTACATTAGCGATTGCCGCAACTTTTGCATTGCTGTGTTTGCGCACATATTCTAAGGCTTCGAGAGTATCAATTGTTTCTCCTGACTGAGTAATAGCGAATACCAGTGTATTATCCTCAATAATCGGAGAACGATATCTATATTCAGATGCAATTTCGACATTTGTAGGGATTCTCAGAAATTTTTCGAACCAATAGCGAGCTACTAACCCGGCATGGTATGACGTTCCACACGCTAAAATCAAAATTCGTGACACTCCATTTAAAATGTCAGCGTTAATTCTATTATGCAATATCGTTTTTCTTATTGCACTTGGCTGTTCCATAATTTCTTTTAGCATAAAGTGAGCATATTCTCCCTTGCCTGAATCAATTGAATCTTCTGAAACAGTGAATCGCTTTCTCATTACCGGTTGAAAATTTTTATCGAAAAAAGACGCATTATTTTCTGTAATCTCAGCATAATCACCATCATTTAAATACACAACTTCTTTACACTCTGCAGAAATCGCGCTTGCATCTGAAGCAATACACATATTACTACCGAATCCAACGACAAGCGGACTTCTATTCTTCGCAACCATGATTGTCTCAGGTAACATCGAAAATATTGCGGCAAATGCATAGCTTCCCTCTATTGCAGATAATGCGTTTTTGAAAGCTTCACGTGGCGAATTTCCTTTATCTATCTCGCGTTGCAAAAAAACAGCTACGACTTCGGTATCCGTTTCCGTCGAAAACACATAGCCATCTTTTTGCAATTCGAATTTCAACTCTCTATAATTTTCAATAATTCCATTGTGTACTAATGCGACATCTTTAGTCATCATCGGGTGAGCATTGTTTTCCGTAGCTTTACCATGTGTTGCCCAACGAGTATGCCCTATTCCGACAGTTCCACTCAGTTTGTTTGACTCTATCTTTGCTATAAGATTCCTCAACTTTCCTGCAGCACGCAACCTTGATAGTTTTCCATCACAAACAACTGCTATTCCAGCGGAATCATATCCACGGTATTCAAGCTTTTCTAAACCGTGAATTATTTTACCAACGACATTTTCATTACCTTTACCGATGATTCCGATAATTCCGCACATATCCCTACTCCTTTCTGCTTTCTTTAAAACGTATTGCACCGTTTTCTAAAGTTTTCTGGACTCCGCGCGCAATTGCTAAATCTCCAGATTTTACGCTTTTCGTTATGACGCTTCCTGCACCGACCATTGCATTGTCTTCTATTTCGACAGGAGCAACTAACGCTGTATTAGAACCGATAAACACATTCTCACCGATTTTGGTCTTGTACTTTTTAAATCCATCGTAATTACACGTGATGGTTCCCGCACCGATATTAGTGCTTTTCCCGACTTCGCTGTCGCCGATATACGTTAAGTGATTTACCTTTGCGCCTTCGCTTATTGTGCTATTTTTTATTTCGACGAAGTTTCCGACTTTTGCACCATCGCAAATTTCACTGCCTGTTCTGAGACGAGAAAACGGGCCGATTTGCGCGTTGTTTACAGTGGAACCTTCCAATACGCAGAATGGACCAACTATCGCCCCTGTTTTCACATGCACATTTTTCAAAAACACGACATAAGGAAGAACAGTCACATCTTGCTCTAACACGGTATCATATGAAAAAAATACCGTTTCAGGTGCAGTTAACGTAACCCCATTATCTAAATGCTTTTTTCGCTCACGATTCTGGAAATACATCTCCAATTGTGCCAATTCTGCTCTTGTATTAGCTCCCGCAAGTTCTTCTTTTTTGCCTTCAAAATATCGACATTTATATCCCGCAGCATACGCCATTTCAACAATCTTAGTTATGTAAACTTCACCAGTAACAGCACTTGGTTCTATTTTATTTATAAATTGGCGCAATAAACTTTTTTTAATTAATAAACCGGCATTACATAATGGAATTGTATTATCAGTCGCCAAAGCATCCTTGGCTTCAACGATGCCCTTTATTTCATCAGAATTCGTACTACCCGCACATTGCAATTTACCGAGCCCCTGAGTTCCTCGCGCATCCATTGCCAAGACTACCACTCCGGCATTTCCGTTTTTCGCAACATCTGACAATTTCTGCAAAGTTTCAGGTGACACCAACGGAATATCTGCATATAGCACATATACATATCCATCATCATTTTCATCCATAACTTGCATGGCGCATTTTACTGCATCTGCCGAGCCAATTGGCTTTTCTTGATATGCTTTCTTTATATCCGCATTGAACTCTAAAGGATAATCCGCAAATTTCGGTTTCAAAACTGCAATTATTTCCGCTGGATTTATTTTTTTTGCGCTATTAATTACATGATCCAAAAGGCTCAAACCGCCTATTTTATGAAACACTTTCGGCAACGATGATTTCAATCGAGAGCCATCTCCGGCAGCCAATATTATCACTGAATCGCAAGATTTATTCATATTCCCTCTTCAAAATCAAAAATTTACAAAATGTAAACCTTTAGCTGATAAGTTATATACAAGCGTACGTATGTAATAATAGCTGGTTTTTAGAAAATTACTACAGATGCAGAGGAAAAATGAATAAGATTGTAGCAATATTGGGAATTATAGTTGTAATAATGCTTGGAGGGTTATTTTTCTGCGCAGGTTTTTTTACCGGTAGCACAATGAATCCTACATCTTCATCAGCGACTTCCGAAAGTTCATCTGATTCAAACAAAACTGATACGGTTGAGGGCGTAGATTCTTTGCTGGAAACAAAGTCTGAAACGATATCTGAAAAAGTAATGGACTTATTATCTTCAGCTGCAGACTCAGCAATTTCAACAGCACAGGACTTTGCAGCAAAACGCGAAGAAGATAATTCAACTGTAGACACTGATGAACAAATTTCCGTAGATTCTTTATTGCGAGAAATAGCGTCATCTCACACCGGAGATGATGACTGTTCTCCAGCAAAAACTCAAGCTCAAATGGATGCACCTAAAAAACGAAACTTGCAACAAGGAATGCAAGGTAAAAAAATCGTATTTATCGGTTATTTCAAAAACAAAATAGCGATGCAAATCCAGCAACTACTTGAAAGTAAAGGTTATAAAACTCATGTAGAAATTTCCAAAGCAGGGGATCAAAGTGAAGCATTTGTTTTCTGTGGCCCATTTAAACAAGAAAAAAACGCTAGAAAATTAGTTCTCTGGTTACGCAGGCACAATTTTAAAGAAGCTCATTTGATTAGTGTGTCTCAAGAAGCCATTGAAGAAACGCTCTATGATTTCATAAGTGAAGATGCCAAATTACCGGCCAACGGTGAAAAAGATATTCCGGAAATGCCACTTGCAAACAATTCTGAAACGGCCCCGATTGCGCAGAGTCAAACATCAATGACCGCACCAATACAACAACCGATTGTACAGCAAGCACCGCAAATTTCTCAGCAATTTCCGCAACAACAAATGATGAATCCGCAAATCCAGCAACAAATGCAGAATCAACCTCAAATGTTACCTCAGCAACAAATGCCAATACCACAGAGGCAATATTAAACGCCAAACGCATTTTGCGTATAAGCGAGTCTTTGCAAAACCTAAAGAAACAACTGCATTCATATTTTTGTTAGGTAAACATTATGATAAAAATATCGGGAAATACACTCTCTATAATATCGCATGTTTTTAACGAGTGGGGAGAAGAGGTATAAGCGTGAAAATTACAAACAGATATTTGTCCTGTATATCAACAATTGTGTTGTTTGCAAATGTTACAGCGATGGAAGTCTGCCCATTTTGTGGAGGAAGTGTCGATTACGGCAATATGTCCGGAAGAGTATTCAGACAAGAAGAATATGAAGAATGTAGATGTGAAGAGAATTGTTTTTCTCCGATTTCTGAAAAAGAAAGCAGCCCGTCACCAAGTCCAACTGAGACGGCCGTATTCTCATCAATTCCTCAAGAGGCTCCCTCTTTGTTTCCGGCATCAGAAGTAACTTCCACTCAAACAAAACATGAAACTTCTTCACTTCTAGAGACAATATCCCCTGAAAAGTTTTTATTAAATAGTGGCCTCGTCTACAAAAGCATGGGAAAATTTATTATTAGATTCGATTGTGCATTGACGGCAGAAAAAGCAAGTGTGTTGGAGCATTATTTACGGACTACAGAAACCATATTCATCGGCGATTGTGGCGAGCAAATACTATGGCTTTTCGGGATATTAAAAGAAAACACGAATCTGCAGCATTTATATTTAAGAAGAAATGCTATTAAAGGTGTAAATGAACAAAAATCATTAGTAAACGCGGAAGTAGAGAGCTTATGTGATGTATTAAAAGCGCATACTCAATTAAAAATATTTGCCATTAATCATTGTCCGAGTATCGGTGCGGAGAATTTAAAAAAGATATTTAGTATCTTACAAGATTTTGATTCGTTAATCGTAATAGAGATTCGCAGTTGTGGCATATCCAATGGTACCGCAACAGACTTATATGAAAAGATTCCTCTTAGTTTAAAGGTTTTTAATTTATCAGGTAATCCGATAAATCAGCTTACAATTTTGAATATATTAACATTACCACCGGAGTGTATATTCAGATCAAAGAATCTCGAATTAATGAAATTACTTCCTGAAAATCATCCTTATATTGAATATATAAATCAATTTATGGATAAAAAAAGGAAATGGCACGAGGCCGAATCTTCGAAAAGAAAAAACGAAATCCTAGCTGAATTAGAAAAAATGAGAATAGAATTAATAATTCGCATTAATAAAGAAGCACGTTCTAAAAACGCATCTCCTTTTGCTTCTAGAACTCACTGCTCTCTTCTCCCTCAAGTCTTGCCCCCACCTGACGCTTATTCATCTAAAGCTTCTGTTCAGAAAAAAGCTCGTCTATCTTCCGATACCGATATTCCAAAAAATAAATAAAAACGAATCACAAAGACGAAATCCAAGCAACTTTTTGATAAGTAAAAAGCACAAATTATGGCGGACAGAGTGAGATTCGAACTCACGAAGGAGTTACCCCCTTGCCGGTTTTCAAGACCGGTGCCTTAAACCGCTCGGCCATCTGTCCTTTCAGACTAGTACTCTTTGCCTTCCTTCCAAACAAACAGTGCAACTGCTGTTAACAATGAAGACACGACGAATAATACAGCAGGAATGGCAACATTTCCAGTCCATTTTATTAAATAGGTCGCTAACGTCGGAGCATAAGCACCGAAAGCTGCCATTGCGAAATTGTGCGCGATAGAAACACCGACTAACCGAACTTTTGTCGGGAACATCGAACAAATAGTCGCCGGAATCGGTCCGTAATACATAGAGAACAGGAAGATAATTCCGAGCTGTCCCAAAAACGCGCTTATTACTGTGCATGCGCTCATAACCGAGAACAACGGATACGCCATAGCCGCTAATGACAAAGTTGCAATCAACATCTGCAATCTCTTTCCTATGCGGTCTGCCAGCCATCCGCCGAGCAAAATCGATAACGCAAAAAATATCATATTAACTGTTTGAATAATGAAAGCATGATGACGCCCTAAATTAATTATCGTCTCAAAATAAGTTGTGAAAAAAATCGCAATGAGGAAGTATCCGCACGCAGTCAGCACATCGGTAATTGTCACCATTGTGAGTCCCTTCCAATGATTACGGAACAAATTGCGTAACAAGCTCTTCTTTTGCCCCTCGTCTTTTTCTTCCTTTTGTAATTCCGTAAATTCCTTTGGATCTTCTAATTTATCTCTTACATATTTCGCGACGAAAGTTCCGAAGAAACTGAGAATAAACGGAATTCTCCAGCCGAACATTTCGAGCTGTTGAGTATCTAACATTTTGTCCATACATGTCGCGACAATGGCACCGAGAATAAATCCAGAAACCAAACTGAACGGAGCCCATGCTGAATACGTGGACTTTCTTTCTGCGCTTGAATGTTCATACAAAAACACGATAGTGCCGGTAAATCCGCCACCGAGAGCCAACCCTTGCAAAATACGAATGAGAGTAAGAACGATACCCGCCCAAATACCGATTTGTTCGTAGGTCGGTAGAAGTCCCATTAACGCAGTCGGAACAGCCATCATATAAATAGAAATGACAAGAGCTTTCTTTCTTCCAAAAATGTCTCCGATATATCCGAACATTACAGCACCGATAGGCCTCGCGATTAATCCTGAAGCGAACGCGCCGAAAGAAGCAATCAGCTGTTGAAATTCATCTCCGGACGGGAAAAACAGCTTTCCGATAATACTCGCAAAAAAACCGTAGATAGCGAAATCATACCATTCAAGAGCACTACCTGCGACACAAGAAAGAATGACTTTTTTCATCTTACTGAATTCTGATACAGAATTGTTTTCAGACATGCACACCCCACAATACTAAATACCACCACAACAACATAAGATTGCAGAAAATCCGAATTTTTGCAATCGGATTTTAAACAACAAATTATCTTTGCTATACGGCTTTTACTACAATATCTTGCGAAACTAATTTTTTCAAAGTCTGCTCAACGCCGTTTTTTAACGTCGCTGACGCATGAGGACAACATGAGCACGCTCCATGCAACTTAACAGATAATTCATTACCTTCCAAGCCAACGATAATTATATCCCCGCCATCAGCATTCAATGCAGGACGAATTTGTATATCCATAACTTTCGTAATTTCTTTCAACAATTCAGGATTATGCATCTTTCCTCCGTTATGCAGCTTTCCGGTTTTCTTTTACTGAATTTTCTTGCTCGATTTCATTGTCGAATTTCAAATCTTTCATCTTCCAGCAATAGAAACCATACAGATTCATAAACAAGTAACACGTAAATAACAGTGATTGGAAATAAGCTCCAATTACAAAATCATATACGACCCAAAACACATTTGCTGCTGCCCAAACTGCAAAGCTATACCATTTTTTTCTTGCGTTTAAAAACGCTCCCGTTAAAGAAAAAATTGCGGCGACTGAACTCGCATAAAAAAGAAAGTCCTTCCCCTTTAATTCCTCTAATAAGGAACACAAAAAGTCACTAATCATATATATGTCTACTCCATTTTATTGTATATATCATATATAGGGTATATTAGTGGTTTTGGCAATAACAAAGTATCGGGATAGGACGATGAAAATAGGAATACTCGGAATAACAGGCAGAATAGGAACCATACTGTCGAAAATGATTGCAATAGAGGATTTTATCGGTGGCATTTCGAGCAAATCGACGGATGCGGAAATCGAAAATGTCGTGAAAAATAGTGATGTGTTGGTGGACTTTTCCTCACCGAAAGCGACGTTAAAAATTCTTCCTTTCGCGAAAAAATTTAAGGTTCCGTTGGTGACAGGAACCACGGGATTTTCGGAAAACGAGTTCGAGGAATTAAAGTCATACGCGAAATATATCCCGATATTGCATGCGAATAATTTTAGTGTATGTGTTCAACTAATGGCTATGCTATTGAAAAAATGTTCGGAAGTACTGACGGATTTCGATTTTAGTATTATCGATAAACATCACAAAAAAAAGAAAGACGCGCCATCGGGAACAGCGTTGTTTTTGGCAAAGCAAGTTTCCTCAAAAGCGCAGATAGTCTCTATAAGGAGCGGCAATATTTGTGGTGACCATATTTGCGATTTTAGTGGCGAAAATGAAATGTTGACGATTTCGCATCGCGCTTTTAATCGTAATATTTTTGCATCAGGTGCGTTAGATTGCGCAAAATGGATTGTCGGTAAAGAACCGCGTATGTATACAATGGCGGATTTTTTGCAGAGTAAAATTAAATGACTAGAGTAGAGCAGATTTGCGAAAGATTATCTCATTCGATTAAGGAACCGAAAACGGAGCTGAAGTATATTTCGGATTACACGTTTTTAATAGCTGTTGTTATGTCAGCACAGACGACGGATGTACAGGTCAATAAAGTTACGACAAGTCTATTTAGAAAATACAAAACAATAGATGATTTTTTGAAGTTAGGCGTTGAAGGACTTCAATATGAAATTCGTTCCATCGGGTTATACAAAAATAAGGCGAAAAATATAATTGAACTCAGTCGGCAATTAAAAGAAAAGTTCCATTCAAAAGTTCCGTCAAACAGGGATGATTTAGAGTCGCTGGCGGGAGTTGGAAGAAAAACTGCAAATGTCGTTATGAATGTGTTATTCAATCAGCCGACAATTGCCGTGGATACTCATGTGCTCAGGCTAAGTAAAATTTTGGGGCTATCCAAGCATGATAATCCGTTGAAGGTAGAAGAAGATTTAGAAAAAATCATTCCAAACAAATACAAAAACAACATAAGCAATTTGTTAGTGCTCCACGGACGATACACGTGCAAAGCCAAAAAACCGGATTGTGAACATTGCGTACTCGCAGATTTATGTTTATCGAGATTAAAGTCTTCTGACTGACCGAACATTTGCACAAGCGCGTAAAGCTGCCTGAACTTCTCCAAGATGATCCGGACTGTCGACTTTTACGTCTATCAGGAGGTCGAAGAAATCGACAGATCGATGCTCAACTTTTATGTTTGCTATTCCTGCTCCATTTGAACTTATTATGTTAGTGATGATAGCAAAACTTTCGGATTTGTTGAGTATCACAATTCGGAGACGTGCGATAAATGCCGCATCGATATCATCGTCTTGATTCCATTTGACTTTTATAAATGTACTGTTTTCTTGCTCTATATGATCACAACTGGTCAGGTGAACCACTATTCCTTTCTGCGGAACTAAAATACCGACGATTTTGTCTCCCAATATAGGGTGACAACATTCTGCGAAATGTACAGCGATTCCAGGAGTGAAATCTATCAGACATATGGCTTTTGCATTAACAAACGGAGGCGTTTCCTGCTCCGGAATGATAGAACGCACGCTATTGAGCGGAATAATACTTTTTCCAACGTTATAATAAAATTTTGCAATTGTTTCACATGAGAATTTTTTGAAATTTATCAATGACTCATTAAACATGACATTAGTCATTGAGAATACGTACTTCACTAATTGCAATCCGAGGGCAATGAATTCTGCACGTTCTTGTGACTTTATAAATTTGCGAATACAAGCTTTTGCCTTACCTGTAACAACGAAACGTTCCCACGATGCTTCAGGATGCTGATACGGTGAAGTTAAAATATCGACCTGATCACCATTACGAAGTACGGTTTTCAAAGGAACCATTTTTCCGTTCAATCGAACTCCGATACAGGTATTTCCAATTGCAGTATGTATAGAGTACGCAAAATCGACAGCTGTTGCGCCACGAGGCAATGTAATTAAATCTCCATTAGGAGTAAAACAGAACACTTCGTCTTCAAACATTTCAAGCTTGGAATTGTCCATAACCTCTTCCGGACTGCCGGAATTTTTCAGAACAGTGAGAAGACTCTTTATCCAGCTGTACTTCTTCGGATCGTTATCTTTTACAACTACACTACCCTCTTTGTATGCCCAATGTGCAGCAACCCCGTCATCTGCAATGCGATGCATTTCTTCAGTTCGAATTTGCACCTCAATCGGCTGTTTAAAAGGTCCGATAACTGTTGTGTGCAACGACCTATAATTATTTAATTTCGGAATACTTATATAATCCTTAAAACGCCCCGGCATAATTTGATAATGCGTATGAATAATCCCGAGTGCGAGATAACACTGCTCTACAGTTTTCACGATAACACGAAACGCTATTATATCGTTAATCTGCTCAAGCGTAACATTGCGTCGCTGCATTTTCTTCCATATGGAATAGACTTTTTTTTCCCTGCCACTAATTGTCGCTTCTAACTTGCTTTCCCCAAAAATCTTCTGCAATTCCAAAATTGTATTCTGAACAAAGTTGTTATCCTTGCTTCGAATTTGCTCAAGTTTCATCGAAATTGCACTGTATTCATTTGGATGCAAATTGTAAAAAGCAATGTCTTCAATTTCATCTTTTATCGCGTTCATGCCAATGCGTTCAGCAAGAGGTGCGTATATATCTAACGTTTCAAGAGCAATACGTTTTCTTTTTTCTATAGACGCGATGTAGTTCAGCGTGCGCATATTGTGAAGCCTATCTACAAGTTTAACAATAAGAACACGAATATCTTTAGATATCGCAAGTAAAAACTTACGAAAGTTATCTGCCTGATGTGCCTTTGAGGAGGTATAATTTATCTTGGAAAGTTTTGTCACACCTGCGACTAAAAACGCAATCTCCGAGCCGAAAATCTCTTCCAGCTCTTCAAAACTAACGTTAGTGTCTTCAAGAACATCATGCAGCAAACCCGTTACAACTGTCGGAACATCAAGCCGCAATTCTGCTAAGATTCGCGCAACTTCCGCAGGATGATAAAAGTACGGAGAACCAGAGGCCCGTTTCTGAATGCCGTGAGCCTCAATTGCAAAAACATAAGCCTTCCGAAGCAAATCAACGTTAGCATTCGGCTCATATTTCTGAACAAGGCTAATTAACTCCGACGAAGTAAGCAAACAACACCATTACAATAACTACCAAATTATTATAGCAAATTGTTGGTTGTATTAAATGTGCAATTTTACAGAAAACTCATAATTTCAGATTGCACATCTTTTATGCCGATTCCCTTTTCAGAACTTGTCGCCAGTACTGATGAAAATGCCGCTGTATGCTTTGATAGCTTTTCTTCCACCTGTTTTAAGACACCAGAAGTTGAAGAGATTTTATCAATCTTAGTCAGCACAATTTGATAAACAACAGCAGAATCGTCGAGAATATCCATAATCTGAGAATCATTGTCTTTTATTCCATGACGAGAATCAATAAGCAAAAAAATGCGTCGCAAATTCTGCCTGCCTCGCAGATAGTCTAGAATTAAACTATCCCATAATTTACGTGTTTGTTTTGAGACCGCCGCATATCCGTACCCTGGCAAATCTGTAAGAAAAACTTTATCTTGTAACGAGAAAAAATTTATTTGTTGAGTACGCCCCGGAAGTTTAGATACGCGAGCGCAATTCTTTCCGAGTACGGCATTTATCAAAGATGATTTTCCGACATTAGAACGGCCAACAAACGCGACCTCAGGAACAAAAGTGTTTTTCGGTATTTGCTCTATTGAAGTCGCGCCTGCGATAAATTTACATTCGGAGCTGAAAAGTTCCTTTAGTGTCGTCACTTCTTAACCGCCTTTTTTCTTTCATCAAGTTTTATAATCATATACTGTTGAGCAATTCCGAGTATGTTGCTGAACGTCCAATATATAATCAATCCTGCAGGCAATTGTGCAAACATAAATGTAAACATTATCGGCATAATAAGCATCATTTTTTCTTGAGCTGGATCAGCCGGCGCAGGATTCATTTTCTGTTGTAACAACATAGACAATCCCATAATCAACGGCCAAATACCAATCTGCAAGAAAGACGGCAAATCTATAGGAATCAATCCGAACAAATTAAATATGCTGAGCGGATCAGGCAAAGACAAATCGTGAATCCAACCTATGAATGCAGATTGTCTCATTTCAATCGAAATATATAAAACCTTATACAATGCAAATAGAACTGGCGATTGTATCAGCAGAGGCAAACATCCGCCGATAGGATTTATCTCTTCTTTTTTATACAATTCAGAAACTGCTTGACCGAGCTTCACTTTGTCATCTGCATACTTTTTCTGTAACGCTTGAATTTTCGGCTGAAGAGTCTTCATACGATTCATCGAACGATACGATTTGTTAGCTAATGGGAAAAGCAACAATTTTATGAGCAAGGTAATTAAAATTATTCCCAATCCCATATTTCCAACAAGACCTTTGATGTAAGCCAATGCATACAACAATGGCTTTGTTAAAATATATAAACATCCGAAATCTATCGCTAAATCGAAATGCTGAATACCCAGTTTTTCTTCGTACATATCAAGAGTATTAACTTCTTTCGCCCCGACAAACACGTGATTCGTCGCAGTTGCAGATGCACCTGAAGCTATATCAAAAGCATCTCCTTGGCTTTCTATATTGTAAACGTTTTTATTACCTTCAGCTAAATACCGATATGTAACCGTGCTTTTGATTTTTTGATTTGGGATAAAGGCAACAAGCCAATATTTATCTGTAACACCAAACCAACCTCCATTAGTTTCATGTTTTATTTCATGACTCTTTACAATGTCTTCGTAACTGATTTCTTCTAATTTCCCGTTCAAGTACCCGATTGGTCCTTCATAAAAACTTACGGCACTATCCATTTTCCCCGTAAACTCACGATTGATTTTCGTAAACGATGTCAATTTAACGTTAGTTGCGCCATAATTTTTTACGCTGTCTTTTACTGTTATAAGGAAGTTCTCATCAACCGAAATTTGTTTCTCAAAAATCAATCCTTGACCATTATCCCATGTCAATGTTATCGGACTTTTTTCAGTTAATGTTGTCGAAGAAGTAGACCAACAAGTATTTTCATCAGGAAGAAGTAAAGACTTGTTTTCAGATATCCAACCGACTGTCGCAAAATATCTACTATTCTTATTTCCAAAAACAGAAACAGCCTTATCTGAATCTAAGCTTTCTTTATATTTCTTCAGATAAATCGTATCGATTTTTGCTCCACGAGTAGAAATAACCCCAGATAAATTTTTTGCATCTATTTTTATCGTTTTTACTTCCGCTTTCTGTATCGGACGAACTGTTTGTGGCGCAGGAGCCGTAATCGCCGTAGATGCGTCGGATATTTTCTGAATTATCTGCTGAGAAACCGTCGGCTTATCAGAATTGAAAAAGTACGGATATCCGACCATTATCAATACTGAAATCGCAAAAAACAATATCACATTACGCTTATCTTCTTCCATGGATACTCCTAAAAGTTTTTCCCAGATTGTACAGTAAATAGCTTTTTTTCGAAAGGGTTAATGAATTTATAATTTTCGTCTTCTTTTGCTTACTGGATATTGATATTATTCATGGGTTAATTGCAGATGGATTTTAAATATGAAGAGAATAATCGTTGCGTTAGTTTTGCTTTCGTTTTTTTGCACTGACGCTAAGGTAAAAACCAAAGCGAAAGAGAAAACTTTTATCAACGCAAAGTATGCAGTTTTATTAGATTTTGAAACAGGTGACAGGCTGTATGAATTAAACGCAGATGAGATTTGTGTACCTTCTTCCATGACCAAACTAATGACAATTTATTTGCTGTTTTCTGCAATTGCTGAGCATAAAGTCGATCTGGATGATGAATTTCAAGTAAGTATTATTGCTCAAAAAATGACAGGTTCTCGCAGTTTCTTTCAGGCAGGAAAAACCGCAAAAGTCGAAGACCTAATAAGGAGCATTATTGTTCATTCGGGAAATGACGCTTGCATTATCGTCGCGGAAGGACTTGCAGGAGACGTTGATACGTTCGTTGAAATGATGAATGAACAAGCTAAAAAATTTAATCTGCAAAACACAAATTTTGAAAACCCGAATGGCCTGCCCGATGACGGACATTATTCATGTGTGGCAGATATCGCATGTATTTCAAGACATATTATTCAAGATTTTCCGCAATTCTATCATTACTTTTCGGAGAAGGAATTTACGGTTAACGGAATTACTCAACAAAATCGCAACACGTTATTAGGCAATTCTTTAGGTGTTGATGGATTAAAAACTGGTAAAACAGAAGCCGGCGGATATGGCATCGCTGTCTCAGCGATTAAAAACGGAAAAAGACTTATTGCTGTTGTAAATGGATGTAAAAGCATGAAAGACCGTGCACAAGACGCTTCAAAATTACTGGCTACCGGATTTAAATTTTTCGACTCATTCAGAATAGCTAAAGCCGGAGAACCTATAACCACATTGCGAGTATGGTTGGGCGATAAGGAGAAAATTAATGTCTGTGCGCATGAAGATATATCTGTTTCTGTACCAAAAAAGTACAGTAAAGAATTAAAAGTCGAAGCAATAATGAAAGAACCGCAAGATGCGCCAATTAAAGTCGGAGATAAAGTCGGCAAGCTCATATATAGATACGCAGATGTAAAATCAAAAGAATACGATTTATTCGCGTGCGAATCGGTCGAGAAAGCAGGATTTTTTGAGAGAGCGACAATTACGTTGAAGAGGCTAGTATTTGGAGATTCCGATACTCAAGCTGAAGAGAGCAAATAATGGCAGGAAAGTTTATCACTTTTGAAGGTGGTGAGGGCGTAGGAAAATCCACGCAAGTGAAACTGCTCGCTGAAAAGTTGAGAGAACTCGGATATGGCGTTTTTGTAACGAGAGAACCAGGCGGTGCAGAGCTCGGAGAAAAGATTCGCGATTTACTGAAAAAAACGACACATATGGATTCATTATGCGAATTATTACTTATTTTCGCTGCACGCAGAGATCATTTCATAAAACTAATCGTTCCGCATTTGGAGAATAATGAGATAGTTATTTGCGATAGATTTTATGACTCATCACTAGTGTATCAGGGAATTTTGAAGAATGTTCCGATCGAGCGAATCATGGAATTGAAGCAAATGGTTCTCGGATATTTCGAGCCTGATTTGACGTTAGTGTTAGATATGGACGTTGCGAAATCCAAACAGCGGTTAGCGAAGCGATGCCTTATCGCCGACGAATATGATTCTATGGATGCGGAAAAACATGAGCTAGTTCGTCAGGGTTTTAAAAAAATATCGGAAATATTTTCGTTTCGTGCAGAATTGGTAAACGCAAATGGTTCAGAGCAAAAAGTGTTTTCTAAGATTTTTGAAATCATTGAAAAAAGAATTTTGAAAGATAGCGCTTAAAATATAATTTAAGCTTTATTTCTTGAATTGTGTTATGTATTGTTAGAGGGTTCATTTGGAGGAGAGATGTTTCAGATAAGGATTCACGGAAGAGGCGGACAAGGAGTTGTGACAGCCGCTGAAATGTTATCGATTGCTGCGTTCCGGGAAGGAAAGTATGCACAGGCATTTCCTAGCTTCGGTTCTGAAAGAATGGGAGCGCCGGTTATGGCTTTTTGTCGTATTTCTGATAAAGAAATCAGATTAAGAGAACCGGTTATTTCTCCGGATGCTGTTATTATTCAAGATAAAACTGTAATTGAACCGTCAAACGCGTTTAATGGCCTTGTAGATGGTGGTTTTGTCTTGGTCAATTCTAATGACGACATTCCGCATAATTTGAAAAACGTAAATTTAAAATGCATTGATGCTACGGAGCTTGCGCTACAGCACGTTGGAAAACCAATTCCAAATGCCGTGTTGTTGGGAAGTTTTGCAGCTCTGACAGGTATCATAAAAATAGAATCAGTTATTGAAGCAATAAACACGAAATTTTCGGGTGCGATTGCAGAAAAAAATGTAAATGCTGCTCAAGCGGCGTATGATAAAATTATAGGAGGGAAATAATGCTGTATCAGTTGGAAGGCTCTCAAGCTGTCGCAAGAGCGGTCGCGTTATGTCGTCCGAAAGTCGTTTGCGCATATCCTATTACTCCGCAGACGCATATTGTCGAAGGGTTAGGAGAATTAGTCAGAAGCGGAAAATTACAGAACTGCGAATATCTGAACGTTGAATCTGAAATGGGCGCGTTAAGCGTTGCTATCGGTTCAGAAGCAGCAGGTGTAAGAAGCTATACGGCAACGTCCAGTCAAGGTTTGTTGTATATGGCGGAAGCAGTGTACAACGCTTCGGGATTAAATCTGCCGATAGTTATGACGTTAGGTAACAGAGCAATAGGCGCACCAATCAATATTTGGAATGACCATACCGATGCGATGTCCGTAAGAGATGCTGGATGGTTGATGTTGTTCGCCGAAACCAATCAGGAAGCTGTCGACCTCCACATTCAGGCATTTAAAATCGCAGAAGCGACTAAGTGCCCGGTGATGGTTTGCGTAGACGGTTTCATTTTAACTCACGCTTACGAGCGAGTAGATATTCCATCACAGGAAGAAGTAGATGATTACTTACCGCCTTATGAACCGCAAATAAATTTGGATACGAAACATCCGCAAGCAATCGGAACAATGGTTCCGCCTGAATATTTTACTGAGGTGAGGTATTTGGCTCACAAAAGACAAATGGATTCATTGGGCGTAATAGAGTGTGCAGGTAAAGGATTCCAAGAAAAGTTCGGAAGAGAATCAGGTGGATTAATTCACAAGTACAACACGGAGAACGCAGATACGATTATCGTAACAATGGGCTCTGTCGCCGGAACGATTAAAGACGTAATAGACGAACTGAATGAAAGAGGCGGAAAATATGGCGTACTGTCAATAGTAAGTTACAGACCTTTCCCGAATGATGCGGTAAAAGAAGCGTTGCGTTCAGCGAAAAATATCATTGTCGTAGAGAAAGCTTTTGCCGTTGGTATCGGTGGAATTTTGTCGCAAGAAATAGAGTTGCTGATGAAAGATTCGAACTGCGAGATAAAATCCGTGATAGCGGGACTCGGCGGACGCGCAATAACGAAACCGATGTTGACGGAATACTTCCTCAATAACGCCAAAGAAAAAACGACTTTCTTAGGATTGAAAGAGGATATTATCCGCGAAGAATATAAGCCCCTTAATTGTGGCAAGTGCAAGTAATGGAGGTAAAATATGTCTAGTTCTACCATGGGAAACAGATTGTCAAAAGAAAATGTAACTTTTCAATCTGCGAGCGACAGACCAAATACTCTGAACAGTGGTCATAGAGCATGTCAGGGATGCGGTGAAGCGTTGGGAGCACGTTGTGCAATTGATGCGGCGTTTAAGGCGGCAAATGGAAAAATAGCCGTTGTTAATGGTACGGGATGCTTAGAAGTGTTTTCATGCGTTTATCCGAATAACTCTTGGGGAGTGCCTTGGATTCACTCTCTGTTCGGGAATACTCCTGCTGTTGCCACGGGTGTTGCGGCGGCGTTCCATAATCAGGGGAAGGACGATGTAAGAGTTATCGCACAAGGCGGAGACGGTTCAACAACCGATATAGGTATGGGATGTCTTTCGGGTATGTTCGATAGAAACGATGATGTCTTGTACATTTGCTACGATAACCAAGCGTATATGAATACCGGTGTTCAGCGTTCGAGTGCTACTCCGGCGTTGGCGAGAACAGCGACTACTCTTCCTGTCGGTTCATATCTCGGAAACGATGCCTCAAGCGGGAAAAACGTTCCTGAAATCGCAGTTGCTCACAAGATTCCTTATGTGGCGACGGCAAGTGTCGGAAATATCCCTGATTTGGAGCGTAAAGTCGCAAAGGCGATTAACATAAAAGGCGCGAAATATGTGCATATTCATGTGCCGTGTCCGTTAGGATGGGGATTCCCGACATCTGAAACAGTGAGGATAGCGCGGTTAGCTCTGAAGTGCGGATTGTTCCCGTTGTTTGAAGCGGAAAACGGTGAAGTTGTCGGTTCTACACCGATTGATAATGTGATAGGCGTAGAGGATTACCTGAGAGCACAGCGGCGTTTTGCTCATTTGTTCGGTAAGAATGCGTCGCCTGAAGCTATCGGAATCTTGCAGAACATCGCTAATACAAATATTCAGAAATACAGATTGAGTGGAGGAGTTTCAGATGACTAAACCTTTTGCTACAGTTCTTGATGCGTCAACAAGTTTGGCGAATAAAACCGGTTCATGGAGGACGATGCGTCCTGAGTACGTGAAGAGATTGCCTCCGTGTAATGTTACGTGTCCTGCAGGGGAGAATATTCAGCAGTGGTTGTCGTTGGTGCAGGAAGGAAATTTCTACGACGCTTGGCTCGAGATGGTAAAAAATAATCCGTTTCCTGCGATTATGGGAAGGGCGTGTTATCACTCTTGTGAGAAAACGTGTAATCGTGGTCAATTCGACGGCGCAGTCAATATCAATTTGATTGAACGCACAATCGGTGATATGGCGATTTCCAATCGTTGGAGTTTCGAAGGAAAAATCTCCGAAAGCGGAAAGAAAATTCTGATAATCGGAGCCGGGCCGAGTGGATTAAGTGCGGCGTATTTCCTCAGAAAAGCAGGACATGATGTGACTGTTTTCGAACAGCATGCGAAAGTCGGCGGTATGATGAGGTACGGTGTTCCTAAATACCGTTTGCCACGTGAAGTGATAGAGGCGGAAGTAAAAAGAATAACCGACATAGGCGTAAAAATCGTTTTCAATAGAAAAGTTGAGAACTTAAAGGAAGAAGCCATCGGTTATGATGCTGTTTATGTCGCTGCAGGCGCAGATTTAGCCGTAAAAACTGATGTCGATGTAAAGGGCAATACCGTTGTTATTGATGCAATAGATTTGTTTAAGAGAATCGAAGACGGAGAGAGTATTCCATCGCTTGGTAACAGAGTTGTTGTATACGGTGGCGGAAATACCGCAATTGATGCGGCGAGAACGGCACTTAGACTTGGCGCGAAAGACGTTAAAATCGTTTACAGACGTACGATTCACAACATGCCTGCGCACGATACCGAGATTCAAGAGGCTCTGGCGGAAGGAATAGAAATTCTCTGCTTGCGCACTATTAACTCGATTGATAACGATAAAATCCTGCTTGATAAAATGGATTATAACGAAGAGACTTCCGTGTTATCAAAGACGGGAGAAACCGAGTCGATTTGCGCAGACAGCGTGATTTTCGCAATAGGTCAGTCGATAAGAACATCGATGTTCAAAGATTTGAACGATATCGTTATTTCCGAAAAAGGTATAGTTGAAGTCGATGAATGCCTGATGACTGGTGTAAGCGGGATTTTTGCCGGTGGAGATATTGTCGCTGGGAAACGCACAATTACACATGCTATCGGATTTGGTAAGAAGGCTGCAAAAGCCATTGATGCATTTTTGAAGGGGGAAAAACTAACTCCGAATGTAAAACACGAAGTAGCTAACTTCAAGAAGCTCAATACAGAATATTTTAAAGGAAATAAGCGAGCGGAGGTCTCCAGACAGGGCGATATTTCATTCGATGAGAAAATTATTTCTTACTCTAAAGAGGAATTACTGGAAGAATCAAGACGTTGCTTCTCATGCGGAAACTGTTTCCATTGCGATAACTGCTATTCATATTGTCCGGATAACGCGATTATTAAGCACGAAGACGGTACTCTCGAATTTAATTATGATTACTGCAAAGGCTGCGGAATCTGCGCTTCTGAATGCCCGTGTGGCGCTATCAGAATGACGTCGAACGATAAAGAATAATTCGAAGATAGAATTTCAAACTAAAAACGCCACCTTATAATAGGTGGCGTTTTTAGATGTACTAAGCTAAAGAGATTATTTTATTCTTCTGTAGGTTCCTCATCGTTAAAAAAACCTCGTATCATTTTCATTAAATTTAAAAAAGCAAATATTTGCGCTTTTCTCTGTTTCCCTTTAAGAGTAGAAGGATCAGATAGACCAATTTTTTCATACAATTCTCTTGAGCGTTCAACGAAATCATCAGGTGTAAGATTCCATTGTTGACATAATTCATTTACCGTATTCATCGTAGCTGTCCCTGAAGCTTCATCTTCTATATGGCCAACCGATTCTAACATCGTTTCTTCAGTTTCTACATCATCTAGAAAATACACTAATTCAAAACGGCCCAACCATTTAAGCAATTCTTTTTTTGCGCGAATAGTTAAAGCGCCCCTTTCTTTTATCCAATTAACTATCTCAATCCTTTTTTCCTCAGGGCATGTAGCTAATATGTACTTGCCTAAATATTGATTCCGTGTATTCCAATATATTGCTACAAGACTACTTGCCAATTCTCCGATACTATTTTTATTCAAAGTGCACTCAGTCCCGTTAAACATAAATCTGAACTCATTATCCCCTAAGCGTTGCGGAAAAAAAATTTCAGCACTCCCCTCCGAAAAAGCTCTAACTGGCATCTTATCTCCCAACATTCCAGATAGACGACGAATTTTGGCTGGTGACATCGTATTGCCACATCCAACAGGAATAGCTGGTTCGTATTTAGGTAGACTATCCGATTTACTGGGTATTTTACTTCCCTCGACGCCACAACAAATTGATACAGCTAAAGCTACCGATAAACATTTATATTTCATATTAACTCCTTTAAATCTATGTATATCAACATCAATATTTCTCCAGAAATATTTGTAAAAAGTTAACAAGTATTAACATAAAATGCAATTAACATTGTTTTCTA
Organism: uncultured Holosporaceae bacterium; assembly: GCA_946538065.1. GTDB lineage: Bacteria > Pseudomonadota > Alphaproteobacteria > UBA3830 > UBA3830 > JAILGW01. The sequence continues at coordinate 23,699 of CAMNGH010000003.1, forward strand.
TTTTTTATCGTATTTTTGTATTTGATTTTTTTAGTTGTTAATCATTTGTTTAAAACTTTGTTCGATACTAACCAACAGTGGAGGGGTTATTATGAATATTACGAAGAATGATTTAAAAGGTAAAAAAGTTTTGGTTCGAGTAGATTTCAACGTGCCTATTGAAGATGAAATCGTACAAGATACTGCCCGCATAAGAAACGTAAATTCAACTATTAAATACTTACAAGATGCCGGCGCAAAAATTATACTCATGTCGCATCTAGGTAAAACAACCCTGCCGAATCACAAACAAAGTCTCAAACTTGTCGCAGAAAAGGCGGAAGAAGAATTTCATTCGAAAATCGTATTTATTGATGATTGCATCGCAGAAAATGCAAAAAGCATAATAGACTCCACTGATTATAATGAAATTATTCTCCTGGAAAACTTGAGGTTTCACACAGAAGAAGAAAATTGCGATGAAGGATTCGCAAAGAAATTAGCGTCTCTCGCTGATTTTTATATCAATGAAGCCTTTTCCGTATCTCACAGAAAACATGCCTCCATTTTCTCTGTGCCAAAGTTTTTACCTCATGCACTCGGATTTTCATTTAAGAAAGAAATACAAGTCGTAGATAACTTTTTCCAAAATGCGGCTTCTCCGAAAATGTGTATTATCGGAGGTTCTAAACTGGCGACAAAAGTTAAGTTATTAAAAAATTTAGTGAAGAGAGTCGATAAGTTAGCCCTTGGCGGAGGAATTGCCGGAGCATTTTTAGCGTTTCTCGGCAATGGCGCTTTGAAAATATTCGATCCGAAAGAATACCGCGACGACGTAATTGAAATTATAAAAAACTCAAAAGAACACAATTGCGAATTAATTATGCCTACTGATTTCTCAGCGTTAATAAGTGACAATGATACTTTTGAACATACGATTATTTCTTCTGAAGGCAGTAACGCCAGTATATTCGACATTGGTCCTGAATCAGTTGAATTATTCAAAAAACACATCAATGAAAGCAAAGTTGTGTTGTGGAATGGACCTGTAGGACTGTTCGAAAGAGCTCCGTTTGATTTCGGAACAAGAGTCTTAGGAGAGCACATTGCTCAGCGAACCAGAGAAAACCACCTGACCTCTATTATAGGCGGAGGCGATACAGGATTCGCAATGAAGAAATTTAAAGTGTGCCACGATATGTCGTATATATCGACTGCAGGAGGAGCATTCTTATCTTATCTGGAAGGAAGCGAACTTGCAGGGCTTACAGCGATGCAAGACGCTTACACTTTGGTATAGAACGAATTAGAGATTGATTTTCGTTCCGATCATAAAGACATTCGCTCTGTTGTTCCCTAACTTAGATGATAAGTCGCACGCTTTAGCATAGGCAATTGCGCGTTTGCAACTTCTCGTTCTGATATTGTCATACTCAATATATGTCGCAAATGCCCTATTAAATCGATATTCAGCAGCAAGGGAAATTATATCGCTTTTTGATTTTTCATTTGCAGAAAACTTCGTCTCAGCTTTAAACAGTCCACACGAAACGGTCAGCTTATTAAACGCGTAAGCAATACCGGCAGAATAAATACGCCCCGCATTTGCTCCGTGCTTTAAACCAACTCGAGGATCTGCAATACTTATATTTCCGTTTAAATCTAAAGTTTCGATATCATCTGTTGCATACTTTGTTGAAAGGAACGTTTTTCCGTTATCTGTATAACCCAACGCCAACTTAAATTTCTTATAAGCGAACAATGCTCCGATATTAAATGCTCTTACGTTGCGAATTTTAACATCACACTTCGACTCGCCTTTACCAAACCATGTAGACACTGACAATTTTGCATAGAAATCTTCAGGGGTTCCATATTCATATGCAGCACCTGCGGTAATAACGTTCTTCGAACTTGCGCAAGCTACGCTTTCTTTTCCATTATGAACACCGTCCAAATGCTCATGTATGGTTTTAAATAACGTTGTATCATCGCTATCAAAAGTATATGACAACCCACAAGAAAACCCGGATATTACAGGAGACAGCCACGCAACCTTCGTCGCCTTACCATCATCAAACGGACACCCCGTATCAACTATAGAACCTGCTGATGCATTATAAAAAGCTCTGAAATTACCACTGCCGAACCCTTGATATCCGACCAAGCAATTATCCCCACAAAGGCTAAATGTATCCGCTGCGGTATTTGTATGACCGAACTTAAATTGTCCGTACATTGTATCTAAAAAGAGATAAGCAATGTCCACAATAGCCTTACCTTGCTTAATAATTCCGGAATCTGTTTTCGCACCAAGTTCAAAACCACAACCGCATGAATCCAGCTTAGCTAAATACTTTAACTTAACTTTTCCCTGCGATGATACCGCCATATTATCTTTATCTTCGGAAATCGATTGATTAATGCAAAGAAAAGGCAAATTCATGTCACCTGAAATATGCAATTTGCCATTGATATCTGCTTCAGCCCATTCTTCTTCTATTAATTCACCAAGTAATTTGACCTCGTCATCGGAATTATTCTCTCCGAAAACAACGCCACTCAGACAACACAATGCCACTGCAAATAGACTCTTCCTACACAACATATCTTACTCCTTCACTATCAAATAACATCGTTTAGGATTGTATACACACACGATAAAATCAATGTTAGGAAAAAACTTTATGAAAATCTGCATATAAAATGTTGCAAAAGGAGCACACAATTACTTCTCTTTTAAATTAACAAGGATGGCTCTCAGAAACTGGTGCCCGTGGAGGGACTCGAACCCCCACGACCGATTGGTCAGCAGATTTTAAGTCTGCGACATCAACAAAAATTCAATACGCAATTTGATTTGCTCCAAAAAGTTTTGTACAATCCAACCAATTGGAGAGAATATGATATATTCATTTGATGAACTGGCATTAAAATTCCGTGATTATACGGATATTAAAGGAAAAATACAAAGAGAAATAAAATCCGGAAATCTTATTCCAGTAGCTCGTGGGCTTTACGAAACAGATGCATATATTTCGGGTAAGTATCTCGCCGGAAGTATTTTCGGCCCATCGTATTTGTCTTTCGATTATGCTTTGGCAGAGTATTCCTTAATTCCGGAAGCAGTGCATGTGTATACATCTGCCACATTTAACAAGAGAAAAACAAAGGTCTACCAAAATCATTTTGGCGTTTTTACTTATAGAGATGTACCGTCGAATGCCTATCATTCAGGCATTCTCTTGCATTGCGATGAAAATTATTCTTATCAAATAGCTACTCCTGAAAAAGCATTATGTGATAAGCTGTATTCGTTATCTCCTGTAAAAAATTTACATGAATTGGAGATTCTCTTATTCGATGATCTGCGAATAGATGAAGTCGAGTTTCAAAAATTAAATATGAAAAATCTGAGAGAATTGAGTGAGTTGTATCGTACGACAAATTTGAAGTTCTTAAAGAAGTTAATAAGGAAAATGTAATGCAAACCGTTTTAGAACAAATGTTAGATAACTACAAGGCAATTTCACTTGAAGAAAAGAAAAACGCTTTTAAGGAGGTCGTACAGGAAGTGGCTTTGTGTGGCTTATCTCGTGCAGGCTTTTTTAAAAAAGTTGCATTTTACGGAGGAACAGCCCTTAGAATTTTTTATGGCTTGGATCGTTTTTCAGAGGATTTGGATTTTTCTTTAATTGAATCCGATAGAACCTTTGAATTATCACGTTATTTTTCAGGTCTTAAAAGCGAATTGTCGTCGCTCGGTTTGCGGTTTTCAATTGAAGAAAAAGTAAAATCGAAAGAATCGGCTATCAAATCAGCTTTTTTGAAAGGGAATACAAAGGAGCATATTTTAAGTGTATACGGTATTAAAAACGCCGATATTAATCCAACGGAAACTATTAAGATAAAGTTTGAAATCGATACCAATCCTCCGCCTTTCGCTAATTTTGAATACAAATATCGACTATTGCCGACACCCTATAAAGTCAAGCTCTACGATATGCCATCTTTGTTTGCAGGAAAGATACACGCTGTTCTTTGCAGAGCTTGGAAAAATCGAATTAAAGGACGAGATTTATATGATTATGTATTTTACTTATCCAAACAAGTACCAGTAAATTTAAAACATTTGCGAGCACGACTCGAGGGCTCTTCAGCAATAGAAAAAGAAGCTGTTTTCACAGGAGAAAACTTGATTGATATGCTCAAAGAACGTTTTAAAACAATTGACTTTGAACAAGCTAAACAAGACGTTTTGCCTTTTATATCGGATCAAGGCAAATTAAGCTTGTGGAGTAGCGAATTTTTTATCGATATAACCGCTGCATTGAAATATATATAAAATGCATGTCCGTTTGAACGGTACAATCGCCATCAGTTACGTTTCAGATTATCAATCTTTCAAAGCCGTATTGTTAAGTACGTCTTTCATATGAGAGGCTACTTGTTTGAGTATTGTTACAAACTTCATCAAATAATACTGGGTCGAACATTTTTAGCAAACATCATTATTACCGAAAAAAGCTTATCTTTTAGTAGAGCAGTGCCATTCTCTGCATTAATTATGCGTAAAATCAATACTTCTGCCCAATCATTTGATTTTAACTTTTCCTACTAACGCTTTTTAACCCCCACTACAATTCGGAAGCTGTAACACAAGTTATTTATTCAGAACACAATTCTCACTGGAACTTTGAATGGTGCCCGTGGAGGGACTCGAACCCCCACGACCGATTGGTCAGCAGATTTTAAGTCTGCAGCGTCTACCATTCCGCCACACGGGCGACACCAACTTCTGCAATCTAGCATCAAAAATTACACTCTGCAATAGGTTTTGAGATTACAAGAACATTTTTTCATACAAAAAAGCTCCCTCATTTCTGAGAGAGCTCTGTATTTTATGAGTTAAAATTAAAAATTACTTGTTTTGTTCAGATGTAATTTTCAAGAACTCTTTGTTCAAGCCATGAACAGCATAGAACCAAATGCACAGTATCACGATAAATATTCCCGCGATTACCGGTGCTAATTGGACCAAAGATGATCCGACGAAAATAACGTTCAGCAATAAGAAGTTAATCGCTGCGCCACCGGACTTTCCGGCTCTTCCACCGATAACATCAACAGCTGCTTTACCTTTGGATTTCAACTCATCATCTAACGGAATGTAGCTCATTTCTTTCGTAGAATCGAACAGAGAGTACTTCACACCTTTTGCTAACACGTTCTGAGTCAAACCTGTGTAGGCTATCACTGCGAGCAATGACAATCCCATACCGGAAGAAACTAACGGATCCAAAACATCTCTGAAGATAATGCAAGCGAAGAAAATCAAACCCGTTACGAAAATAACCAACGGAGTTAACATCGCCGCCGTGAACCAAGAACATCTACGCAAGATATTCGCACCAATTAACATGAACAAAATGGTTGCACCACCTGTCCAGATTTGCAATCCGCCCATAAAGCTTGCGAATTCTGCAGGAGTTGGACAATACAATTTTACTTGTCCCTTCCACATGACTTCAACCAAGTTGATGCTTACGCCATAGCATACGACCAACAATACGATGAATCCGAGGTACTTGGACGTGAAAATATATTTCAAGCTTTCGCTCAAGCTTAACTTTACTTTCTTCTTTGGCTTTTTGATTTCATCAGGATTGAAATAGCGAGGATCAGTCAAAACGTATGTATTTAACCAGTAGTAAATCGCAATAATAGCAATGCTTGAAAAAACCGCCAATCCGCTGACTAAGCTGACATTTTTAATCATTTTCAAAACGCCACCGGAAAGAATAAGAGCACCGTTAGCAACGAAACCGAACATCGCATAAAATCTCTTCGATTGTTTTAACGATGTAACATCGTTAGCAAAACGCCAGAACATAAGGCTTATCATCGCACTTCCCCAGAGCTCAGCCATTACGTAGAAAGACGAGAACACCCATCCCTGAATAGGAACAAGCATATTTTTCAAGAACGTATTTTCAACATTAAATACAGGTGTCAATGCTTCATTGAATGGATATAAAACCAATGAAAACAGCGTAAAATACGCCAAGAAAAACGAAGTTACTATGTAGAATACCGCATTCTTTGAGAACACGTTTGATAACTTCGAATACACCAACATAAACAATACGGCAGCAGGCAAAACGAACCACAACTTCAAAGTAGGAATAGTCTCCGCTCCCATGCTGGTCACGACTAATGAATCTTTCGTTCCTCTCAATATACTGTAGTTAAACAGTATGAACATCATCATGAATGCCATAGGAAGGAACTTTTTTAGCTCAACCGAATGAATAGGCCAGAAAATTGACCTCCATCCGGTAAATTCCTGCTGTGGCGACACTTCAGTTTTGTTTGCCATAAGAATCTCCATAAAATTAACAAAAACGGTGGGTATTGTACATTAATGCATAAAAAATTGCAACTTTTTATATAACGACGGAATTTTAAAATCTTTAGCGCACGGCTTAGAATTTTCTGTGACTTGATTTACGCTTGGATTTTAGTAGCGAGAGCAAAAAAACTGAAGAAGAATGTTTATGAAATTCTCTCAGAGGACCACTTCTTTTCTATCCCTTTAATTTCTCCGACTGTCGCACTTCTTACTTAAATAGACCGTTATTAACTAATTTCAGATCCCATTCCTTCTAATCTAGTCAACAACCTAAAGCTATATCTCTTTTGGAAACATATCCAGTTGAGACAAAGCTTCAGATAGTACTATCGTTGCTGAAAGTGCCATATTTATTGAACGACGCTGTGGCACCATCGGAATTTTAACTTTATACGGAATTCTCTCCAGGTCATCTTTCAAGAACCCGTAATGTTCCGAACCGACAATAAGAACATCATTTTCCCGATAACGAAACTCCTTATGAGAGCACGGTGCAGAATTAGCCTCCATAGCCACCAGTCTGCGCCCTTGATATTTTTGCAAGAACAGTTCAAATGAATCGTGAATTTCGTAATCTGCCATCGCAATATAATCCATTCCGGCACGATGAAGTTTTCTGTCTTCAAACACGAAACCAAATGGACGAATTAAATCCAGGTGCACTCCGAGGCATGACACAAGACGCAACAGTGTTCCTGTATTTTGCGGAATTTGCGGATGATATAATGCAAGAGAGATACTCATCTTATGATTCTGATTTTATCTCGTGTAAATACCAGCGAAGATTGGCTTCCGATAACTTATGCGAAAACACCCATACATCTGTACGAGTCTCTATAAAATCAGTGCTACCTTCCAGCACTTGTCCCTCGCCGTTTTTTAATACATTGCTTTGTTCAGTAACGAATTTTACTGTAATAAACAATTCCTCATTCGTAACATCCGAATCAATAATTTCTACGTCGACGAACCGCACAAGCACACCTTCCAAAGTTTCACGACGTCCATTTCTATCATCAATTGCCAATGAAAATGCCCGAAAAATTCGAGGCGCCAGCAAATCTCGCAAAGTAGCTACATCTCCTGCAGCGTACGCATGGAATATAATTTCAAACGCTTTTTGTGCTTTATTCAAAAAATCGACGACACTAAATTTCGGATATACTTTTGAAATTTTCAATATTTTCCTGTCGACTTCTGAAACAACCGTTTCTGCAGACTGTTTACTTTCGAAAGTATAACCAAATCTTTCTTTTTGAATATGAAACCCAACTTTCATTCCTAATATCTCATTTA
>CAMNGH010000004.1 GCA_946538065.1 uncultured Holosporaceae bacterium
TAACGTACTGGTAAACGCAGAAGATGAAAAAATCAAAAACAACAGATTAGCGTTACTGAACAAATTAATATCAGTATTTGATACCTTGAAACTCCAGACGATTTTAACCGACGTCGGATAATCGCGAAAAACTGTTGTGCATTCTGCAAAAGCCCCTATATATGGAATATATACATATAGGAGGTAAGGATGGCGTTGGAAAAAATTGCATTGGATATTGCAATAGAAATTGGTAAGAGATTAGCTGCAAATATTGCGGTTAATATCGCAGATGCTGTTGTTAATGTTGCAAAAAACAGCATGGAAGAAGGTATAGAAGAATTGAAAAAAAGCATGAATGCTTTTGCTGATTCCAAAAATTAAACAACGTTCAATGACTTTTCAAAAGACTATATTGTCGTGATGGACTAAGCGAACTTGCATAAATTTAAAGTTAAACCGCAAATTTATGCAGGCGCTTTGTTTTTTGGGCGACAAAGCCATCTATCTCTTAGAATACGGATTTTCGCGTTGACGGACAAATATTCGAAGCGGTATTCCCCACAAATCAAACGACTTGCGCAGATGATTCAGCAAATAGCGTTCGTAGCTACTCGGAAGGTGCTCTGCTCTGTTAGCAAATACTGCGAAAGTTGGAGGTTTACTGTTAGTTTGTGAAATATACTTCAGTTTTATTGGTAAGCCATTCACGAGTGGAGGTGGATTTTGCGATACTGCGGCCTGAAACCATTTATTGAGCAAACTCGTTGAAATTCTCATTGTCCACGCATCATAAAGTTTTAATGCCGTTTTAAAAATGCGAGCCAATCCTTTTTTCTCCAACGCAGATACGAGCAAACAAGATACTTTCGGAAGTTGCGCGAACTCTTTTTCAACGCGAAATTCTACGTTTTTCAATATTTCATCAGCATTTCTGACAGTATCACTTTTATTCAATGCGAATATAATGATTTTACCTTCATCAAACGCCTTGCGCGCAATTGTAATGTCTTGTTTTTCCAATGGATTTTTTATATCCATCACAACAATTACGACATTCGCCTGTTTTATGTAACGCCAAGCATCCAGTACTGAAACCGTCTCTATTTTTTCTTCAACTTTTGATTTACGTCGCTGTCCTGCTGTATCAATTAACTGCACAGGATGATTATTGAATTTCCAGCTTAATGAAATTGCATCTCGCGTTATTCCCGCTTCATCTCCGGTAAGTAAGCGGTTTTCACCAAGTATTGCATTTATTAATGTCGACTTTCCGACATTTGGACGACCGACAATGGCTATTTTCAGAGGGGGATTTTCTGACGAGATTTCGTTTTTTTCTTCAGGAAAATCAAATTCAGTTAATGCGACATAAAGTTCATCTAATCCAAGTCCATGCTCTGCAGAAATTGCTATCCCATCGCCGAATCCCAATGCAACAAAATCAAAAAATGTTTTGCCGTTTTCAGATTTGTTTTTTATCAAGATAACAGGCTTATTACCGTATAATTTGAAAGAATTTCTTATCCAAGATGCAATTGACTTGTCGTATTCAGTTACACCGTCAAGCGCATCAACAACAAAGAAAATCACATCCGATTCTCGTATTGCCGCGAGTGATTGTTCATTCATTGATTTTGCCAGAGAGCTTTTCGAAAAGGTATCAACGCCAGGAGTATCTAATACAGAGAATTCAAGTCCGCACAAACTCGCATCTGTGCATTTGCGATCTCTCGTAATACCCGGCATATCTCCGACGATAGCGGATCTTGCACCGACTAATCTGTTAAATAATGTCGATTTCCCGACGTTTGGTCTTCCGATTAATGCAATTTTCATTTATATGCTACAAGTCTTCCGCAATTCATTGGAATGAACATCATACCTCCGGCAATAGTCGGATTAACTGATATTCCATCGTCTTCATCATTTATTTCGATGACTTTATGCTCTTTACCGTCTTTTACAGATATAAAGTGCATGTAGCCTTCGGGGGATATCATCAAAATATAATCATTTATCAATAATTGCCCGAACCAGTTATAACGTCCTTCCTCCGCACTGGTTATCTTGGTTGACCAGCGGAATTTACCTGTACGATTATTTAAACAAACAAGCTCTGAATTTCCGTTAAACACAAAAATACTGTTTCCGCTGACGGATGGAGTTTGAACTCCACCGAAATCGCTATGCCAAACTGTTCTTCCGGTTGTTTTATCTAATGCGACGGTCTGGTTATTCGCGACTACAAAATAAACCAAATCACCTTTTACAACAGGACATGCTCTCGGATGCGATATCGCTTTAGCTGAATTCGTAGCTGAATATTTGGACAGCATAGCTTCCCACAATTGCGTTCCTGTATCTTCAGACAATGCGCATACTTCCCCAGACGGATACGCTAAGTATACGACACCTCCGTCAACAGCGACGCTAGCACTTCCCAAGAACTTTGCATCTGCTGTCATTCCCGAATGAGACCACAAAATTTTCCCATTTTCGAGACTTAACGCATATATGCTGCTATTCGCACACAACACAAAAGCTTTACCGTCAACAACTGTTATTCCGTCACCTTTACACGGAGAAGGCAGTTTTATACGCCATAAAATTTTTCCGTCCGTCGCGTTCAATGCAAAACACTCTGCGAAACTTGATGTAACTACCACTCGACCATTATCGTATGCAATCGCTGTACCAATTTGTCCATCTTTACCGACAAGAGTCGTGCTCATTCGCCACAATCTCTCACCTGTGTTTTTATCGAAAGCGTACACGATTCCGGCGGCATCTGTGCAGAATACCTTTCCTTCAGCAACGACAGGTGAAGCAGTCATTTTGAGTTCAGTGCTTCCTTCAAAGTCTAATTTTGCCTCCCATGCTTCCTGAATTTGCGGACTTAACTGCAATGGCTCGTAATTATGTGACGCTTTAAGAAACGCTTGGGGAAATTCCGCATTCGGAGCAGAAGCATCTATAACAACCGGAGAAAAATCTTTCTCCGTTTCCAGAATTTCCGAAACGATTAATTCTTCCCTTTTGCCCTCTAATCTTTCGTCGGATGAACAACCTGACAGAGCCAATCCAAGAGTTAATAGCCCAAACAGCTTTTTTTTCATGTTATTTCTCCAAATTGTTGTTGTTCTTAATATACCCGACAAGTGTAGAAATCCTTTGCTTCAAAGTATTCGGAGCTTCGCGATTTTCCAAAATCATGTTAAACGTTTTCAATGCTTCATCATGTTTGCCCTGATTTTCGTTCAACATACCTATAAACTCCAAAGCGGAAAAACGGAATGGCCTGTCATTCCCTGTCAACGGCTGAAGTATTTTTATCAGCTCAGCTGGTGCTTTCAAGCCGTAGGAAACGTATATCAATATCGCCAAGTCCTTCCAAACAATATCAACGCCGTGTTTTTCCGACAAATCTAACAGGGCTTGTGCGTTTTTCTCTATGTCTTCATTTTTCAAAATCTTCTTGCCGTGCTTTATCATCGATAATACCGGTTTTAATTCTGCCGGAGCATGTTCTAAAAGCCCGGAGACCATCACATCGTCTTTATCTGAAGGGGATTGTAATACTTGCAGAAGTGCAACAGAGATTTCTTCCATCTGCCTATTTTTGCGCGAGTACCATGACGAATGCGCAACAATTCCTATTACTGCAATAGCGACTATCGTCAGAATAGTATTCTGATGTTTCTTAAAAAACTTAAACAATTGCTCGTTTTTCAATTCTTCATTAATTTCTTCGAATATTGAATCTTCTGTACTCACGATAAAACCCTCTGCATTCAACTAACTGCGTAATTCTAAACTATGTTGCTGTTTCTTTCTACCAAATTTTGAAAATTAACGAATATTTATAAATATGCGAGTTAATATCAAAAAAGCTATAAGGAGTCAGAAATGTTAAAGAAATCATTAGTTATTTGTATATGTTTAGAATCGTTAAGCGTTTCCGCACAGGTTCAACCTATTGATAGTTTAAAAAATACAGCATTACGAATAGAAAAAGGTGCAGGACAAACACAGATTAAAAACATTGGAGAAAAGCAGAAAGTCGAAGAATATACGGAACAACTGCGAAGAGAAATAAACGCGCATATTGAAAGTAAAGAAATAAAAAACGCACAGCAAATGTATGACTTCGTCACACAAATAAGAGCGTCTCAAAATGACACAAAGTTACTTGATTTACTAGATGTATTGCGTTCATTTTTGAGAAGGCAAGACAACACTCGTCCAATAAATGAATTAATGAAAGATGTTGATGAATTACTGAATGCTTGGGTATTATTGGTTCAGCTTCAGGCTTCTCAAAACGACATGTCTTTTTACAATAAAATGACCGCCGTCTCTACTTTAATGAATCCTAAAATTTTTATTCATCTGAATAAACAGCTAATGGAGTTTCTAACGAAATTTGCAGAAAAAATGGAAATAGCAACAAATATCAGTTCAATAACTGATGACAGTAGTCCCGAAGATGGCACTGTTTTAACGCCTGTTTTTTTCGAAGAATATCTTAAATTCGCAAAAAACGTACTTAATGCTCTTAACAACTTAGAAAATCAATTAAAAGAATTCAGTAACAATATCAAAGGTGTCTCTAAAGAAGAGCTAACTAACAAAATTCAGCAACTCTCTGATCTTCTTAATCATTTGAAACAAATGGAAATCACCGCTGGTGATAAGAAAATATTGCTTTCAAAAAATATGGTTCGTTATTTGAGAAACATTGGCGGAGGAGTTATGAGTCAATTGCAAGAGCATTTGCTCAAACTGTTGTAATAGGGTGAACTCTGAAATCTCATTACATATAACGGCATGTTGTTGCGATTGCAAAGCGTGCCGTTTTTTATAGTGTTATTATCTTTTCTTTTTGCTTGGATATGGTTTTCTTTTGTATTCCAATGCCGCAAGCTGACTTTCTTTCGCTAAGCAAGTGACTCTGACTCTTGCGTGTCCTTTTTTACGAAAACCGAGAAGTTCTGCCGCACGCTGAGAAACATCAATTATTCTTCTACTGGTATGAGCAAACGGCCCTCTGTCATTAACTAAGACCTTTAGTTTTTTTCCATTTTCCAAATTTTCAATAAGAACAATACTTGGCAAAGGCAACGTCCTATGCGCTGCAGTTAATTGATCTTTATCAAACTTCCTGCCAGTTGCTGTTGGCAAACCATGGCAGTCATATCCATACCAACTCGCTTCCCCTATCGCGCTGTATTGATAATGAATTTGAGGATAATATTTAACACCTTTTATGACATATGGACGCTCAGAACCGGCGTTCCAATATTTTTCACAGGTGTCTGATGTACACGCAACCAGCAATGCTAATGAAAAGAAAGCTATTGCTTTTGCAATTTTATTGATATCATATGTCATTCTTTATCCTCACGAGGTTGCGTTGCAGAAAAAAACCATGAAAGACTTTTTCACAGATATAACGCCCATCACGGTAAAGCATCCTACTATAAAAAGGTCGCCTTGTCAAATCCAGTCACGAATTACTACTGATGAACCACAATATACTGACTATAAAAAAAGCATTTCCGTTCCCATCAAAAGAAAAATTAAACGCAAATTTTCATTTGAACATCAAATTGATCTTCACGGATTAACTTATGAGGAAGCCTTCCGACAAGTCGTTATGTTTTTTTCGAAATGCCAAAATGAAGGAATACGAAATGTTCTTGTCATAACTGGAGGAAACGCGCTTCGAAGTACAGTTTTGCGCTCTGCATTTGTAAAATGGTGTCGAGATTTACTCGGTGAATTCGTCGTATCATTCTCAGCTGCTAATCTGAAGCACGGAGGAGATGGTGCGTTTTATGTTATTTTAAAATCGAAAAAGAATTAACCGCAGCTTCTCGTTGAGCAGTTCGGATTGAAGTAGTTCGCCGGTTTTATAGTTTTAGTATGTAATTCTACTGGCTTTGCTGCAACTTGTTTCGGACTTCCGCAACTTCCGTTTTTGCCGTGACATTTGATTCTATACTGACTCTGAACCGGTTGTCCCGCAGATGTTGCTTTAGCCGAATTCTTGCTTTGGATTCTCTCAATATATTCGTTTGTATCTTTATTTATGCTTATATTTTTCACGGTATGAATTTTATGTGAGAGAATATTCGTTTCTTTCGCCAATTTGTTATGCTTCTTCCCTTTTCCTGCCCATGTTTTTACTAGATAACTGTTACTATTTCGACTTGACGATACCGTTCTATGAGTGGCAGTTGATGAACGTGTCACTTTCGACTTTTTGGATTTAGCGTTATCAATAGATTTATCATTAGACTTATCTTTATCCTGAGTTTTTATTGATTTTTTAGCATCGGCATAGTGAGAATTCAGAGTTTTCTCCAAGTCTTTTATATCTGCACGCAATCTATCAATTTGCTTGCTGATATTCTGTTCTTTCAAGAGTCGCCTCGTTTTCGGATCATTGATGTTCCTTCCTACTCCATCGCTTATATTAAGCAAATTATCGACAATATTTTGAACTCGCTGTTCACTTCTCATTTCGAAAGTAGCTTCATCCTCTATCGGTGCATTTTCAGCGTTGGCGACATACTCATCCCCCTCATTCTGCACACCGCCATCCTCTTGCCCCTCATCGGCGGACGCATATTCTTCGGTCATAGCGAAGGTATACGTCACACTCGACGCGCTACAGAGAAAAAATAAAATAAATAACCAAATAATACGTTTACTCATACTTTTATTGTTTCACGAAAAAACTACTATTTGATTAATTTTTGGAATTATTCGAAGATATTTTTTGTAATCTTCACCTCCGTTGTATTTAATTCGCGTTTCTACTAGAATTATCTTTGGTTTTAAGGAGTAGAAAATGAGAAAAACGACATTATTACTCGCTGGTCTTGGCTGTATTGCCATGTTAATCGGTGGATGCGCAAGAAATATTTCATCAAATTCATATGATGCAAGAACTATCGGAGCAGCATCCAACACTTATGCCGGCGTAATAGTCAGCATGAGAAAAGTTGCGGTCGAAGGAGGCGATTCTCTGGAAGATCACAAAGTAGGCGGACTCATGGGCGCAGTTGCCGGTGGTGTTCTCGGAAACGCAATCGGTGCCGGACGTGGAAGGACAATTGCAACAGCAGCAGGCGCGTTAGCCGGAGCGGCAGCGGGTGCTTATGCTGAAAAGCAGTTAAAGGCCCAAGAAGGATTTGAGTATACCGTCAAACTTGACAATGGTAGCATGAAAACTGTCGTACAAGGTACAGATGTTGTTCTGTATCCGGGACAGCGAGTTCTGTTAATTGATGACAGCAGAGGTCGTTCTCGAGTAGTTGCGGCACAATAATATTTCAGGCGGGGAAAGTCCCGCCTTTTTTATATGCATAAAATTCTAAAATTCTCACAGGAAAATATATCTTTTGCGGCGGAGACTTTGTTTCACGCTGAGCTTGTAGCTTTTCCGACTGAAACCGTCTACGGATTGGGAGGAAACGCATATGACGATACAGCAGTTACGAAAATCTTTCAGTATAAAGATCGACCGCAATTTAATCCCGTATCTGTTTGCTACTCAAGTATTAACGATGCAGCAAAAGATGTTGAGTTAACCAAACTTGCCGAAACTCTCGCGGAGTGCTTTTTACCAGGTCCGCTTACGATAGTGTTAAAAAGAAAAGAGAATTCTCGATTGTCGTGGCTGTGTTCGGCCGGACAGGACACAATCGGTGTTCGTATTCCAGATTCGGAAATCGCTTCGGCATTGTTATCGGCGGTTCCGTTTCCGTTGGCGGCGCCAAGTGCAAATCGCTCCTCGGAATTAAGCCCGACAACGGCACAAGCTGTAAGTGACAGTCTGAAATCTAACGAAAACCTCATTATTTTAGACGGCGAACAATGCAAGGTCGGTATCGAATCCACTATTGTCGATATATCCGCGTCTGCACCGAAGCTTATAAGAGTGGGGGCGATATCTGAAGAAGAAATCGAGAGGAAATGCGGTATTCGATTTAAAAAGAGACAATCGCTCGCTGCATCCGCTAAACATTATGTGCCGAACAAACCTCTCGTTATAAACGCAAAATCGGCAGAAAGAGATGATGCATTACTGGCGTTCGGAACACCGTTTGCAAACGATTGTCGATACATGTTGAACCTAAGCCCGACAGCAGATTTGAACGAAGCGGCGACGAATTTTTTCTACATGTTGCACGAGCTCGATAAGACAGAAGCAAAAAGAATTTGCGTTATGCCGATTCCATCAAGCGGTATCGGCGTGGCAATCAACGAAAAACTAAAAGCCGGCAGCCAATAGCCTTTTCGGTTTAGAATTGCTTGTGTTTTAAGAAAGATTCCATACATTATAATCAGGGACAACCACTGAGAACTGTGAAAGGAATCTTCGCATGAAAAAAGTATTATTGCTTACAATCGCGCTTACAATGCTGCTTTTATCATTTGGAACGATAATGGCTGTACCTCAAAAAGCCGTTGTGGTTAATAAAAATGATAAACTGAGCAGTCTGTGACTACCAAAAGGAATAGATGCAGATAAGCAAAACAAATAGAACAGAAAATAATGAGCGCGATAGAAAATGATGTATCTATACACTGGGACAGCGATACTATCGTACGGAAAGTCCAGATGCGTAGCTGGAGCTATCCAAAATAATTTTGTTGGGAATTAATCGAGACGTAAGATATCGTATTTTGGCGTATTAACTATTTGTTAATATTTTAATCATTAGACTTTCTGTTGTTCGGTAGGCTCGGAGGTTCTTGTGATGACCAAAATACTGACGATTGTTTGCTATTGTTTGATGCTTACGGCGAGCGACGCTATTTTTATCCCTAATTTTATTAGTTTTCCGCCCCCGAATTGTCCGGTTCCTAACTATCAGGCTCCTCGTATTACAGCGCCTAATTTTCCAACTCCTGATTCAAGCTCTTCCTCGTCAATAGTAGCAGCTCCGTGGAAAAACGTACCGGAAGATATGAAATGGGAAATCAGAGAATTGGTAAGTGATTTATGTTTTGATGGTTTCGATGAATTAATCGCTGATAATACACAGGGATTTCTCGTTTCTCCGTTAGATGTTATAAGGAATATACAAATAGTCTTTACCAAGGAAAACATAACGACTATCGGAATACTGCCGACCGATGCGTTTAAATACAGAAGAGGATCGTTCGTATCATTTGTCGTTCAAAGCATCATTATAAACAATGGAAAATGTACTTTGAGTACACAGCCCGTCTTAGACGGGGACGTTCCTCTTTTTGCTCCTGAACCGAGAAGGCCCAAACCTCGCATACCGCACTAAAATCGCGTAACAAAACATTACCGGATAAAATCGAAAACACATTTACTGTGCCACGAAAGATGCGGTGTTTTTTCCAAAAATTACCAACTAATGCTTAACAGCCTCATAAGGAACGCCTTGTATGTATCTTTCTGTGATATTAAATCGCACAGTATCTCTGAAAGTTTTTTGATCCTACGTCGGAGAGACTCCTCTAAATATGTCAACAGAAGGGTACGGCTCTCTACGATTAAACAGTACACAAGCTTCAGGAATATCCATAAGACTATTCAATGCTCCCGCTACGCAGTTGGTGTAGAACTCCATATCTTCAGAAGGTATCCAGTATTTTTCGAAAAAACCAATTTGCGGATACATATGCAAAATCATCAGAGCGTCTTCGAGTGAATACTTATGAGAAAACGGCCCTTCAGTAGCAACGCTTCTGCACGCCCCGATACACTCACTCCAAGTTGTATCAGTTACAGTTACAAATGCCATTTTCTGAGCTTGCTCTTCGGTAATTTCCTTAACTGTTGACTGTATAGTCGTCGCATTTTTCTGCCAGATAAGACCAAGCTGTTCACTTAGTCTGGAGGAATCCAGAGGTAACGACCAATAATGCATTATGTTCAAGGACAGCACAAAATGAGCCTTACAAAAACCAATCAAACTGTCTGTCGGAACAGGACTATAGCTGAACGATTTCAGTTTTTGTCGCACTGCCTCAGTACTACGCCCGCAATATCTCCCGAGTATGCCATGGCTTTGCCATTTCGTGCTGGCACTTGTAGGCGAATATCTGGATAATCTCCTGTCTGCATGAAGCTTAAACGCGTCACCTTTCAAGCCGATTGTTGCATCACAAAAGCTCACTGGAAATACAAAAAAACACATACATATACTCAGTAAAATGTACCTAAACATTCTCATCTCCTCTCAAGGCACTTTCTCCTGTTGCTAAAGCGACTTGCGGCAAACTCTCTTGCATTCGGGATACATTGTCTCTAATTTTGTTCAATAAGCCACTAAGCCGATTTTTTAAATCCTGTTGAGTACTACTATCGCTCAGACGTTCAACTTCAGAAACAGCAACCTCAATCAACCCTATATCAGGCCGTTCTTCAGTACATAACTTGTTTACAAACATTTCACACTCATCTTTTTGTCGTTCTGTTCCTTCTTTTCTTCCTATACCGATCCAAAACCTGTTCAAGACTTTATAGTGCAACGAAAGATGCGGTGTTTGTTTTTTCCAAAAGTTACCAACTAATGCTTAACAGCCTCATAAGGAACGCCTTGTATGTATCTTTCTGTGATATTAAATCGCACAGTATCTCTGAAAGTTTTTTGATCCTACGTCGGAGAGACTCCTCTAAATATGTCAACAGAAGGGTACGGCTCTCTACGATTAAACAGTACACAAGCTTCAGGAATATCCATAAGACTATTCAATGCTCCCGCTACGCAGTTGGTGTAGAACTCCATATCTTCAGAAGGTATCCAGTATTTTTCGAAAAAACCAATTTGCGGATACATATGCAAAATCATCAACGCATCTTCGAGTGAGTATTTATGAGAAAACGGCCCTTCAGTAGCAACACTCCTACACGCATTAATACACTCGATCCAAGTTGTATCTACCACAGTAGCAAAAGCTAATTTACGTGCTTGCTCTTCAGTAGCCCCTTCCGCGTTTGACAGTATATCTTTAGTTCCCTTCTGCCAAATAAAATAAAGTTGCTCATTTAATTTAGAGGGATCTGGTCTTAAACTCCAGCAGTTTTTCCAAAGCAAAGACAATACAAAGTGAGCCTTACAAAAACCAATCAAGCTGTCTGTTGGAACGGGATCAGAAAGAAAAGATCTAACTCTTTGGCGTACATCCTTAATACTCGCAAGATAGTACTCCCCAAACATTCCGTTATTCTTTAACGTTTCGCTGTAACTTCTCGAGGAAAAAGTATGCAACCTTTTTAAAGAACGATAAGTGACCACCTGACTTGGAATAGCATTAGCATCCATTACAGGAACTGTAACAGCTCGGCAAGGCTCCGCTGTAACTGCTATAAAACAAACGCTCACCACACTAACTACTATACTCTTAAACATCATTCTCTCCATTCACCTGCTGTTGCTCTTGCCCCTTATTTATCAATGTTCTAAGTTTCAGTGTGCATTCACCAAGTTGTCGCCTTAGCTCTGTCTTCAAATCATCATCTGCTACTGCATCAATCTCAGAAAAAGCTTCATTTACCAATTCAATATCGGGCCACTCTTCCTTGCTCAACTTTTCTACAAATGCTCCGACCTCGTCATCCCCACGTTCAGATGTGTGTTTTCCTATACCGATCCAGAATCTGTCCAAGACTTTATAATGCCACGAAAGATTCAATTTTTTAGCTCCCCAATTTGCAATCTTATAAATATCATACAATCCCTGTACCACCAATATCCCTGAGGGAAAGGCTCCTGCTACAAAAGATGAGACATAAGGCGAAAGGCTAGGTATACAGGTGATAGCAGTTGGCAATGTTGCGATAAATGCTATTTGCGGACTGAGCAAAACTCTCTGCAATTTGCTCTGCATATATTCTTCCTTTTTGGATGGTTTAAGAAATGTGCCCTTGGCTAGCGCACGCCCAGCTGTATATATCCACGCAAACGTACCCGCATGTCCTATTGCCGTTGCAATAGTAGAAAAAACGGACGCCTTTTTGATGGACGAAACGCTTTCCGATACGAACGCTACGTTAGCCATCATATTCGGCGCAGGCATTCCTCGAACATCTGAAGAACAAACCACAAGAGTCACTATTAACAACACAAAAATTCTACTTTTCATTGTATATTCTCCACCAACAACACGGAGAGGTAGAATAACAAAAATGTGGAAACAATGCAACTTAAAATTGCTAAACAGTTTTAATATGCTCGCGCAACGATTGAGCTATCCGGTGAAAGTATGAATTCGTACATCTCCAGTGACAAGTCAGAGAATATTAGTTATAGTATCCATCTGATAAGCGAGGGAATAATCATGGGATTTAATTGCGGTATTGTCGGTCTTCCAAACGTCGGAAAGTCAACGTTATTTAACGCTC
This sequence comes from uncultured Holosporaceae bacterium, assembly GCA_946538065.1. Taxonomy (GTDB): domain Bacteria; phylum Pseudomonadota; class Alphaproteobacteria; order UBA3830; family UBA3830; genus JAILGW01. Next base: position 12,377 of record CAMNGH010000004.1, read on the forward strand.
TTACTCAGACTGCGGCCGCCGAAGCGATGAACTATCCGTTTTGTACGATTGAGCCGAATATCGGTCGTGTTGGTGTGCCTGATCCTCGATTGTTTACTCTGGCGAAAATGGCGAATAGCGCAAAAATCATTCCGACGCAAATTGAAATCGTGGATATCGCAGGTTTAGTAAAAGGCGCAAGTAAAGGCGAGGGACTAGGCAATCAATTCTTGGGACATATTCGTGGAACAGACGCTATTTTGCATATTGTTCGCTGTTTTGAAAACAATGATATTACGCATGTCAGCGGCAGTATCGATCCGATTCGTGATATTGAGGTCGTTGAAACGGAATTGATGCTCGCAGATATAGAAAGTCTCACTAAGCGAGAGGCTAATATTTCAAAGAAAAATAATCCGGAATTAGCTCCCGAAAAGCAATTTTTGCAAAAGGCGATAGTATGGCTCGAAAGCGGTAATATGCTGAATCAAATGGAATTCTCGGACGATGACAAGGTGTTTGCGGACACTATGCAACTCATTACGAGAAAGCCGATTTTATATGTATGCAACGTTGCTGAAAGTGAAATCGTGTCGGGCAATGCGTTTACGAGACAGGTGGAAACATACGCGAAGAGCAAGAATTTTTCTCACGTTATTGTGTCTGCCGAAATAGAGTCGGAAATTGCGGTCATTCAAGATGAAGAGGAAAAAAAGGAATACATAGAGTCGTTGGGATTGTCGGAATCGGGTTTGGCGAGAGTCATTCGTGGTGGATATAACTTGCTAAATTTAATAACGTTTTTCACAGTTGGACCGTTGGAATCCCATGCTTGGACGACGTGCAGAGACGCAAAAGCTCCGACGGCGGCGGGCGTCATTCATTCGGATTTCGAACGCGGATTTATTTGCGCCGAAACAATTAGTTACGAAGATTATATCAAATACGACGGCGAAGCGGGCGCTAAAGCCGCAGGAAAAATGAGACTTGAGGGAAAGGATTATTTAGTGCAAGACGGTGATATTTTCCATTTCAGGTTTAATGTGTAAAGGAAATTTTTGAATGACGAAAAAAATGGGATTCGGAGCGGTTTTAGCAATCGTTTTCGGAAGTCAGATAGGATCGGGAATATTCGTTTTGCCGGCGAGTTTGCAACCTTTCGGTTGGTGGGGCGTGTTCAGCTGGTGTTTCGCAGGAGCGGGAGCGATTTTACTGGCGATGGTGTTCGCGTCTTTGTGCTGTAAATTTCCGAAAACCGGAGGTCCTCATGTTTATGTTCGTCAAGCGTTCGGTGACATCCCCGCGTTTTTTACGGGATGGACATACTGGCTGGTATCTTGGATAAGCAGTTCCGTCGTGGTTATTGCATCTATCGCGTGTCTGAGCCCGTTTTTCGGTGAGCATCAATCTCCAATGCTGTACTTAACTTTGGAAATCTGTTTGTTGCTGATTATCATGACAATCAACTGCAAGAGCGTTGAGTTATCGGGAAGATTGGAATTTGTGCTGTCGATACTGAAATTTATTCCGTTTGCCGTTGTGCCTGTTTTGATTTTCATGAATTTCGACGCGTCTAACATTGTGTTGAGTTCGGAATATCAACGCGCGTCGTGGACAGAGCTTATGGCGACCGTAACGTCTCTCGCGTTTTGGGGATTTATCGGTGTGGAATGTGCGACAACGCCTGCTGAAGCGGTGGAAAATCCGTCAAAGACAATTCCGAGAGCAATAGTGCTTGGTACGACTTGTGTGGCATTAATTTATTTCATAAATAATTTGGCGATAATCGGTGTCGTTCCTCAGGCAGTATTGGCTCAAAGTAAGGCACCGTATGTCGACGCAATGAATGCGGTTTTTGGTGCAAATTCTTCCTTAATAATTGCTGTTATTACATCGGTAGTGTGTATCGGCACTTTAAACGCATGGGTATTAACGTCCGCTCAAATTTCACTTGGGCTTGCGCAAGATCAGTTACTTCCGCCGGTATTCGCAAAGAAAAATAAGAATAACGCACCGTACATCAGTGTGATGATAAGCTGCCTAGGAATGATTCCGATTTTGATGCTGACGAAAAGCGAAAGTCTTACTGAACAAATAACGTATATCATTGATTTTTCAGTAAAAGCGTTTTTATTAGTTTACACTATATGCTGTCTTGCATTGCTGAAATTTTCGATAAGAGAAAAGAAAGTTACAACTGCCTTACTTAGTGGTTCAGCTTTATTGTTTTGCTTATTAATGATAGCTGAATCGTCTGTGATATCAATTATGATTGCTGCTCTGTTTACGCTAAGTGGCGTTTTTATCGTTCCGATACTAAAAAAAATATAGTTCATTAACCTTTTAATAACTAATTTATGTTCTAATTTTATCAAAGCTGTTATTAGTGACAGGGAAATAGAATATGTTTAAAAGGCTATTAAAAAGAAGAACCAAAGGAACTACAGTAATAGAATACGCTTTGATAGCCTCGCTTATAGCGATGATTGCAATTTCCGGTATGCGTTTTATAGGAAATAGCGTAAATGATCGCTTCAACCTTATTGCCAACGGACTGAAAAACGGGCTTTACTAAAGCACATTTGTAAAAATTTATTCTAAAGTTATTTTATCAATCTCAGAAGATTACTCTGCAACGATACTTTCTGTGTTTGTTTTTTGTCATCTCAAAAAACATTTATGGGCGAGTTCTTTATTTTATTGATATTTCAATTCTTAATGCTCCTTTTACATATATTTTCTGAAAGAATTTGGAATATATCTTAAAAATAATTTAGAAAAAATATAATTGTTAACGTTTTAGTAACCAAAATGCGATTTAATATTGTTAGTTATAAAATGTAATCTCATAGGAGGAGAACGATATGTTGAAGAAACTGTCAAAATTTTTAAAAAGCTCGAAAGGTGCAACCGCTATTGAGTACGCTCTTATTGCAAGCTTAATTGCAGTTGTCGCAATTTCTGGTATGAAACTCATCGGATCTGAAATTTCAAACAAATTGAATATTATCGGTAACAATATTAAGAATCCATAGTTTCTTTAGTATAGAAGCTTCTTAATGCATGCCATAGGAAGCTTCTTCTTTTTTTTATGGAGCATGAAAAATATTTGCTCTGAGTCTGTTTGGAGTATGCCTTTGGTGGTATGCTTCAATCAGAAGAGAGCTTTTAGAGGGTGTAGTGTTTCAGAAATGTAAGGTTTATTCGAAGAGAGATTTTATCGGTTTGAGAAAAGCCGGGAAGTTGGCCGCTCATATTTTAGACTATATCTCTCCATTCGTTCAGCCTGGTGTGACTACGCTCGAATTGGATAATCTTTGTAATGATGAAATCCAGAAGCATGGTGCGATTTCCGCATGTATAGGATATAACGGATATCCGAAAGCCACGTGTATTTCGTTGAATCACGTTGTCTGTCACGGAATTCCATCTGACAGAAAGCTCGTTAGGGGTGATATTCTCAATATTGACGTAACAGTTATACTAGACGGCTGGTATGGTGATACGAGTCGTATGTATTATGTCGGAAAACCACAGAAAAAAGCTCTTGAATTAATAGACGTTACCTACAATGCAATGATGTTGGGGATAGAACAAGTAAAGCCAGGCGCTTATCTCGGAGATATTGGTCATGCTATACAAAGCTACGTCGAAAGTAATAAATTCTCTGTTGTGAGAGATTATTGTGGGCATGGTATCGGGAAGATTTTTCACGATGAACCCGCCGTCTTACATTTCGGAAAACCGGGCACAGGGCATAGACTTGAGGTCGGAAACGTTTTCACAATCGAGCCAATGGTTAATATTGGTGGGTATAAAACCAAACTTTTAGCAGACGGATGGACGGCGATAACAGCAGATCATTCGTTGTCTGCGCAATTCGAGCACACTATCGGTGTCACTGAAGATGGATACGAAATCTTTACATTATCAGAAGAAGGCTTTACGAAACCGCCGTATGAACTCAAAAGATGATAAATCTCATTTTATAGGGCATCGCCAAAGGTTAAAGGAAAAAATATCCTCTAACGCCGGCATTTTGCGAGATTATGAGGTGTTAGAAGCGTTATTGTTTTACGTTTTTCCTCGAAAAGATACAAAGCGACTTGCGAAAGATTTGCTACTGAAATTCAAAACTCTGAAAAACATAATCTTTGCAGAAAGTTCTGAAATAGAAGAAATTAAAGGGCTCGGAAAATCAACATCATTTTTGTTCAAAGTAATAAGAGAGTTGTTCCCGAGAATCCTAAAAGATGAAATCGCTAATTTTCCTGTTATATCAACAAGCGAGCATGTCCAAAATTACTACAAAACCATATTAGAAACGCTGAAAAAAGAACAGCTGCGAATCATGTTTTTAAACAACAAAAACAAGTTGATTCTTGAACGCATAATACAGGAAGGGACTATTAATCAAACGGCGATTTATCCAAGAGAAATTGTACAAGTCGCATTGAACTGCGGCGCAAGCGGAATTATTCTGGTACACAACCATCCAAGTGGAGACGCCTCACCGTCAAGGCAAGATATTCTCATAACCAAACGAATAAAAGAAATCATGGAAAAACTTGAGATACACGTACTGGATCACTTAATTATCGGACGCAATCAAGTAACTTCTCTAAGAGACGCAAAGTTAATTTAATCGCTTTACTTGTATAAAGAATTTCAAGTTTCTGCCGGCGCAAAAGCCTCCGATGACGGCTGACGAAATTAACTCGAGCATCGGATATGCATCTCCGACGGTTGCTTTTTTGTATTCGCAAAAATATCGCACGAAAAATGTAATCATGCCGCAAATTAACGTGCTGTAAGAACCTTTACGGATAAATTGTTTATCTTTATTTTGAATGACCAACTTGTTTTGCAAGAGATATGTAATGATTATTGAAAAGAAAACCAAAGCACCAGAAAATAACGACAAACTGAAGTTGTCACTTTTCGATAGATTATAAACGTAGAAAAGCAAAAACGTCGCAGGTGAAAGTAGCAGACTACTTAAACGGATTTCGCGATTTCGCATCGAACGAATTCCGATAAACATCAGCCAAGCGAAAACGACAAAAGCCCATATCGGAGTGTGAGTGAGGATTTTTAGAATGGACACTGACAAACATTACTCCTATGATGTTCTCTTAGTTTAGTCAATTGTAATTCTGAATTCACCAACTGTCTATTCGTTTTCGAGAACGAATTATTCATCGAATTCCGTCGCTGTCACAAAAACATAACAAGCTCTAGATCAGCATCTGTACAAAGATGTACGGTTAAAGTCTTCCTTTTTGTTATATAGCTTTTTAAAATGCGTTTAATTTTCGTCTTGCATTTAGTATTTGAATTTCCATGTAAAGTGTGATAGTAAATAACTACCTGTGTTGGGATAGATAAAATGAATATTTTGCAGAATTTTGAAAAGAAAGAACAAGAGAGATTGTTGGCCGATAAAGTAATCCCTGAATTCGCGGCCGGAGATACTCTGAAAGTGTTAGTGAAAGTAGTTGAAGGCGAAAAAGAACGTATGCAATCTTTTGAAGGAGTGTGCATCGCTCGCCATAACAATGGTATCGGCTCTTCGGTTACGGTTAGAAAAGTGTCGTTTGGTGAAGGTGTAGAAAGAGTCTTTCCTCTTTATTCTCCAAACATAAAAATCGAAGTTGTGCGTCACGGTGTTGTGAGAAGATCGAAGTTGTACTACTTGCGTGGAAGACTTGGTAAAGCTGCCAGAATCGCAGAAAAGAATATGTACAACAAAACAGAGGAATCTGAAGCTTCGGTTGCAGAAGGCGTCGTCGCAGAATAGTTTTTTGTTTATCATGTTTATGTTTTCCGCCCCGTTGTTTATGCAGCGGGGTTTTTTGTATCTGTTTTTAATTACGAAAAGTTATGTAGCACTCAGAGTAAGTTATAAAACGTTAGGAATACGGATTAACGAATCTATTCGCAAATTTTCGGCTTTCATTATTTTAAAACCTTGCTTAGTTCAGCAGGTGCTAACAGCGAATCGATATTCTCCAAGATTTTTTGCAAGTCCCAATTCCACCATTGCAGTTTTAAAAGCTCATCAATTTTTTCCTGAGAAAATCGCTTCTTGATAAGTCGCGCGGGATTGCCTCCCCAGATTTCGTATGGTCCGACATTTTTCGTAACGACCGAGCGAGATGCGATAACGGCTCCGTCTGCAATGTGAATTCCCGGCATAATGACGGCTTCATAACCAATCCAAACGTCGTTTCCGATAACTGTATCGCCTTTTCTATGATATGCGCCAAGATTGTCTTCTGAATATCCGGTAAAATCCGGTCTTAAAATATCAAGAGGATATGCGGTAACGTAGCTGTAATCGTGCCCCTGATTCCCACCCATTACGAATTTTACGCCACTGGCGATGCAGCAGAATTTTCCGATAATCAGCTCGTCCGTGTTTTCAAACTCATCATCGACTTTATCAAGGTACAGCACGCAATTGTTAAAGTCGCATCCGTGATAATATCCCGAATAATAGGTGTAATCGCCGACTTTTACGTGCCGACTTCTTATCTCATGTTGATTTACAAAAATAGTGCAGTTGCGGTAATTTTTTTCCATGTTTCTCTCGCGAAATAATCGCAATGTTACCATGTTCTGGAAAATTCACGATTGAGATTTTCTCAAAAATTTTTATTATTTTCCAATATAATGGCCCAACCAGTTTCTGACATTTGATTCTAAATCGAGTTCTGTCAGTAGTCTTTCGTGATAGGTCCTCATCCAGTTTAATTCCGTTTTAGTCAGCAAACTGAAATCAATAAACTTCATATCGAATGGAACAAGTGAAATTGTGTCGAACTCTAAGAAACTATCAGAAACATTTTGTACGAGCATCATGTTTTCAAGACGAATGCCGAAGCTATCGGCGAGGTAATATCCCGGTTCATTTGATAACAACATATTTGTTTGAAAAGGCACGTTATTGCTTTTTGAAATGCCGACAGGGCCTTCATGTACGTGAAGCATATAGCCGATTCCGTGTCCTGTAGAATGGCCGTAATCAGCTTTGTATTGCCAAAGGAACTGACGCGCGAAAGGATCCAGTTGTGCTCCCGTTGTACCTTTTGGAAATTTGGCATTTGCAATTGCGATATGCCCTTTTAAAACCAGTGTATAGAAAAGTTTTTCTTTTAATGTCGGCGAGCGTAACGCTATTGTCCTTGTGATATCTGTTGTTCCGTATTTGTACTGTCCGCCGGAATCCAGCAGTAATATGTTTTTGATGATTTTGTTACTTTCGATACTTGGTACGTAATGCACAACAGCAGCGTTTTCATCTGCAGCAGCAATAGTAGCAAAACTTTCCCCGACAAAACCGTCCTGCTGCGTTCTGAAATAATGAACTTTTTCAACGACGTCTAACTCAAATATCGGGTTTTCGTAGTTATGAAACCAATGCAGAAAATTAATCAAAGCGACGGAATCTTTTTGGGCGGTATTTTTGATGTTTTCAACTTCGACCGAGTCCTTAACGCATTTCGGCAGTAAACATGGATTTCCGATGTGAATCAGATTCGGAAAATTTATTTTTTCGGGAAGTTGATTTTTATCGGTTCCGACCTTATCAAAAACCAACAGATCTCGTGTCAATTCAAGGGGATTTTTCACCGCTAAATTCGTCGGACAACTGTCATCTGTATAAAGAAAAATATCGTGTGATTTCGTAATTAACAAATATCCCGCGAATACAGGCGTGAACTTTTCATTTAAATTTCGGAAATTCAGTAGCCACGCGACAGAACAAGTGTCGGTTATCAAATACGCGTCAAGCTCGTTTTCTTCAATGGTTTTATAAACAACATCAAATTTATTAATGCTGTTATCAGTCGGAACGTTGATTAATTTCAATTGCGGAGAAGAGTAAGGAAGTTCCAGCTCCTGCCTCAAATCTATGGCGACAAAACGGTACTCCGATAAGTTCGTTTTAAAGAAATGGTATTCTTCTGCAGAGAAAAAATCAGGATCGTAGGCGATAACGCTGTCAGTCAGAATATTTTCTTTAATCCAATTTATGATGTTGCTTTTTCGTAGTTCTGCGATTTCAAATTTGTTTTGATCCAGACAATTGTGTGCCGCTAAAGTATATCGTTCATCCACAAAAATCGCTGAGCGAGGTTGTGCTATAACGACCGCCCCTGCCGAGGGAGAAAACTCGATAAGTTTTCCGAGAATATCATAACGATTGGAAATCAAACTATCTGTTTTTAAAAACAGAATTACATCGTAATTTTGGAACAGCATACGCTATTCCTCAGAGTTAGACGTCAGAGAGAAATATACGAACACAAACATAAACGCAATGGCACTGTAAGCGCTCATAGGAAAATCAAAAATCGTCGGTCCTAAATTCGCGCAGGAAACAACCGTATTCTGTCTTACAATTGATTCAAGTTCTTCCAAACTGACGTTCACAGGTAAATTAACTCTGCAAAAACCCGGTTCAGAAAGAATGTGATATTGTATCAAAAGCTGATACATTGCCGTGATAAATCCCAGGAACAAGCCAATGCATGTTACGTCGATTATTCTTTGATAAACACGAGGAAATCTGTGCAACGCCAGGGCGAGTAGCATTAATATGATACAAGCGATTACGCAATATCTTTGAATCAAACACAACTGACAAGGTATATGATGCAATCCGTATTGAGCGTACAACGAACCGCCGCACATTACCGCTAAAATACCTAATACAAATAATGATGAAACAAACCTACCGTTAACACTTTTCATTTTACCCTACACAAACAACTTCACCAACAAAAACCCAATGGCTACAAAGACCAATATGAGTATCATTGTAAGCTTTTTATGCTTCTCGATAAAGGATAAAAATTGCTCGCCGAACGCTTTACAAATAAACGACAGGAGAAGGAACCTCATACTGCGGGTAATTAAAGAAGCAACCGCAAAAGTTGTTAAATCTATTTTTGCGAAACCACTGGCTATTGTGACGATTTTAAACGGAATCGGAGTTAAGCCTTTCGCACAGATAATCCAGAAAGCCCATTTGTTTAGTGTCTCAACAACCTCATTAAACTTATCCACTTGCCCATAAAATACGAGAATTTTGGAACCGATTAACTCGAAGAAAGCGTAACCGATATAATATCCGAGGAATCCTCCGAGTACTGATGCCAACGTGCACATACAAGCATAGTATAAAGTGCGATGTCTGTTTTTAGCGACCACTATCGCTAAGACAGGATCAGGCGGCAACGGAAAAAACGAACTCTCAATAAACGACACCAGCATAAGCACATGAACCGCATGCTTGCTTTTTGCTTGTTTCAGCATCCAATCGTAAAGTTTTTCAATCATAATCTAACTCTTTGTGGTTATTATAACGTTATCAGCGCCAACGGCATTTCTGATGTCCAATATATCATAAGATGACAGAGAATACGTACCATGTAATTCAATTTTTTTGTTTTCTGTCGGAAACGATAATTGCAGAGAATAATTGCCTCCGGTTTTAAAATTATCAATGAGATTTTTCACATCCATTAATTGTTTCTTATCGCTGATTTTTATATCTAAAAGTTCAGGTTGTGCTTTCGGACGGAAGGCTGCTTTTTCTCTATTTTGTGAAGTTTCACAAGCCACAGAGAAATTTTCATCAAACTTTTGCACTTTATCAGCGGAAATTCTTATTTGTTCTTCATTTTTTGTGCAGGTAACATTCAAGACAACTATGTTGCCGACTTCCAGCAGAGAACGATATTTTTCAATAGCTTCCGAAAACATTGTGACCTCAGCTGAACCTGAGGCATCAGAAACAAGCAGTATGCACATTTTATTCTGAGATTTCGTTGTCTTGAACGTAACCCCATTAATGATAACAGCGATTTTCGTTTTGCTCAGTTCTTTTGCCTCTATCAACGTCGGAATTTTTAATTTTTTCAACAGTTCCTCGTATTGCGACATCGGATGAGATGACAAGTAAAAACCTACAGCTGCAAATTCATGTTGCAATTTTTCCGTTTCACTCCATGTTCCCGTATCCGGTAAAACTGGATCTGTTTTTTCAAATAAAGATGCTTGTTCAAGTGAAACTTCTACAGACAAAATTAAATCCAAAGCGTCGTACAATTGCTTTCTGTTTGGATGTAATTTATCGAATGCGCCTGCCTTAATGAAGTTTTCAAGAAATCTTTTGTTTAGTAATTTTTTCGCCGTTAAGCGTTCGGCAAAATCGAATATTGATTTGAACTTGCCGTTTTCTCTTCTCTCTTTTTCTATCTCTTTTACGATAGAAGATCCGCTTCCTTTTAATGCCGCCAAGCTGTATATAATCGCATTGTTTTCGTAATCAACTGTAAATTCATGCCCGGACATATTGATATCAGGCGGAATGATTTTTATACCGTTAGCTTTCGCATCTTGATAATATCCGAAAAGTTTATCGGTGTTCGACATATCCAACGTCATGATAGCCGCGAAAAATTCTATTGTGTAATTGGCTTTCAAAAATGCCGTTTGGTAAGTGAGCACACCGTAAGGAGTAGAGTGGGATTTGTTGAAACCGTATCCCGCAAATTTATTCATTTGCTCAAACAGCTTTTCGGCGATTTCGACTTTCACTCCACGTTCAATTGCTCCGTCAATAAATCGTTTTTTCTGCGCGAGCATTTCTTCCTTGTTTTTCTTACCCATGGCTCGACGAAGAATATCCGCCTGACCGAGGGTATACCCACCGACCGCTTGAGCGATTTGCATAACCTGCTCTTGGTAGACCATAACGCCGTAAGTTTCTTCCAAAATCGGCTGAATCTTTTCGTGCAAATAGGTAATAGGTTCTTCACCATGCTTACAAGCAATATATTTAGGAATATCGTCCATTGGACCCGGGCGATACAAAGCGACGAGAGCTATCAAGTCCTCGATTCTGTCCGGTTGCATTTTTTTCAAAACGTCGCGCATACCGCCACTTTCTATCTGGAACACGCCAACGCAATTTATTGCTTTTAACAAATCAAACGTTTTTTTATCATCAAGCGGAATGTCTTGCGCTGTAAGATTTATGCCTCGATTTTTTACTAAATCCAACGCTTTCTGTATAACTGTAAGAGTTTTTAATCCGAGAAAGTCGAATTTGATTAAACTGGCGCTTTCAACGTATTTCATGGAGAACTGCGTAGTCGGCATAGTCGATTTCGCGTCTTTATAGAGCGGCACGACATCCTGCAAATTTTTATCGGAAATCACGACACCGGCGGCGTGTACTCCCGGATTTCGATACAGTCCCTCAAGTCGCAAAGCGATTTCCATTAGATTCTTCACCTGCGGATCAGAATCGATTAAGTCTCGCAACTGCTGTTCGGAATCTATAGCTTGCTGTAGCGTTATTGGATTTGTCGGCTGAAACGGAATCATTTTGGAAATTTTATCCACAAATCCGTAAGACATGGCCAAAACTCTTCCCACATCTCTGACAACAGCCTTCGCTTGTAACTTTCCGAAAGTAATAATCTGCGCGACAGACTGCCAGCCGTATTTTCGCTGTACGTAAGCAATGACTTCTTCTCTGCGCTCCTGACAGAAATCGACATCGAAGTCAGGCATAGAAACACGGTCAGGGTTTAAAAAACGCTCGAAGAACAGTTTAAACCTTATCGGATCAATATCCGTAATTTTGATAGACCACGCAACTATAGAACCCGCACCAGAACCTCTTCCGGGACCAACAGGAATATTTTGAGACTTCGCCCAGCGTACATAATCGGCAACTATCAGGAAGTATCCGCTGAACCCCATTGTTTCTATAACACCGAGTTCGTAATTTAATCTTTCAAAATATTGTGCGTGCAGTTCGTCGAAGTCTTCACGTCCTTTGAATTTTTGCAAACGCCATTCCAAGCCATCACTAGCCATATCTCGAAGTTCTTGTTCCTGCGTTTTTCCGCTTTCTGGCATGAAGACAGGCAAATGAGGCTTTTGTTTCGTTAACATAAAGCCACAACGATGCGCGAGATTTACAGTGTTCGCTACTGCTTCCGGAATATCCTGAAACAGCTCACACATTTCATCTTGTGATTTGAAATAATATTCAGGACATGACGTCTCTCTGTCCGTATCGTATATCGTGCGCATTTGAGAAATACAAATTAACGCATCATGAGCATTGAAATCATCAGGCGTTGCAAAGCAAACGTTATTCGTCGCCAGCAATGGAATGTTAAAGTCATACGCCAAAGAAATTGCATCATTTTCTATCTTATTTTCTATCTCTTTATTGTGACGAGATAACTCAACATACAAACGCCCGTTAAAGTGTTTATTCAAAAAGCCGAGATATTCTTTAGCTCCATCAATATCCGACTCCGCCAGCAATGCTCCAAGCGAACCAAACATTCCCCCCGTAGCAAGAATCAAATCACCAGAATATTGCGCAAGCAAATCCATAGATACTTCAGGATAAAACTCAGATGTCGGATGCAAATACGAATTCGATATTAACTGAATCATATTTTGATAGCCGTCCTTATTCTTTGCGTAAAGCAATACGCTGGTCGGTCTATCAAGTTTTTTTGTATGTTGAATATTTAACTGACACGCAATAATCGGCTGAATGCCATGCTCAGCACATTTCATGGAAAATTCCATTGAACCGAATAAATTGTTCGTATCGGTAACAGCAATGGCGGGCATGTTATGTTCTTCACACAAATGCACGAGTTTTTCGATTTTAATTGCGCCTTCTGCTAATGAATATGCCGAATGTAGTCGTAAATGAATAAAACGCGGGGTCATTTTTCTAACAATTTCCCGTCTGCTATCAGATACTTTTTATTCATTTTATTCGCAAGTTCATAGTTATGCGTTGCGATAATTGCGGACATTTTTGTTTTACTCATAATTTCCGTTAAATCATCGAAAACCGTAACGGCAGTTTCAGGATCAAGGTTTCCTGTCGGTTCATCTGCCAATAATAAAATCGGATCATTCGCTAACGCGCGCGCAATTGCCACTCTTTGCTTTTGTCCGCCGGATAACTCAGACGGAAAAAAATCAAACTTGTGATCCAACTTGACCGTTTTAAGTAAATGTTCGGCTTTTTCTTTCGCTTCTTTAGTCGATACACGAGCAGCCAGCATTGGTAGCATTACATTTTCAAGTGCCGTAAATTCCTGCAACAAATGATGATATTGATATACAAAACCAATTTTAAGCAATCTCAAAAAGGTCTTTTCATTATCTGACATTTTCGCGGTGTTTTTCCCCTCAATAAATACATCCCCCGAGGTCTGCTTATCCAATAAGCCAGCAATGTGTAACAACGTAGACTTTCCCGAACCGGACGGGCCTAGTAGGGCAATAAACTCCGAACTACCAACAGCCAACGAAACATCATTTAAAACGAAAGCGTCTTTTTTAGAGTACTGCTTACTTACATTATTGAGGGAGATAATATTGTTACGCATATCTGAGTATCTCCGTTGGATTTAATCGGCTTGCTTTTCGCGCCGGATACAAAGTCGCCAAACATGACAGCAACAGCGACACAACTACGGTCACTAACACATCTATCGCTCTCACCGATGACGGCAAATTGGTGAGAAAATATACTTCAGGAGAAAATACTTTCGTATTGAAAGCCGTATCAAGGAACTGCTGGATTCTTTGAATATTCAATGAAAACACCAATCCCAAAAACGTCCCGATAAGTGTGCCTGAAACTCCGATGGACGCTCCGACCGTAAAAAATATTCTCGTAATTGCGTTTCGTGTTATCCCTATAGTTCTGAGAATCGCGATGTCTTTTTCTTTATCTTTTACCAGCATTATCATGCAAGAAATAATATTGAAGCTCGCGACCAGTGTAATAAGCGTGAGAATCAAAAACATCACGTTTCTTTCGATTTCAACTGCCTTCATAAAAGAGCTGTTACTGGTCTGCCAATCCGTTAAAAGAAACTCATTCGAATATTTTTTATTGATTTGATTTTTGATTGCATCTATTTCCATTGGATTTTTAGCGAATACTGAAATAGTCGTTACATATCCCTTCATCTTAAAAAGTTTTTGTGCTGTCTCTAAAGGAATATACGAAACGGATGAATCGTATTCATGCATTCCTGAAGAAAATGTCGCAACAAGCTTAAATGTTTTTTTGCGAGGAATGACACCGACGCCCGTTTCGTCCATTTTCGGAACGATAATAATTACGTCATCTCCGAGATTAATCCTCGCGCGTTTTGCTAACGCATCTCCCAAAACAACTGCGTTTTCAATATTAAAATCTTTCAGATTTCCCGTGATAATGTTGTCCGCTATTAGTTTTTTTTGCATTAGATCATCACGCGAAATTCCGCATACCAGCGAACCTCTGACTGTTTTTTGATTGGATAAAATGGATTGTTGCTCCACTAACGGAATCGCAGCTGTTACCCCGGGTATTTTAAGAATGTCTTTTACAACATTTTGATAATCAACAACATAGCTGGTCGGATGCATAGAAAGATGTCCGTTAAAACCAACGACTCGCTCTGTAAATTCCTTTCTGAAGCCATTCATAACCGAAGTTACAACTATCAACGTTGCAACACCAAGCGCAATGCCGACAAGCGAAAACGCAGCGATTGCCGAAATAACTTTTTCTCTTCTTTTAGATTTTATATATCGCCAAGCAATAAGCAGTTCAGTTTTTACCACAATATCTCCTGATAACTTCCTCCGGAGACATTTCTATGACCTCTCCTGTCTTTCTGTTTTTCAGCTCGACAACACCTGTTTCTAATTTCTTCTGCCCGACAATTATCTGCCATGGAATACCTATCAAATCAGCATCAGCTAATTTCTTTCCGACGGTAATATCACGCTCATCGTACAAAACTTCTTTTACCTTTGAAATTTTTTCATAAATATCCGAAGCCACTTGAACGCACTTCGCATCTCCTGCATGCAAATTCAAAATTGTCACATCAAACGGCGCGACTGGTTCAGGCCAAATAATGCCTCTATCGTCATGAGATGACTCAATGATGGCCGCAATTAATCTCGAAACCCCGATGCCGTAAGACCCCATCTCAGGATAGATTTTTTCTCCTTTTTCATTAAGAACAAATGCATTCATCGGCTTGGAATATTTCGTACCGAAATAGAAAATATGCCCAACCTCAATTCCCTTTGACACCATCAGCTCTTTTTCAGGAATAGGAGAAGTTTTCGGATCATATTTTTCATCTGTGACCGCAAATATACTCATTAATTCTTCATCAGATGCCGTGTGCAATTTTTTATCGTAATAGAGCGTACTTTCTCCGGTTTCTGCCAAAATCTGGAACTCATGACTCATATTGCCGCCGATTGCTCCCGGATCTGCTTGAACAGGAATAGGTGTAAGTCCCATCCTTCTGAAAGTTTTGATATACGACTTAAACACTTTTTCATAAGTAGCTTTTGCGCCTTCGAAATCCAAATCGAAGGAATAGCCGTCTTTCATGAGAAACTCACGACCGCGCATTACACCAAAACGCGGACGAATTTCATCGCGGAATTTCCAATGAATCTGATACAGCATCGTTGGAAGTCCTCGATATCCCTTAACATACTTCCTAAAGACATCAGTTGCCTGCTCTTCGTTAGTTGGACTGTACAGGAAATCTCCGTCTTTTCTGTCTTTAATACGCAACATTTCCTTGCCGTAATCATCGTAACGACCGCTTTCAATCCACAAATCAGCAGGCTGAATAGTTGAAAAATAAACTTTATTTGCTCCAATTTTATCTTGCTCCTCACAAATTATCTTTGTGATTTTTTCAAGAACACGAACTGCCAATGGAAGCCAACAATAAATTCCTGACGCAGTCTGCGAAATCATTCCTGCACGCAACATTAATCTATGCGACGCAATTTTCGCATCTGCAGGTATATCTTTTGATGTATACGCGAAAAACTTTGAAAATAACACGCTATCCTCTACCAAAATAACACACAATTATAACAGAATGGCAGAAAATAAGACAACACTTTGTACAGCGACATATCAGATTGAAACGGATAAAAAATGGAGCGGGTGATGGGAATCGGACCCACGTCATTGGCTTGGAAGGCCAATGCTCTACCATTGAGCTACACCCGCACTCGCTAAGAATGTATTAATAACCGGCGTTTTTTTCAAGTGGCTTTTTAAAATATTTATAAAGACGGCATAGTAACTAAATTTTAACTCCTCTGATATAAAATCTCTGTGTATTTTATTGAGAGATACAGTGTTTGAGCGGTTAAAAAAGAAACTGAAAGACAATCGCGGTTATGTGTTAATACTGGTAGCTATTGCTTTACCGATTTTATTTGCAGGCGTTACTTATCTTGTTAAAATCGATAAAGCTTCACATGACGAGACTTTAAAAACTGCTGCAGCCGGAGCTGTAGGAAACGCAATTTTAGAAGCTTATAATCCGAGCATCGATTGGGAACATCAAAAGGATTCAGTATATTCCGCTGCAGCTCAGACCTTAAATGACAAAGCCTACAGTTTATTTAAGAAAATGCTAATTCCAGTCAAAAGCTCCAATAATTCATTAAAAATCAGGATAAAAGATGACAACGGCAATGCTAATACACTGGCAGAAATGTACTTGCGAATGTATCATGGTGGAGACATTTACTCGAACAGCATATTGTACGATGCTTCGACTTATCCGATAACCAACGTAACGTTTTCTCCCAACAGCCGTAGTTTTAGGTACTCCATCGCTGAAAAAAGCAGTAGCGGGAATAGTGTGGCATCTCTTTCCCGACCATATTATGATGAATCACCTAACGATCTATCTCTAACGTTTGACGCAAGCA
>CAMNGH010000005.1 GCA_946538065.1 uncultured Holosporaceae bacterium
TAACACACGCAATTCACTGTTTCTGCAGGGATGTTTTTTAATCTTGCAACATTCAGGAATGAAAAGCGTGACTTTTATAGCAAATTTTCGCGACTTATACAGAACTTTGAATATTTTTCTATTTCCGCTTTTGATGAGTATGTTCTACCATAAGTTTTCGTGATTTTTTTCAAGCTAGGAAGAGTATATACCGATAACCCTCTATGATTTTTATCCGGATTACTGTCTGTATGAATAGAAATCAAAAGCTCAGCCTTTGAATTTCTGATTTTCTCTAAACGTTGTTCAAGCGATAAATATTCGTCTTTATCTCTGGTTAATATAACATGATACTTTCCGCTTTTTATCAGAAGGTTTCTTAGTTCAACTGCGGTTATTAATGCAATATTTTTTTCAGAGTCGCCTGTGATTCCATGAGTGCCTTCGTCTTTTCCGCCATGCCCTGCATCTATTATGATGGTGTGTTTTTTGTGAATTTTAAATCCGATTCTAATTGAATGTTTTGTGTATTTCTTTTCAGTAAAAGTAACGGCTTCTTGGAATGCTGCAAAAAACATTAGAGATGAATCACTGAACCTATCAAAAAAATATCCCTTGATAAAATTATGAGAAACGCGCGGAGTTTTTGGAATTTTCACCGATTTATTGAAGGAAAGAAGCACTTTAACTCCGTTTGGAAGAACGTGTATTCGTGGAGTAAATGAGACATTCTTTTGAAAATCTATACGCAAATAGAAGGTATCCTTTTCCTTGGATAGGCTAACTTTTTTCACAGCGTCGCACTGCACACTTGCCTTCGAATAAGCGACATTGCTGAGAATGAACGCAAATGCGACAAAAAAAACTTTTATTATCTTGTTTTTGAACACCATCTATCCGTCATTTTTGGGAATTATAACACATTTACTTGCAATACACAGTACATTATAATACGGAGAGCGGTTGTTTTGCAGCCCTGGAGATTTTGTTGTATTTGCTTGATGCAAGTACGTAGTTTGAACATATTAAAGAGCGTTTTTGTAATGCGGTTTTGTTGTTGTGAGTCAGTTGTTTTTATACAGTTAATATTAGGGCTGACCTTTGTATTTTCTTTTTATGAAACCGAAATATTGAAGCGAAAAGTTCTTTCATTTGTTCGTATTAAATACGGAGAAAAAAATGTCGAAGAATATGCTGATAGATTCAGCCCATGCAGAGGAAGTTAGAGTTGCCGTTATTAACGACGGAAAATTGGACAGATTCGATTTCGATGCACCTGCCAAAAATCAAGTAAAAGGAAACATTTACCTTGCCAAAATAATCAGAGTGGAGCCGTCTTTGCAGGCAGCATTTGTTGATTACGGCGGTAATAGGCATGGATTTTTGAGCTTTAGCGAAATTCATCATGATTATTTTCAAATTCCAGTAGATGACAGGCAGCAGTTAGAAGAACACATTCATAATGCCATCGCAGCTAGAGCGGCAGAGCTTGGTGAAGCTGAAGAAGAGCTTGATCCGAAAGAAGTCTCCAAATTGCGTTATCAGTTCTACAGACGCTACAAAATTCAGGAAGTAATAAAAAAACGTCAGATAGTTTTGGTTCAGGTTGTTAAAGAAGAACGTGGAAACAAAGGCGCCGCTTTAACAACATATATTTCACTTGCCGGGCGGTATTGTGTTTTGATGCCGAATACATCTAAGGGAAGCGGTGTTTCCAGAAAAATTGTGAATCACAATGATCGTGCAAAATTGAAAAAAATCGTCGCAGGATTGCAGATTGAAAACGGTAGTGTAGTGATTAGAACTGCCGGTATTGGACATACAAAATCAGAAATCAAAAAAGATTTCGATTATTTAATGAATCAATGGAAGGAAATTTGCGAAGTTACTCTTAAATCAACAGCACCATGCATGATTTATGAAGAAGCAAGTATAATTAAACGTGCAATTCGCGATATGTATTCTCGCGATATCGAGGCGGTTTTCGTTGAAGGTGCGGAGGCATATAAGACGGCGAAATCATTTGTGAAAAAATTAATGCCAAGTCATGCGAAGAAAGTTAAATTATATGACGATCAAACTCAGCCACTGTTTGCGAAATTTAAAGTTAATGACCAGATTAATCAGATTTATTCTCCTCGCGTTGATTTGCCGTCGGGTGGATATCTGATTATTAATACGACAGAGGCATTGATTTCAATCGATGTAAACTCTGGGAAAGCAACTCGTGAAAGAAATGTCGCTGGAACTGCGCTGAAAACAAATTTGGAAGCGGCGGTTGAAATAGCTCGTCAGTGTCGTTTGCGAGATTTAGCGGGATTGTTAGTCGTTGATTTCATCGATATGGAAGAAAAGCGCAACAATACGCAAGTCGAAAGATGTTTGCGTGACGCATTACGTGGCGATAAAGCTAAAATTCAGGTCGGCCCAATAAGTAATTTCGGCTTGCTGGAATTTTCCAGACAGCGTTTACGTTCAAGCATTGCTGATGCAAATATGATTATTTGTCCGCACTGTAACGGTACAGGATTTATGCGCTCTGTGGAGTCAATTGCAATTCAGGTATTGCGCAGAATTGAAGAGGTCGGTTTGGCGTTAAACGCAAGGGAAATTCGTGTAACTTTGTCGCCTGAAGTAGCTCTCTATATTATGAATCATAAGCGAGCCTTCCTTTCTGGCGTAGAAAACAGAAGTCAAGCGGCTATTGTGTTCTCAATCGACAGTACAATGATAGCGGCTGATTTTAAAATTGAGCAAATTATGAAGAATGTTTCACCAGCAGATGAATATGAAGGTGAGGACGAAGACAATATCATTCCTATTCAGAATGAAAAGAAAAACAAGAAGAAACCGTCTGCTTACAAGAAATCTAAAACAGAAGAAGTCGTGGTGGAGGAGCCTGCAGAAAGTCCAAAGTCAGAAGATAAAGAAACGGTCGATTCTTCGGAAGATAAATTTAAAAAGAGAAGAAAAAATCTTCGTCGCAAAAAAACAGAAAAAGCTGAAAAGGCAATTGAGCCTGCGAAAGAAGAGACAGTTGTTGAATCGGAAGTCTCTGAGAGTACAGAGCAATTGCAGGGCAAGAGCACTAAAGCGAAATCTTCTCGTCGTCGTCCAATGAAAAAAGATAAGTCAGAAAAGAAATCAAAAGAAACTACGGCGACGACATCTGATAATGATGGATATCCACCAGTGGAATTTACTCCACAACAGCAAGCGATTGTATCGGATGCAATAGAGGCACAGAGAATGTATGAAGAGTCTCTATCGAAATTTCCGGTAAAAAAGGTTGCGAAAAAGAAGAGTGGCTGGTGGCAAAAGTTGCTTAAAAAGCCTGTAGAGCACGAATAGTTCGGAGAAAGATATATGTCGATAAGAGTCAGATTTGCTCCCTCTCCAACGGGGTTGTTGCACGTCGGAAACATTCGCATTGCGATTTTGAATTACATTTTTGCAAAAAAAAATAGCGGGAAGTTCGTACTGCGTATAGACGATACAGATACTGAACGTTCGACGAAGGAATCCGAGGAATTAATTCTAGAAGATTTGCGCTGGCTTGGTATTCAGTGGGATGAGTTCTACAAACAATCGAATCATTTCGCTAAATATGCCGCGGCAATGGATCATTTGAAAAAAATTGGACGTGTTTACGCATGTTATGAGACCAAAGAAGAACTGTCTCTCAAGCGTAAAATTCAGGCGTCGCAGGGCGTTCCTCCCGTATATGACAGAGCGTCGTTACAGTTAACCGATGAGCAGAAAAAAGAACTGGAAGCAAAAGGCATAAAACCATATTGGCGTTTCAAACTGAATCAAGACGATGTCGTCGAATGGAACGATTTGGTGCACGGTAAGATTTCCATTCCGTTGAACAGCATCAGTGACCCGATTTTGATTAAACCTGACGGGGCGTATGTCTATACTTTTGCGTCTGTCGTTGATGACGTAAATATTGGTATTACGCATATCATTCGCGGAGATGACCATATCACAAACACCGCGGCACAAATTGATATGTTCAAAACGTTATCGGAAAATATTCCGCAGTTTGCTCATGTGCCGCTGCTGTCTTCCCTTGACGGACAGGATGTCTCCAAGCGTACGGGGTCTCCGTTAAGTATTGTTAATATGCGAAAAGACGGCATTGAACCGAGTGCAATTTGGAATGTTTTGGCGACATTGGGCACTTCAAATAACGCTAATTATCATGATTCCGTTGAGGATTTGATAGAAAAATTCTCGTTTGAGAAAATGAGTCTTTCTTCTCCGAAATTTAATATTGAAGATGTTAAATTGCTGACGAAAAAAATTATCGCTGATAAATCATTTGATGAAGTGAAATCACATTTTGCGGATTTACCTTTGTTTACGGAGGATTTCTGGAACGCCATTAAAGGGAATATCGAATCGTTGTCAGACGTCAGATATTGGTACGATATTTTCTTCAAGGACATCGCCGTTGTAAAAGAAGACGCAACTTTCGTACAGCAAATGTTGCAAGTCTTGCCGTCTCCGTTCGATTTTACGCAGTGGATTGCGGAATTAAAAAACATTTCCGGAAGAAAAGGCAGAGAGTTATTTCATCCGATACGCATGGTGATTACCGGAATTGAGAAAGGTCCTGAGCTTGGGAAAATTGCCACCTTAATCGGATACGATCGTTTGAAAAACAGAATAGAAGCAAATCTGAAAGCAAATTAATGAAAAAACTACACTTATACAATTCTCTTTCGAATAAAACGGAGGAGTTTAATCCAATCGATGAAAATAACGTGCGTATGTACGCCTGTGGTCCGACCGTATATTCCAGTCCGCATATCGGTAACGCGCGTCCGTTGGTGGTTTTCGATGTTTTGTTTCGCTTGCTGCAAAGACTGTACAGTAAAGTAACATACGTTCGAAACATTACCGACGTCGATGATAAAATTAACAACAGAGCGAAAGAACGTAACATCTCCATTCGTGAATTAACCGATGAGGTGATTGCGGAATTTCATGCAAATCTCGCGAAGTTGAATATCGCTCCCGTTACGCATGAGCCTCGTGCGACTTTTCACATCAACGAAATGCTGGAGATTATTCAGAGATTGTTGGATAACGGGTATGCGTATCAATCTCATGGACATGTGTTATTCCGCGTGAAGAAGTTGAAAAATTACGGTCAGCTGTCCAAGAGAAATGTCGACGATATGATTGCCGGAAGTCGTGTTGAAATCGCGCCTTATAAAGAAGATCCGATGGATTTCGTTTTGTGGAAACCGTCAGATGAGGGCATGCCGGCATGGGACAGTCCGTTTGGAAAAGGTCGTCCCGGGTGGCACATCGAATGCTCGGCAATGAGTCATAAGTATCTCGGTGAAACATTTGATATTCACGCAGGCGGACAGGATTTGATTTTTCCGCATCATGAAAATGAACTCGCACAAAATTTCGGTGCTTTCGGGTGCGTTATGGCGAACTACTGGGTGCACAACGGCATGTTATTGGTCAACGGTCAGAAAATGTCGAAGTCGTTGGGCAATGTCATATCTCTCGTCGATATTTTGAAAGAATACGACGGTGAAATCGTGCGCTATGTTCTGCTCAGTACGCATTTCCAGAAAACGCTCAATTGGACGGAACAGTTGGTGGCGCAAGCGAAGCAATCGTTGAACAGATTATATGGTGCGTTGAAGTTATCAACTGATGAAAACGCTGAACGTGAAGAAGACGATTCTGTAGTAGAGGCATTGTGCGGAAACTTAAATACTCCGTTAGCGTTGCAATGCCTGCATAAAATCGCTGATGAAATTTACAAAACTTCCGATCAAAATAAAATAAACTCTCTGTGTGCAACGTTAAAACACGAAGCGCAAACGTTGGGATTGTTGACTCGTGATTGCAAAGCTTGGTTTACGCAAGCGCAAGAGATTTCCGAGGAAGAAATCGAGCAATTAATTGCGAAAAGAAAGCAAGCGAAAGCTGAAAAGAATTTCGCGTTGGCAGATGAAATTCGCGCACAACTGCTTGAAAAGCACATTCAAATCGAAGACACAAAAGATGGAACAATTTGGCGTACCGTCTAACGTCGTCATCATCTTAAACAAACCGCAATTAGCGGAAAATACCGGCATGGCGATGCGCGCGATGGTCAATACTGGAGCGAAAAAGCTGCGACTGGTCGCCCCGTATCACGATTGGCCGAGTGAAAAAGCAGATTTGGCATCGGCGGAAAAATCTCAGCAGTTGGAAGTCGAACTGTTTGATACTTTGCGAGATGCTATTTCGGATTTGCAATTGACGTTTGCAACAAGCGCTCGCGAAAGAAACATGATAAAGCAGATTTATTCTCCGCAAAAAGCCATCGAAAAAATCATATCGGAAAGCGTGAAAACGGGCATTGTGTTTGGTTCAGAAAAAAGCGGCCTGACCAACGAAGAAATCTCGCTTTGTAATTATGTGATTGAAATCCCATCCGTGAATTTTTCATCATATAACTTGGCACAGGCAGTGCTGATTATGTGTTACGAATTTACCAGAACGGATTTCGCACAATTGAAAACCGGAAAAACGAAAATTGCTCCTCAAAAAAGTCTCGACTTTTTTCTGACGGAACTTGAGAGCCAATTAGAGAAACACCGTCATTTTTCATCTCCGCAAAAGCAGATTCTCATGATGCAAACGTTACGAAATCTGTTTAAACGCGCAACGCCGACACAGCAGGAAATCCAAAGTCTGCAAGGCGTGATTGATACGCTGGTGAATCCGCGAATATAGAAAAGAGGCGGAAGTTTCGTTCCGCCTCTTCATGAAACATAGAGTTCAATTCATTTTTAACGATTCCGTGCGGTTCCAGAAAGAGTTCTTGTCCCTAACCTGCTTTTTCCGTAACCACGTTGTGACATGCCAATCTTGTCCAGTTCCTCTGCCTCTTTGTTCCTCTTTTCATAACCTCTAATAAGATCCGCGACCCTATTACTTTTTCTGGTACTCTGCACTTTTCTTCTAGACTCAGAATTCGTAGCTTCTTCAGCCTTTGAAGATTCAATGACAAGGGCTTTTCTTACTGGAGTTTTATTCACAGTGTTAACATCAGCAGTTTCTACTCCTGTATCGCTTGTGGACGCAGTTTCTGCTTCTGCAGGCTCGCTGATAGTCGCTCTCCTTATCGGAGCTTCCGTCGCTTTTTCAATTGTTGTAGCTTCTGCTCCTGTATCACCCGTAGACGCAATTCCAGTCTCTGCAGGTTCGCTGATAGTCGCTCTCCTCACTGGAGTTTTCTCCGTAGTTTTTTCAGTTGCCACAGTTTCCGTCTTTGCGTTAGGCGTTATAGAACCTTCGGCTCTTGAAGATTCAATGACAGATGGTTCCGTAGTCTCTGCGATTGTTGCTGTTTCTGCCTTTGTTTCTCCTATAGACGCAGTTTCAGCTTCTGCTAAAGCCCCAGTTTTTGAGCTTTCAGACTCCGTTAATGTATTAGCTTCTGCTGTAGTCGATGTTGACGTTGCAGGCGTTACTGTTTTTTCTGAATATGTGTCTAACGCCGAGTTAGCCGTTACCCCCTCTTTAACTTCAGCTGCCGGAACAACAATCTCTTCACTTTTTTTAGAGGAATCTGATGTTCTATCCTCAATTACAGATATCTCCGTCTTATCTTCTGCTTTTTCGTCAACCACAATTGACGCTTCCGCCTTCGATTCCTCCTCGAGCGCTTTTGCTCGATCTATAGCTTCATCTATTGACTTCTTAAGGGCTTTATATGGTTCTAATGTTTCTGCAAATTGATTATTACCATTTAACTTGGCGATCTCGTTAAGCATTCGTCCAAGAACATTAGAAAATTTTTCTGACAATTGCAGTATCCACGCTTTATCTACGCCCGATAAGCCAGGAAGCAGAGGCAACGAAGCAACCATCAACTTATCGCAATTCATTGCCAGCGAAGTTAAAATAGTCGGAATATTTTTTTCGCTTAAATTATCCGCGCTGATATCAATATAAATTTTGCCATCTTGCTCCGAAAAATTTGGATTAACATTTATATATGATGTAAGAATTTTGTTTGCGTAAATAACAGCGCCATTTTCATTGACTGATTTATTAACCTCCTTAATATCTTCCAAAACAGGACGAATCTTTCCGATTTCTTGTGGTACATTTCCCAAGTCTTGTAGATTTGCATCGAGATTTTTCTGCAATTGAGATACAAAAACCGCATTATTTACAGAAGATGTGTCTATTTTATTCCCTTCGTTTGTTAAAACTAATGCGCTATCGAGCGCCTTGGCAGTTGGAATATTTTTTTTGCTTCTTGATGCTCGTTGTGATCCCACTGTGATTTTCGCATTTTCATCTATAAGTTTGGAAAGCTTTTCATTTAAGGATGGATCCTGGGTTGCCGTCAATGATTTTACATACCCCGGAATTACATTCTCAACTAAAATTTTCCCGACTAAAGATTGCCTCGCAGGTTGAATACTAGAAGCAGGCAAATTCTCCGGAAGTAACGCTTTTACTGAAGGAGTTTTTAGTACCGCTTCATTATGAGGTTCTTTTGATGCATCGATAGATGCAAACACATTTTTTGCGACAGCAATATCGTTCTTTGTAGCGCATATCTTTTTTATAAGAGCTTCAAATTCTTTTGATCCACTAATAACGGTTAATTTGTTTTCTAATAATTTTATTACTGTACTTAAGAATTCTAATTCATTATTCTTTACTGAATTTTGAATTTTTAACAATAAATCCTCTCCGGTAATGACGTCTCCTGAAGGGAAAGTAACAAAGTTTTTATCTTCTTTTTTATCTTCCTTTGAAGAAGCCTGTAAAAAGTTTGATATACTTGGAACTATCGCTGCTACATTAAGCGCCTTTCTTACATCTTTTTCGCTAAATGCAGGCTCTTTTGGTTGATTAGCAAAGAAAGCAATATCGTTAAAAAATGCTACTAACTGTACCGTTTTATCGATTAACTTTTCACCACGTTTTAATTTATCTGATTCTCTGATAACTTTTGATTTATTTTCATCGCGACCTACTTCGGTATAATATTGAACCGCCAAATCTTCAATTTGATTTTTCAGAGTCAGAATCTTTTCGGTATTCATCTGACCTAAAGTATTTGTGACAGATTTCAATTCTTTTAACGTAGAACCGATATTTTTGAAAATTTCTGCGAACTTAGCTTCTTCTAGACTCGTTTCGGCTAATTTCGTTCGTAATGACTCTAATTCTTTTTGAGCTGTATTAAGACTACTTCTGAGCACCTCTAAATTGCCACACAAATACGAATTTAAGATGCGGAAAATTAAATCCAAACCATTTTCAACCGCGAACTGTTTTGCATCTTTAATAACATTTGCAGTAAAAACATTAACATCTAATGGCTCTTTTTTTATAACAGAAGGAGCCGTTGGAGGTGGCGGAGCTACAGGAGCTTCCGGAGCTGCTGGAGTCACAGGCGCTTCTTGGGCAATAGAGTTAAGTTCTGGATTTGCACTTGCGTACAGGGCATTTCCGGCTTTTACACCATCCCCCGATGGTAAAGAAACAGGAACGGTAGCATTTAAATCGCCCCTTAAATCAACCTTTGGCGACTGATTTACCTCAGCTTCTGCATTCTGTAAAAGTAAAAACGCGAGAACTATTGCGGATGTGTGTATTGTTTTCATTTTTTTCAATTCCTTCTTATTAATCCCAAATTTTATTCTATCGGCAATAAGTTAAAATCGAGTTAAGAAAACAAGAAATTTTATCCCAAATTCTGCAGAGTTCTGTGTCAGTACACTTACGTTTTGGAAATACCTCCTCAATATTTTTCTGGATTTTTATTTTGATGTGTGCAACCATGGGTTGAATAAAGGAGGATGTGTGCACAATCGCATGTTGTTTTGAAAAGGAGATGTCATATGAAGAGAATTTTTATTGAGAACCAATACTAACAGGAATAAAAAAACCTTCCGTCGAGTTTCCCCAACGGAAGGTTTTATCGCTTCTATAATATAGAATTATTTTCTTTTTCTAAACTTAGCCAAAGAAGCATTCACCGATTTCTGCAACGCTTCTCTTGCATCACGCGAAGCTTCGCGCATACCCTGTACATTACCGGTAGCTTTAGCTTCTGCTCTCCTTTGCGAAGCTGCTGCTCCTTCAGCTCTAGCTTCCGCAATCACCTGATCCGGTGTTTGTACCACTGGCTGCGCTGCTGGTGCTGGTTGCGCTGGCTGCACTGGCTGCGCTGGTTGCGCTGGCTGCACAGGAGCTATGGGAGGTAATTCTTCCTGTCGAACATCTACTCCTGTGTAATTCACTTCATTACAACGATTGATATCAACTCCTGCAACACCTGTAACTGATATTACCGCATATAAACACAACACTTTCCTCATATTCCCTCCTCTCTCGAGACAATTATCGGCTGTGTTTACGCGTTATCCATCACCAACCTATGGTTGCATATGTCCAACCAAAAATCCAGATAAAAAAGCAAAAAAAACCTTCCGGCGAGTTTCCCCAACGGAAGGTTTGTTCTGTTAACATTAAAAATTAATGCTTACTTACGCCTGAACCTCGAGAAAGATGCTTCTTTCTTCTGATGCCATGCTTGACGCTTTTCTTCTCGTGCCTCACGCATAGCTTGCGCATCGCCGGTAGCTCTTGCCATAACTTGTTTTTGCGAAGCGGCTGCAATCTTAGCGTCTGCTTCTGCTATCACCTGATC
Source organism: uncultured Holosporaceae bacterium (assembly GCA_946538065.1). GTDB lineage: Bacteria > Pseudomonadota > Alphaproteobacteria > UBA3830 > UBA3830 > JAILGW01. The sequence goes on from CAMNGH010000005.1 coordinate 10,682, forward strand.
CGCTGTTTGTGCCACTGGTGCCGGGGCCGGTGCTGGGTTCAGTTGCGCTGGCTGCACTGGTGGCTGCTGCGGCTGCTGCCCTCCTGGCGCTGCTGCTCCTGGCACTAGGACTGGCGGCTGGTGCGGCTGTGGCTGCGGCTGCGGCTGTGGCTGCGGCTGCGGCTGTGGCTGCGCTGATGGCGGCACTACTGGCGCTGGAGCCGGTGCTGGCGCTGGCGACATTGCCGAGACCATTGTATCTACGAATGTTCTAGCATCTCCTTTTCCGATGTTCGTATCACGGTCAGTAGTAGTCATTTGCGACAAGTCATCATAACCATAGGCCTGTAAGACGGTAAAGACATCGACGATTACCTGATCTGTTGCGTGATTACTATCTCCACACAACAATCCACTTAATTTATCAGCACTATCAACCAATCTCCTGAACTCATCGTAAGCGTCTTTTTTGTTAGCTAAATCTTTTAATGCATTATTAATATTAGCTATATTCACCGACGAAATCGGATTCCCATTCAATGTCTTAGATATCGCTTGCACTTTAGCATTCGTACTTCTGTCCAAATCACCAAAAATCGCTGGCACTACTGCTGGCGGCGCTGGTGGCATTGGGGCTGGTTGCGCTGGGGCCGCTGGTCCCACCAAAGCATCTACGAATGTTCTAGCATCTGTTCCTGCTGCTCCGATGTTCGTACCACGGTCAGCATCACTCATTTTCGATAAGGCATCATAATCATGGGCCTGTAAAACGGTAAAGACATCGACGATTACCTGATCTTTTGCGTGCTTACTATCTCCACACAACAATCCACTTAATTTATCAGCACTATCAACCAAGCTACGGAATTCATCGTAAGCGTCTTTGTCTTTAGCTAAATCTTTTAATGCATTATTAATATTAGCTATATCCACCGACTGAATCGGATGACCATTCAATGCCTTAGATATCGCTTGCACTTTAGCATTCGTACTTCTGTCCAAATCACCAAAAATCGCTGGCACTACTGCTGGCGGCGCTGGTGGCATTGGGGCTGGTTGCGCTGCATTTGGAGCTATTTTATTAATAAACTTCTTAACACTGTCATCTAATGTGGCATACTCGGCAGAATGCTTGCCACTATTCCATTCTTCGGCGGAATATTGGAACATTGCGACAAGATCATCACTAACATCTGTTCCACTATTCTCATCATCATATAAAATTTTAGCCAGTATCCCCTTGATATTTATATTATTCTCATGGAAGACACGTTGCAACACATTAAAAATCTGATTAGATCCAGCAACTCCATCAAAAAAATCCACTTGTTCTGCTACCGCGGTGTTCATAATGGCAGCTTGCTTTGACAAGGCAGTCAACTCATTTACGTCTGAACATGTCAATGCAGTACGAGCTTCTTTTGGATCTAAAGTTAACAGGGAACATCCCAAACAGTTATTCAACATATCAATCTGTGCACCACTGAGACCTGCTACTGCATAAAACGCGCCCCATCCATTTGCATACGCGTCCGACATTAACTGGAACGGCGCAGAAATATATGATGCTGCTTTTAAACAAGCCGTTTGTTCTGGTGGTTGAAAATTAACAAAATCAGTCTCACAATTTGGATATATTAGATGCAGCATACCCCACACATCATCGGTCATTAAGGGTTGCTGAGGCTTATTTCTCATCTTAATATTACGGACATGATTAAAGATTCCATCGAAAGCCTCCTCCACTTGAAGTAATCCGTTTGCTCCTTCAGCACATCCTAACATCGCTTGCATCCAGTTATTTAAATTGCCCTCGCTCCACATATCTTTTGGTGCGATACTCTTATCTTTCGCGTACTGTTCATATGACCAAACTTTAAGTGGTCCAACGCTGTCTAATTTTGTCGGATTTACCGTTGCTGGTGCTGCCGCCATTACTTCTGGCGCCAACATATCGCCTACTCCCATTAGGCTAACTAACATAGATACATATACTATCTTTTTCATGTTTTTCTCCTTCTTTCTTTAAATTAAAACACGACTACCTAAACTGCGAACGCGCTGACGGCGTTCGCTGAATTTTTTATTAAAAGTTAAAACTTGTATGTTGCCATTAAACGGACAGTAAATCCCTTAAGACGATTTTCGACGTTGTAGGAATAGGAATTATCCTTCATCGAAGTCTTATCCTCTTTTTTAACCTGGAATCTGTAATCACATTCGGCTCTGACATTGATATTACCGTAAACATTCTTTTCAATACCGAGACCGATAACCGGCGACACTTTATTGAGTTTTCTAACGTCGTTCACGTAGTCTGTATCCTTTTCCTGATACTCAGCTTTTACCCAAGCGAGACCGAGTCTTACGTAAACCAAACTGTCGATAGGGCAGCACCAACCACCAAGTCTCAACGCGACAGATGGAATAAAGCCTTTGACTTTGGTATGGCATTCATTAGTTCCTATAGCTTTCAGTTCATATGTGACATCAGAGGTCTTATTGCCGGCGATGTCGAGAGTGATTTCTCCACCGAGATAAAAATTACCGGTTATAAATTCACCGTAACCCGCGACTAAAGAACCGCCGATTTTATCACTTTTTTTGTGGAGAATATCGTCCCCAAACCAATCAACAGCACCATTATTATCCACTGCATCCGTCGCTTTTATCTTATTAATCGAATGATTCCAGCAAATACCGAGACCGGCGTAGAAACCTTCTACTGCATTTTTCTCTGATGCCGAACCATCATCTGCCTGTACAGCAAAAGCCAACAAGCCACTTAACAACACTATTTTCTTCATAAATAAACCTCTCAAATAATTATCCAAAAGTAATCATTATCGTTTATTATCACAAATAATAGTTAATTAGAAGTTAAAAATGAGGATTTTCCGCAAATAATTTTTGTAAATCGCTCACGTGTGTGTGGGGGGGGTATTGATTTTTAAGGAATTTTCTACTGTTTTGCAATTAAAAAACCGCGCTTACAGTGACATTTTTACAACAATTGCAGTGCTAAAATCCAAGCTTTTACCGAAATCGTGGCGGGAGCGAAGGGACTTGAACCCTCGACCTTCGGCGTGACAAGCCGACGCTCTAACCAACTGAGCTACGCCCCCAACCTCACCGATGAGACTAATTCAATCACGAAAACATGTCAACACCTTAACATGATTAAAATGTTAAAAGCAGGAGAAGCGGCGTTGTTTTAAAAAATAAAACCAATCCCTCAGGGCGCACCCCCGAGGGATTTTCTGCTAAATCAGATTCTCGTGTAAAATGGCTACATTCTCTCGAATGTCATCGCTACGCCTTCTCCGCCTCCGACACAGAGAGTCGCCAACCCTTTTTTGGCATTGTTGAGCTTCATCGCATTCAGCAGTGTAACGACAATTCTTGCTCCACTGGCTCCCAGCGGGTGTCCAAGTGCACAAGCACCTCCGAGAACGTTTACTTTATCTTCGTCAATTGATAATTCTTTAATCGCAGCCATTGCGACAACCGCAAACGCTTCATTTATTTCAAATAAATCAACGTCTTTTATGTCCCAATTGGATTTTTCCAAAACTTGTTTAATTGCTCCGATAGGCGCGGTAGTAAATAATTTCGGAGACTGAGAATAGCTACTTTGTGCGACGATACGCGCAAGAGGCACTAATCCTAAAGCTTTTGCTTTTGACTCTTTCATTATTAACATCGCCGCAGCTCCGTCAGAAATTGAGCTTGCAGATGCAGCCGTAACCGTTCCGCCTTCTTTAAACGCAGGCTTCAAAGCAGAAACTCTCGATAAATCTACAGAAAACGGAATCTCATCTGTATCTACGGTATATTCATTTTTTCTGTCTTTTACGTTTAAGGGCACAATTTCATTTTTTGCATAACCAGATTCCGTAGACTTGCGCGCTTTCATAAACGAATTAATAGCGAACTTATCTTGCATGTCCCTGGTCAATCCGTACGATGTTGCAGTATCTTCTGCATACGCTCCCATAACGCATTTTTCGTAGGCGTCCAGAAGACCGTCACGCACCATATGGTCTACGATTTTGCCATCTCCAAAACGATAGCCTGAACGGGCTTTTTCGAGAAGATACGGAGCATTAGTCATGCTTTCCATGCCACCGGCAACCGCTATTTCATTCTCTCCTGCAAGAATCGCATTCTTTGCAAACATCAAGGCAGCCATACCTGAACCGCAAATCTTGTTTATATTTACGCAGTTAACTGCTTTGTCCAATCCTGCTTGAATCGTAGCTTGACGCGCAGCTGATTGTCCTAATCCGGCAGAAAGTACACATCCCATATATACGCTGTCGATTTTGACGTTAAAATCTTCAACAACTCTTTTTATTACAGCTGCCCCCAAATCAATAGCTGTAAGAGGCTTAAGTTTGCCGTTAAATCCTCCCAAAGGGGTCCTTGCTGCAGAAGCGATTACAACAGAATCCATATTTTTTCTCCTTAGAACGTTAACAATTTAACATAAAATACTAACAAAATATTAACAAATTCTAAACATTTTATAAAAAATACAGCTTTTTCAGGAATTTTTTCGGCTTATTTTAAGCTTTTCTTCTTTTTACCGAGAACGCCACGCCTAATCCAATGAAAATCATTATGAAAAATATTCTATCGCCGAACTTCCCGTATGGCGTTGTTGGTATATTTTTGGGAATTACGAAATCTGCGAACCCACGTTTTCCCATTGGTATGACACAGATTTGACGACCAACAGCATCAAAGACTGCACTAATGCCGAAATTTGTAGCACGTATCATCGGCAACCCGTTTTCGATAGCTCTCGCTCTCACGATTTGCAAATGTTGATAAGGCTCAGTTGTATATCCAAACCACGCATCGTTTGTAACGTTTATAATTACATCTGCACGTTCATCCTTTGGAATAAAATCTTGAGGAAATACCGCTTCATAACATATTGCAAAAATGACTTTCAAACCGTTTATGTTAACAATTCTCGCTACTGTTCCTCTATCGAAATCGTCAACTGCGCTTGCCAAGCCATGCCATGGAACATACTGCCGCAAAGGCATATATTCACCAAATGGAACCAAACGAATCTTATCGTAGTTCTCTATATTTTCTCCAAAACAATTAACGACAATGACGCTATTAAATACCTTCAGCGAAACAATATCTTGTCTAACAGCTCCCGCAATTAAGGTTTCATTGAAACTTAACGGAGACTTTAATAGCCGATTTATCTTCCAAGAATTTTCACGATATAAATACGGAATACTAGCTTCAGGCCAGATAATAAAATCGATGTGCGATGTATGCTCACTTAATGCGATATGCGTTTGAAGATTAGTAAACAATTCGCGTTTATCCATTTTCTCGCGCTGCGAAAGATTTCCCTGAACCATTCTTGCATTGTAGGATGTATATTCAGTTTGGTTACAAGAAAGGCGCCAACTTCCAAAAACGAACATCGAGCCTGTCAGCAACACAAAACTCCCTAAGGCAATACGAAAAGTGAATTTATCTTTCGACCTAAAAGCGATAAAACCTATTCCCACAGCAAATGACACAAGAATCGTCAAAAAATTAAGGCCATAAATACCAAACAAACTCAATGTCTGAAAAATCTTACAGAATGACCAAATATATCCGATATAAACCCATGGAAATCCCGGACAATAATGTCCGTAAAAATACATAGACAGAGATAACAATGCGGCCAATGCGAAAGCATGTTGCCATATTCCTGTCTTGTATTTCTTCACAAAGAAAGCAGGAAGAGACCAGAATAACGATAGGTATGCCGGAGCTATTGTCACGGCGAATGGAATAAGAAACGCATGTCTTTTGGCATCCACCAAAAGTGGAAAAGCCAACCAGTACAATGAAATGAAATGAAACCAAAAAGAAAATGCAAACGTACCAGTTACAGCACGTTTTACGTTTTCTGTTTTTTCAAACACCACAAAGTATGCTGCGAATCCGATGAGCGATAAAAAGAACAAATTAAAAGGAGAAAAACCGAAAGCAGAAACCGCCCCAAAAAAAGATAACGCGACAATTTCGTTATTTTTCGCCTTTAAAAAATATTCTTTAATTCGACTTTTCATCTTTCGGAAAATCTAAATACATTTTTGATGGAACTGGCCCTTTTGAACCGCTATATCTTCCATCATACTTCTTTATTTTACCGCATGGAGTCCAGAAAGTTACTTGCCCTATCTGCATTCCGGGGTAAATCGTTACCGGCTGAACGGCGTTTAACTGCAAAGTTAACTGACTAATTGAACCTATGTCTATCAAATCTGCCGTGATGTTTATAAACAATCCCAAACGCCCAATTGACGAACGCCCGCGAATAATTGGCACGAAATAATCACTTCCAATGACTTCTTGCGTACATCCCAAATAAACAGTTCCGCTCGCAAGTGTAATTCCGCTTTCCGGAATTTCAATTTCACGGACTTCGTTATCTTTTTTCGCATCCAGCACATAATTGTTGTAAACCATCAACTTATTGCCAAGCGTAAAGTTATAAGAATTAGGATTCAGCTGACTTTCATTGAATGGATCAATAATTATCTTCTTTTCCTGAACGTTCTTTAGTATCTCATTTCCGGTAAGTATCATACTGTCACCTTTACACAAATTCCTTATATATTTCACTCGATTTCGCTACGGAAAACTTATCATATTTTCCGGAGTACATAGTCTTTTCGCCTTCTACTGTCCAAAATGAAACCTGTCCTATTCTCATCATCGGATAAATTTTTATTGGCTGAACAGCTTTCAATTCCAATGTCCATTTATGCTTTGCGCCCAAATTTCCCAAATCTGCGGTAATCTGCAAAAACAATCCCAAACGTCCAAGAGAAGTTTTTCCTATCAGCAATGGAACGAAATTATCACTTCCTATTTCTTCATAGGTATTCGCCAAGTATGTCTTATTTGGGGATAAAACATAACCGTCATCGGTAAAATCAATCTCTCGATAAGAAGTCTTCTTTTTGGGATCGACCGGCAAATCTTCTATTTCCAGCAACTTATAATCTATACGATAATCGCAGCTATTCGGATTCAACATCAACTCATCGAAAGGTGAAATGTGAATATTGCCTTTTTTTATATTATCCAGAATCTCGTAATAGGTCAAAATCATACTGTATAACCCTTAAAGCCCATACAATATATTTAACAAAACATCTTAACGCAAGATCTAACGTGATTTGATATTTATCAACGATTTAAGTTTATCGACTTTTGATGTCGTCACACGAGGAAACTCCATTATGAACTCCGCGAATTTTCCATCGACAGAATTACAGCGAATAGTTCCATTCATCGCTTCCATCGCATTTTTACAAAACGATAATCCAAGCCCCGTTCCGAAAAATTTATTAGATACCATAGGCGTAAACAACTTATCTATCAATTCAGGCTCAACACCAGTTGCATCGTCTTTTACTGACAAAATATTGCTCGCCTTACCTCGTTTCATGCTAATGATTATTTTTCCTTTGTTGGATTTTCGTATTTGATACAGAGCATTCTGAATCAAGTTGAACAAAATATGGACCACGGACCCTTTATATCCGACGAATTCAAAATCCTCGTTCTGATTAAATTCTAAACTTGCTTTTTCATTATCAAAAAACGGATATCTATCTATTGCTTCTTGCACGCAGTCTCTCATGCTTAAAACATTCATGCTTTTACGACCAGTATAATTAGGCTGTTTTTTTAATTTCGTAAGAATCATATCTATCGTAAGTAAAGTTTCAGATACTTCCTGACTTATTTTATCCACGTTATCGAGAATTTTTTCTTTATCATTTCTGTATCGTTTGATTAACTTGCATCGCAAAGCAATAGTAGAAAGAGGCGTTCTCATCTCATGCGCGATAGTTGCTCCGAAACCACGTAGCGTGTCTATTTTTTCCAGCTCTATTTGTTCCCTGTTTCGAGAAAAGAACACTGCGACAGCCCCTGAGAAAACCATTAAATACACGACTTGAAATGGCACATTTGCGAACTTAATTGCTCCCAGTCCGACTCCGGTCGACCAAGCAAGACCAACAGCACAAGCAATCCCTAACGGAAAAATAAAAAAGAAAGTCTTAATATCTAAAACTATAAGAGATATCACCAACGCCAGTGATATATTTATTATCCAGAACACGGAAAATTGTTCAAGCAACAACATATATCCAGCGAAAAATGGCAATGAAAACATCACTGTAAAATACCAATAAAGCGCCAAATATCTCTTCAGCGATGGGTACCATGTCTCATGCATAATGAGAAAGAAATTCAAAATACCAGCAATAATTCTAATGCTCAAAACGACAGGATCTGAACTGTGATGTTCTGACCACATATAAAACGGAAGTATATAATTTATAAGAGAAAAAGCTCCAAATGAAATATATCTTGCTCCGTATTTTTCTACTCGCGCTGAAGCAATATCTGACAATCTCAGAAATGAATGAGCAATATTACGAAAGAAACTTCCAATTAGCATGCTGTAACATAAACTACCAACTTCAGTACTACTATACTTTAAGATAAATTACAAATCGTTTTTCACGAAGAGCAAACATTTTTGCTATTCCTGCTTAAAACCGGACAAATTTTAATAAAATGAGTGTGGATAGCTTAAAAATCTAACTTCTCATAATAATCGGGAGGAACAACATAAGAAATCCTGTCTGACAAAATATCCCTAAAAGAAGGTCTCGATTTTATTCTAGCATACCAATCTTGCACATCCGGATACTTATTCCATTCCACTGCGCCAACATAATCTAAACATGATATATGTGCTGCTGCGGATATATCAGCAAGAGTAAAGGAATCTCCAGCCAGCCAATTTCTTCTATTAGTTAGCCAAGTGATGTAATCGAAATAATGTTTTATAGCAGAAATTCCGCTCCTAATTTTAGAAGAATCAGGCGAGGCATTTTCTGTATATCGCTTAATGATTTTTTCAAAAACTATATTTTTAGTTACTTCTGCAAAAAACATCACATTAAAGAGCGCCATAATTCTGCGCGCTTCTGCCTTTTCTTTTTGTGTCACTCCCAGCAGCGAATTTGAACGGTACGATTGCTCTATTTGTTCAACTATTGCATACCATCCTTCTAATACTAAACCATCCATATCTACTAATGTCGGCAGATCGGAAAACACATGATTTTCTGAAAATGGTTTCTTTCTGTCCCATGGCGTTTCAACAATCGATTCATGGTCTAACGCTTTTTCCTTCAAATAAATTCTCACCAGACGTCCATATGCATCCAACGGATAATGATATAACTCTCTCATTTTTGCTCTTTCCTAAATAATTCCATCTAATAACGATATTTCCAACTGACACCGACTTCACCAGCAGTATTTGCCTTTATCGACATTGTCGGAGTTACCGATAAATCCACATCAAATGTAGTCTCTTTTTCCTTCTTATTAACACTTACATATACGTTATCGTGAATGTATTTCCCAGCGCTTACATTCACGTTATTTTGTGACGATGTTTGGGTGTTTGAAAACAAATCTGTTGTTCCGGAATTGTTTGACGAAAACGAAAGACTATCTACTATTCCCATTTCCTGAAATGCATTTAAGATAGACAGCATGTACCCTTTCTTGTTAATACTCGACACTGCATGAGCCAATTGTGCGGCCTCAGCGACAGACAAATATTTCATCTCTTTTCCAAACAACATCATCGATAAAATCACTTCTTCACTGTGACTTGGCGTTGAACTTAATTTGAGACTTACACCTTTATTCGGTATATTTTTTATTCCCAATCGAACGTTTATATCTGCAAAGTTCCCACGACATACTAAGTATGCTTTTGGATCGAATGGAAACTCTTCTAAAAATGTAACATTACCTTCAACAAACTTCATACGTTTGCCGAATAAGTTCAATTTTCCATCGGACAGTTTTAGTTCTCCTTTAAGAGCTGTTTTATTTAAGTAAGTTACTAATTGTAAATCTCCGCTAAGAGTGACACTAAATACATTTCCGGAAAAATTGATTTGTGGACAGTGCATATTTATGTTGTAATCGAAGAAATCTTCTTCTGCATTTTCTTTGGAATTCTGCTTACCGGTATATGCAACATTTTCAACTTCTATTTCGTTTCCGGAAGAGCTGTCCGTTTTAAAACTACGTATTTCGCATTTAGGAACATTTATATTTCCGGTAAGCTTCATGTCTTTAATCGGCCCTGACATCTCACCTGTGCCATCGACAATTATTTTCATTTCTTCAGAATCGAACAAAGTGAAATTTTTAAACAGTAACTGTAACTTAGTATCAATATCTGGACGCCATCCATCGAAGAACAATTTTCCGCTACCGGTTATAGTTGCAATGTGTGAGGAATCATCCGTAAAATCAGCACGCTCTACAGATATATTGCGACCATTTCCGATTAAAGAAATATTACCATTTTTCAAGATTAAATCACCAATTGCAATATACGCCTTTTTCAAATTCACGAAACCTTTTACTGTCGGATTATCTAAAGTACCGTTTACCGAAAAATCGCAGTTTAAATCTCCTTTTAAGTCTACATCATCTGTTAATTCTAACAATTGTTCTAAATGAGAATTTCCCAAAACGTGACACGATAATGTTCCGCCAGTAGAGCTCCTAATTATACCCCCATCTTTCAAAACAATTATCGGGAACAATGCTTCGCCAACAAGTTTATCATTACCCTTTGTAAGATTCATTTTAACTTGAATGCCATTTGACGCCGCTTGCGTTTCAACGTTAAGCACATTCGAATAAGCCATAACCCCACGCAGAGAAAATTGTCCTTTCCCTGTAAAACAATCATTCGTCGCTGTTAATTTTACATCGCCATCTAATATAAATTTCAACGCAGGCATACGCAATAATTCAGCCAATCGAAAAGCCTGAAATCCTTTAAAACTAAAATTCCATTCCGAAGGCGTACGAACCATTTTTGCTGTACCGCACGGTTTTGCTTTCTTACTGAACAGTATTATATCTACGTCATAACTGTCTTCTTCAAAATTCAAATTACAGCTATTGGTTTTCAAAACGGCATCTGTCGCAGATATTTCGCACTCTTTTAAAGAAATCTGTTTATAATTTTCCGAAATGATTCCGTTTGCTTTTAACGCCCCGACATTATTTACCGAACTTACAATTTCAAAATTCGTGTTCTGTTTTTTTATGTTTAGTTTATGCAAGAGCAAATCGGCAAATTTCGCTGTTTGCGCATTGCAAACGAAATTATTTTCGTCACCAGCGATCTTTAATGCAAAGAGTTTATTTTCCCCTTTCCACTCGATTTTCCCGAATTCCGCATTGCCGGAAAATTTACCGTCCTTATAATTAATACGCCCCGAACCGTTCCCAGAAATCGCTATAAAATTCGAAAAGAAATCCAATTGATTAAAATTGAAATCAAAAGAACAGTCAGTATCCTTACTAAGCAAAAAAGGCTTTACAGACTTAATAAATCCCTTTTCTCCAACGACCTCAAACGATTTTGCTTCTAACTTATCCTCGAAATCTAAAACAGCGGAAACCTCCGCCTCTTCTCCACGCAAAATGATTCTTGCTTTTTTGAAATCATCAATTTGTGCTTCCAGGTTCGCAAAACGATATCCCCAGAAATCTATTTGACTTAAATCTCCGGAAATCGTCAGTTTTTTATTTTCACACTTTCCGAACAATTCACAAACAGTCGCAATATCATCCCGCAATTCTGCATTTACAGTTCCGTCGCCATTAAATCTGCAATCAGCATTTAAGAAAATATGAACATCCTTCAAACTTTCAGGTAGATATGAATCGTCCTCTAAGATTTTTCCTAGCGCGATTTCTGAGGATAATTTTGCCGATTGATTATCCAAAAACACATTACCGGAGCAATTATAAGTTTCGCCGTTGTAATTAACTATTGCGTCATCGATTTTTATGTCGAACATAAAATCTTTATAGCTTCCATTGCCGAAAATTTCGCAATTTTTACTTTTTGCTTGCAGTTCATAATCTGAAACTTTCGCATCTGGATTTTTTACAATCAACGTTCCGGAAAATCCCAAAATATTTTTAAAAGCTATATCTCCTGCAATACTTCGCAAACCATCCCAACGAAACACCACATCAAGTGAACATTTCTCGTTAATATCGCTGTACAAGAAATCTTCATTCTCTTTTGAAACGTACTTCAAATTATCCAAATAATAAGGTTCATCGCTTATTTTGTAGAGATATCCACGTCCAAGTTTTAAATCACTTATAAAAATTCTCAAGGTCCGCATTAACGGAATAAGTCCTTTTAATTGCGCATTCAAATCAATTTTGTCATCTGAACCATTCAATACAAATTTCGTTACATAAATCGAAGATCTATCAATTAATTTTTTTCTTGAAAAGGTTACATCTGAAAAAATGAGTTCTATACCATCAGCAGAACGAATGAAAACTTCATCGGCCTTTGAGATTTTTCTATCCAAGCCTTTTATAGTAAAAACGGTGTTTTGCATTTCGAAATATTTCGTAACGCCACTAAGCAAAACCGCTCTTCCCGAATCGAAGCAGAACATCCCGACAATCAGGGTAAAAGTTATTACCACAGAAAAAAGCAATCCTAGAAATATTTTTAAAAACAACTTCAAAATGCCTGCCCCAAACTCATGATAAATTGCATTTTCGAATCGATGCCTTTTCTCCTTTTGATAGGAAACGCGAAATCAACACGAATAGGGCCGATACTTGTAAAATAACGTACTCCGAGCCCTACTGAGCAAAACCATCTTCTTTTTTCTAATTTTATACGCTCATAGCGAGATTTATTCTCAAAAACTTTAGCGCCATCAAAAAAAAGCACTCCACCAAAACTGCTGTTAAACTTGCGTCGAATTTCTGTATTAAACTCAAATAACTTTTTCCCACCGAATGGCGCGTCCTCTCCTTTAACAATTTCACACGCCATTTGATTTGCATAGCCACGAACGGAATTTATTCCACCCGCGTACAAGCGCTTATCTATCGGAATATCATCGACATCGTGCTTAAATATTTTTGTACCACGCAAATTAAACGCGAAAATCGTCCGTTTTATTTCATCAAAAGAATAGTTATACGAAAATCCGAGCTCTGCACTGGACAAATCTCGAATACTTGCTTTTCTCAAAAAACCTTTCGTGAATTTTGTAGTTATACGATAACCTTCTGTAGGGTTTAGCAAGTTATCTGTTTTATCAATAATGAATTCTAGTGGGAACAATATCCCTCCATATTTCCTGTTTTCTTCTGAGTTATGGAAAAACACATCGACACTATCTAAAACGTTTTGTTCAACAGTTGCTCCGATAGCTCCTGAACAAATTTTGCTGAATGGATAGTTATACCGCAATAACCCCTTATCGCTTTTTTTGAAAAACACATTTGTCAGTTCTTGGCGCCTGGACAGCCCATACGTCATCGTGCTGTTTCTCGTAAAAACATCGGGCTGCATTAATTTTATCTCAAAAGCATAATCTGCGCGCTTCGACCGAATTTTCATCGGAGTACCTTCTGCTATAAAATTCAGTTTTTCTCCGTTACCAAACGCATTGTTTCTTTCCCAAGATAAACGCCCGATTATTGATTTCAAATTTTTTTGTGTTTGAGATTTTTTTTCGAAGTTCATATTGCGCATACCCGAGTACAACAAGCTGATTCCGATAGTGTGTTTTTTCTCCTCTTCTAAATTTATAAACATCGGCACACGACCGTCTACTATTTCTCCCGGCGCAACTTTAACCTGAGAAAATATTTGACTATCTTTGAGCGCTTCCTCTGTAGATTGTACTTTTTCGATGTTAAATATTTCGCCTTCACGCCAATCGATACGGTTTCTTATAAACTCTGTACTAATTCCCGGGAACGCCTCAATATTTGTATTTGAGAAACGCGCATTTTCTCCAGTATCTACGATTACATTTAACAAAACCGAATGTCTATCATATTTCACAGAAGCTTTTTTCTCTTTGATTATCGGATTCACAAATCCGTTTTTTTGTAACTCAAAAACAATCGCTTCCAAAAGCCTGTTCATATCCCTCATTGACGCTTTGCATGTGCGCAATTTTTGAAAGAAAATCGGATCGTAAAATCTTTTAAAATCCTCTTCTTTGTTTTCAAAAGATACATTTAACTCCAAATTAAAAATCTGACCTAAATCTACAAAAATAGCGACACTTACTACGTCATCCATTTTTATTTTATAAGTTACTTTCGCATCATAAAAACCGTAGTAATATGCCTTTTTATATATAGTATCGACATCATTAAGAACTCTGTCACGAAGCGCACGCATATTACTAATGGCCTTATCCTGCTGACTAAACGTGCGCAGTTTTTTTATTTCATCAGAAATTTCGGATTCAGAAATAATATCAGATAATTGCTCGAATAAATTCTTTTCGATTTTTATATCAAGGCTGGTAGCGTAATGAAAATCTCTTCGCTCACGCACTTCATCGCTGGCGAATAACGAACTATGCAACACTAAAAATACTACACAACAAAGTGCTCTTAACACCATTCGTTTTTTACCGACTCCAAACAGTTTGCTTCCAATCCATAACGAACTGCCGACATTAATTTATTCATAAAATGAATATTATGTACAGCTATCGCTTGCAACGCCAATAATTCCTTCGCCTTCAAAAGATAATGCAAATACGCTCGCGAAAAGTTTCGGCAAGTCGGGCAATCACAATCCATTTCAATCGGATTATCGTCTGATGCATATTCCGATCTTTTTAAATTGATATGTTCGCGACGTTTATCGTCTCTGTATGCAGACTTCACTAACGCACCGCCATGTCTTGCGATTCTTGTCGGATGTACGCAATCAAATGTATCTATTCCAAGAGCAACGCCCCTGAAGATATCACTAATGCCTCCTATTCCCAAAAGATGTATCGGTCGCGAAATATCTAACCCTTTCATTGCCATTTCCACGACTTCGTACATTTGTTCTTTCGTCGCACCGAGAGTCCCCCCAATAGCTGTTGCGAAAAATGGATTGCTACTTACAAACTCCGCGCTCCTTTTCCGCAAATCTTCATGAACTCCGCCCTGAACAATTCCGTACATCGCTTGCGAATAATCATTTCCTCTTATGAATTCGTCCAAAGAACGTTTTTCCCATCGGTGAGAACGCTCCATGGATTTTTCAGTGTATTTTTTATCACTATGATACGGAGTACATTCATCAAATGCCACTATTAAATCTGCCCCCAAATCGCGTTGTACTTGTACAGATTTTTCGGGAGTAAGTAACTGTTCGCTACCATCCCAATACGACTTGAACGTCGCACCGTTTTCATTGATTTTTGTTAACGTCGATATCCCGGAACGACGCCCTTTAATTTCATCAGCAACTGAACCATGACCCAAACTGAAAATTTGGAAGCCGCCGGAATCAGTAAACATAGGGCCATCCCATCCCATAAATTTATGCAGTCCGCCACGCTGTTTTATATATTCAGATCCCGGATATGAAAACAAATGATAAGTGTTAGATAATATGATTTGCGTTTTCGCTTCTTTTAACTGCTGAGGCGAAATTCCTTTTACGCTTGCCTTCGTTCCACAAAAAATAAATGCAGGTGTTTTTATTGCACCGTGAGACGTATGCAATAACCCCAAACGGGCTTTTTCATGACAGGAAATAACTTCGAACTTAAAATTCCTATACATCTCGCCTCTTTTTTATCCAAACTCCTGCCAATTTTACTAATGGAACGCACAAAATCGCAACAGATAATCTGAGTAAATATGTAACAAAAATATATGTATACCAAAGTGTTTTCCAACTAACAGGATTCTTCGCAAAAATTATCCATGCGAATATCGAAAATACACAATTATCCAAAAACGAAGATGCAGCCATCGCGATAAAGGCTCTTGCTGAAATATATTTTCCTCGCGTCATTCTTTTTAATGTTGCAAATAAAAATATATCCGACAATTGCCCAACGGCATATGATATCAAACTTGAGAATAACAATACGATGCTCGGAGACAGTAAGAGACTAAATTCTTCATGTAAATTTGTGCAATCGGCGCAATCAACAGCAGGATGTAATACTGCTATTTCCATTATTATTGCAAAAAACAAATATCCGAAAAAACTCAACCACACATTTTTAGTCGCGATTTCTGCCCCGTAATATTCCGTCAGAATATTATCGACAGCAAAAACGGTGGCGAATATTACCGTTCCCAAAGCAATCGGATTATCGATGAATTCATATTTAGTAAGTTTCAAAACCTGTAAGTTAGACGCAACAACCGCAATCGCAGTATAAACGAATAAGCCACTTTTCCCAAAAAATCTAACCGCAATCAGAATAGCTATAAAGCTTGCAATTAACGTACATAGGCTTAGAATTTCAGGCATAATTATCATGACATTTCATATTGCTCTTTGAATGAACTTACTATCTCCGGAGCTTTTTCCGCTTTCTCTGCCGAGATAATAACTATGTCTGACAAAAAAGGAAAGAAATTCATAACAGTTTCATTGTATTTATTGAGGTTATAACTAAACCTGTACGGCCAAAAATTCAATTTTCTGTTTGCGCCAAAAATTTTATTTATAAAAAATGAAGTTTCCGATAGCCCAGCAATAATATCACTCATATTAAGTTTTTTTACATCGACGTCTAGAAAATCTAACTTATTAGCCGAAACTATTATTAATTTCCCCTTTGGTTTAAGAACTCGATACACTTCTTTCAGAATATTGGCGCATCTCTGCGAGAATTCTATGTAATGAATAATGATTATAACATCCCAAGTTCCAGGAGGAAAAGGCAATGTTTCTGCATCAGCGACTATCGTTTTGAATGGACGAATTTTCGGCCAGTGATAAACGTTGTCACTGCTTGGAGCCGCGTAATACAATTCTTTAGCCTCGAAAATATCTAGGAACTTTTCTCCATATCCGAACACAAGGCAATTCTTTTCCCAGATATCGGAGCTTATTCCATGAGCTACATCTCTCACTAATCTATCTCCGGCCGGTGAATTGTAAAAATGCTCCAAAAAATTCATACTCTTCATAGTTTATTTATATAATATTTCCGAATAAAATACATGCATAGTTGACGTTTATATAATATTTTGGCACTTTAAACGATGTCTTTTTTAGAGGGAATTTTATGACAAGGTCAGATTTAGTGGCGAGAGTTTCCGAAATATATCCTTACATGAGTGTAAAAAATGTGGATAGAATCGTTTCTATTGTTATTGACAGTATAGTTGAGGCTTTAAAAAACGGAAATCGTGTAGAGCTACGCGGCTTTGGTTCGTTTTCCGTGAGAGAAAGAGAGAGCTCCGAAGCAAGGAATCCTCGCACTGGTGAAAAGGTATTAATAGGTAAGAAAAAAGTCCCGTTCTTTAAAGCAGGGAAACAATTGAAAGACCTTATTAACGGTCGCATACAAAACGAGGAACGCTAATAATGAATTGGCTTACTAATTTCGTTCGTCCGAAAATCAGAGCTCTTGTTGGTAAAGATGTCCCTGATAATTTGTGGGAAAAATGCACTAAGTGCGAGCAAATGATATTCAATAAGGAACTCGAAGGAAATTTGAGAGTATGTCCTCATTGTGGATATCATTTAAGAATGAGCGTTGACGACAGAATTAAGCTTCTATTTGATAACGGAGAATTTACGAGAATTAAATCAAACGGCGGGGTGAAAGATCCACTGGAATTCAGGGACAGCAAAAAATATACCGACCGTATAAAAGCCGCCAGAGAAAAAACCGGTGAAAAAGATGCTGTTGTTGCCGGATTTGGCCGCATTGATGGGCATAAAACTGTCGCTGTTTTCTTTAACTTTGATTTTATGGGCGGTTCAATGGGAACAGCAGTTGGAGAAGATTTTATCGCTGCCGCTGAATTGGCCGTTTCAAAAGGATATTCGTTCTTGGTTGTTCCTTGTTCAGGTGGCGCAAGAATGCAAGAAGGCATATTTTCTTTGATGCAAATGCCTCGAACTGTTGTCGCTGTAAATAAGGTTAAAGAAGCAGAAATCCCATACATTGTTCTGCTGACTAATCCAACAACAGGAGGAGTTTCAGCATCATTTGCAATGCTTGGGGATATTCATATCGCAGAGCCTGAAGCAATTATTGCATTTACGGGACCACGAGTAATTGAAGGAACTATACGTGAAAAATTGCCAGAAGGATTTCAAAGATCTGAATATTTGCTTAATCACGGAATGGTAGATATGGTTGTTGAGAGGAAAGACCTGAAAAAGACGATTTCGCGGATTTTAGGGCTTTTGACTCATAAAAAATATTAGAAATTATTTTTCGACAAAATATTGTTTTTTACAGGATGTTCTACTATATACTTTTATAGATA
>CAMNGH010000006.1 GCA_946538065.1 uncultured Holosporaceae bacterium
TTTTGGTTTCAACTGCGACATCTAATTGATGAATCCTGAAAGATAATCGCGTGAAAATCGTATCTATAAACGGAACTTTCCAGCATAAACCCGCTTTTGCGATGCGGTGAAATTTTCCAAATCTCTCAATAATTGCGCAAGTTTGCTGTTGGACAATGAAAAAACTTGATAACAGAATAATTAAAACGAGCACTAATAGTATGGTTGCCATTGGTGACATAACTAACATAATTAACTCCTCAACTGTATTAGCAGTATTGTAATATAGAATAGTTAATTATTTATGAATTTTGTTTTATTTCGCGATGTTTATCCCACCATTCAATGCGTTTCTTTAATTCACGTTCAAATCCACGTTCTACGGGTTGATAAAATTTCTTCCGAGACAATTCGTCAGGGAAAAAATTACCGCCGGAAAATGCGTTTTTCGTATTGTGGTCGTAAACATAACCGTTATTATATCCTAAATCTTTCATTAATTTTGTCTCAGCATTTCTGATACGTAACGGTACAGGAAGAGAGCCATAAAATTCTGCGCATTTTTTCGATTGATTGTAGGCCATGTATCCGGCGTTGGATTTCGGAGCCGTTGCCATATATATTACTGCGTTTGTAATAGCAAGCTCTCCTTCAGGTGAACCTAGCATACTGTAAACCTGATGCGCAGCGACGGCCTGTAAGACAGCATTTGGATCGGCTAAACCGATATCTTCTGTAGCAAATCGAATTAATCTGCGAGCGATGATAAGCGGATTTTCTCCGGCAATTAACATGCGGTTAGTCCAGTATAAAGCGGCGTCGACATCTGAACCACGTAACGATTTATGAAATGCACTTAGTAAATTGTAATGTTCTTCAAGGGATTTATCGTAAACAATAGCTCTTTTAGTCGAAATCTTTTTTAAATCTTCTACTGATAAAGGTTCATCAACATTTTTTGAAAGTAATTCTTCTGCGCGATTTAAAAGATACCGACCGTCTCCGTCTGATATTAAACACAGATATTGGCGTGCATCGGAAGTTAACGGCAGTTTTTTGTTCATAAAATGTTCTGCTCGTTGAAGAATTTGCTCTAAATCTTCTAACTGAAGCCGATTGAAAGTTATAACTTTGCATCTGGACAATAACGCGGGACGCAATTCGAAAGACGGATTTTCAGTCGTGGTTCCTATCAATATAAGAGAACCATTTTCGAGATGCGGTAGAAAAATATCTTGCTGACTTTTATTTAAGTGATGGATTTCATCTATAAGAATAATAGTTTTTTGCGAAGGATCTCGAGATAATTCTTCGAAAATAGACTTAAATTTCGCAGTTGCATGCATAACGGCAGAAGTTTCTTCAAAACGCAACCCGGTTTTTTTCGCAATAATTTTTGCAAATGAAGTTTTACCTGACCCCGGAGGCCCCCATAAAATCAAAGATTGCAAATTATCAAACGACGAAATCTGCTCACTAACCGATTGCCCGATTAATTCATCTAATTCTTTCGGGCGAATTCTGTCAGCTAAAGGAGGTGTTTGTTCAAATAATTGCAAAAAAAATGTCCTATGAAAACTACAGATATTGTTACGTTTTTCTTTGAGTTAATCAAGATTAAGTTTTAAAATAATATAGTCCTGTTGGAGGTATTAAATGAAGCATTCAAAAGACTATAACGTAGCGGTAATCGGAGCGACCGGAAACGCAGGAATGGAGACCCTTCAAATTTTAGCAGAAAGAAATTTTCCTGTGGCCGACATATTCGCTGTTGCTTCTGAGCGTTCTATTGGTAAAGTCGTATCTTTTAAAAACAGAGATGTAAAAGTACAGTTGATATCCGATATCGATTTTTCAAAAGTTGATATAGCAATTTTTTGTGCAGGTAGCAGTTTTTCAAGAAAATATGCGCCGGTTGCAGCAAAAGCAGGTTGCGTTGTGATTGATAAGACAGCGTATTTTCGCTTGAATCCGAAAGTTCCTTTGGTCATTCCCGAAGTAAATATAAAAGCATTGCATAAAGGGGCACCACTGGGAATAATTTCTACTCCGAATTGCGTGGCTGTTCCTTTAACAATGACATTGAAGGCGTTATTGCAATTGTCTCCGATAAAGAGAGTTGTAGTTTCGACATATCAATCCGTTTCGGGAGCAGGGCGTAAAGCAATAGATGAACTCTATGCTCAGTCCAAAGCTGTACTATCTACAGGCCCTATTAATACGGAAGTTTTCCCTAAGCAGATAGCTTTTAATGTCATTCCGCAAATCGGTGATGTTTATGAAAACGGTGTAACGGATGAAGAAGATAAAATTTCTGGAGAAGTTTGTAAAATTCTAAAATCCGACGTTAAAGTTGCGGTTACTTGCGTGCGCGTTCCATCTTTTATCGGACACGGTATGTCTGTCGCATGTGAGTTCGCAAAGGAAGTAACAGAAGAAGATGTCTATGAAGTGTTCAATAACTTTGAAGGTATTGTGACAATCGACAGAAGAAATGAAAACGGAATAGTCGCAACTCCAATTGATTCACAGGGAGAAGATGCAGTTTATGTCAGCAGAATAAGAAAAGATTGCACAGTAAAGAGCGGTATTTTGTACTGGGCTGTTTCTGATAATTTGAGAAAAGGAGCCGCTCTTAACAGCGTACAGATTGCTGAAGAGGTGATAACTATCGATTCGGATTTGGGTATATTTAAAGCGAAAGAGTAAACATGACTTTTTTATATGCATTATTATTGGGAGCGATACAAGGAATAACGGAATTTTTGCCGGTGAGTTCTTCTGCACATTTGATAGTAATTCCCAAATTGTTTGGGTTTCCATATCAAGGAAAAGAGTTTGATGTTTTTCTGAATTTAGGCTCATTACTCGCAATTCTTGTGTTTTTCCGTGCGGCTTTTTTCAGTATGCTATTCGGATTAAAGGATTTTGTAATTGATAAAAGAACTCAAAACAGAAATTTTTTTATTACGATTTTTTGGTCGAGTTTACCGACTATAGTTGTTTTCGGAATAGCGGAGACTGTATTTAATATCGAAATTAATTCTCCCGTTATAATGGGTATATCGATGATAGTTTTTGCTGTTGTATTGTATTTATGCGATATAAGAGAATCTGCATCTTTGAAGGTTACGAGGACGGATAGTATTTTAACAGGAATTGCTCAGACAATGTCCTTGATACCTGGGGTAAGTCGTTTGGGAGCGTGTCTGTCTATGATGCGTTATTTAAATTATACTCGAGAGGATAGTTTTAAGTATTCTATGATATTGTCGATTCCGCCAGTCGCCGGAGCGTGTTTTTTGAAACTTCTGAAGATACTTTGTTCAAATGCATATACTATTGATTGGTCAATGGTTATGTTCGGATGTTTTTCATCGTTTGTTTTCGGATTGATTTCTCTGGAAATGGTATGCAGATTTATGCGAAAGTTTACGCTATTTCCGATAGTTGTTTATCGAATTTTGTTTGGTTTGTTTCTGCTTTTCGGGATAATTTGAATTTATTTTCAAAAAAAATCCAGAAATTAACATAAAAGAAACTCTTTTGCGTTTTAATTATCTTCGAGAATGCGAAGGTAATTAACATGCGTGTAGACATAATAGTTCCAAATTTCGACGAAAAAGCAGATGAAGTTACTCTTTCCGCTTGGTATAAAAAGGAAGGAGATAGAATCTCAAAAAATGAAATCATTGCTGACGCCGAGACGAACACAATCGCATGTGGAATAACATCCAGTTATGACTGCATTCTCGCAAAAATTCTTGTAAAGGAAGGAGAAGTTATTTCTCAAGGTACCAAAATTGCTGTTATTGAAACCGATTTGGATGCTGATGTACAACAAGCAAGCGAAAAAGACGCAATTAAAGAGGAATCCGCCTTCATCGACAAAAGTTTGGCTTTAGAAGAACAAAAACTTGAAAATTCCAATGGCTATGTCCTTTCTGTTTCTGAGGAAGAAGATAAGGAACTAGAGAGAGAACTTGAAGAAGAAGCCATGGAAATGAGTACTGAGGTTGAGGAAAAAGTTCTCGAAAGTGTCGGTGAAAATCGCTCTGCAATCGATGAAGAAGTTATCGATGAATTCGCTGATCATACCGAAAAGAAATTTATGAATATTCTCAAAGACGCGGAAGTAAAAGCACGTGAAGAGGCGTTAAAAGTTCGGCATGAAATTATAGAAAACGCGGAAAAGAAAGCACATGCTGAAGGTGAAGATTTGAAATCGAAGATTCTTCGTGATTATGAAGAAAAGGCGACAAAAGATGCAAACGAAATGCATAGCAAGATAATGCAAGGTTCTCTTGAAGAAGCGAACGCGACTAAAACAAAAATCATAAACGAGGCGAAAGAGGCCGCTCAAGAAGAAGCAAAGAAAATCAAAGAATCTATTTTGGAAGATGCCAAAATTGAAGCAGGCTTTCAAGCTGAAGAGAGAACGAAAGATATAATCAATCAGGCGCAGGAGCAAGCGAAAAAGGAAGCAGCGCAGAAAGCGAAAAATATCATTGAATCGACCATAAGTGAAGCCAAACAGCAGGCGAAAGAAATTAAGAAGGACATTATCCATTCTGCGACCAAGCATGCGGCAAAAGAGTCGAGGGAAATAGTGCGTGAGGCGGTAAAAAAGGCGAAGAGACAATCCAATTTGTACACGGAGGAATTGCTCAATGAAACGACGCAACGCGCAACTAAGGAAGCAGAAGCTTTGAGAAATGAGATTTTGAATAAAACACATGAAGAAATAAAAACTGCGGTTAAATCTACTCTTAAATATGTACTCAATGACGTTAATAAGGAAGTCAGAGCAGTCGCACAGCAAGAAAAAGATAAAATGGTGAAAGAAATGAAAGACGAAGAAAAAGAGAAAGTTAGTGAATTGCTGAATATTGGTGATAATGGCACACCGGGAATGTATGCCGACAATTGGAATAAACCTCAATTTTTTGCGACTGCGGGAGATGAGAACGAGCAGATAGATTTGGTTCGTCGAAAATTAGCAGAAAAGATGAAAAATACATACGATACATCGGTGATTTCAACAGTCTCGACAGAAGTTGATATGAGCGCGATTTTATCTTTGGAAAAGATTTTCGGTAAAGCATTTGAAGAAAAGTATAATACCAGATTGGGCTTTACTCCGTTCTTTATTATGGCGTGCATAGATGCACTGAAACATTACAAAATATTTAATGCACATATTCATAAGGACGATATAATTTATAAAAACTATTACGATATTTCCGTTATTACGTGTGGAAATGACGGTGTGGCTGCGCCAGTTATCAGAGGGGCAGACAGATTATCAATTGCCGAAATCGAGAAAACAATGATTGCACTTTCGAGAAGGGCAGTTGAGGGGACACTATCGGTGGAAGAGGTCTCCGGCGGAACATTTACCGTAATTAATGCGGGAATATACGGATCATTAATCGGAACAGATTTATTAACGCCGCCACAAGTCGCGACACTCAGCGTGCATAAGATGCATAACCGACCAATCGCGACAGATAACGGCGTAGAAATCAGACCAATGCTGTATATATCCCTGTCATATGACCACGTTATTGCAGATACGAAACAAGCATCAGAATTCGTCGCCTGCGTAAAGAACTACGTCGAAAATCCGGGATGGAAAATCCTAGGGCTATAATTTAAGTAATTCTAGCTTCGTCTGCTTTTTGCATGGTTTTTAAATAGACATTATCTCATCAAGGCTTTTGTCATGGTTTAACGGCATAGCCTCACCACCTGGATTGATTTTTTCGCGAATACGCTTAAGCTGATGTTGTAGCCAGCCGAAATCGACAGATGGGGGACATGTTTGTGATAATACCCATATCCTATCTTCAAGTAATCGACACTTGATCGTAGTTTGTGATTGTATTTCAATGAGTTCTCGTGTTGCGGTTATTACTTCTTCGAGGGGGATTTTAATTTTTTTCATCTTCTCAATAAGTTTAGGAACCTTTCTAACTTCGTTGAGTAGCAGACGGTATTCTGATCGTAAACTACCTAAACTATCTGATATTTCGTCTGCTGTTACAGTTAGATAAGGCAATAAAGACTTTGTTAATCTAAAACACGTATCTGCAGGTCTACGTTTTGCATAAATAGGAGTAGATGGGATAAATTTTGGATCTGATGATGTTATTGATTTAAAGAGATCGATGCCTATATTTACATCGCTGTTGAATATATCACGGATACATTTTTTAGGTGGGACGGGGGATTTAAAGTAACTTGTATCTATATCATCTAGACTTGGAGACGATGTTGGTGAATCAATTAGTGATTTTAGTAGCGTGAGCAGATTTCTTTTTATTAATGTAAATTGATGTGTAGTATACAGAGGGTGTAGAAGTTCCTTTTCTGATACGCTAAATGCGCGTTTTCTGACTTTTCTGAATGAAGTGTCTGTATATGCTAAACTTTGAACAAATTCTTGTCGAAGAAGTTTATCCATTACTGGGAACAATATATAATCACGAGTATCAGGATCATGACGGTTAATTCTTCTTATGCCCTTTTCAAATTTGTATAACGGAGAGCGTAAATCTTGTATTAGATCTATCAGAGGCTCTAAATCTCTCATACATTGAGTTTTTTCAATTTTAGAGGCCACGCGATGTATCTTTTGAATTAATTCGTTGGGATCGTCTTCTCCTTGATAATTCGCTGTATGTTCGGGGAATTCATCGCTTTGTTGTGATGGTACTTCGGATAAAATAGGAGATTTCTTTAATTGCGTTCCCGTAGACCATGTCGCACTACGTTGTCTCATTCCTTCCGTTGCATCGTTTAGACTCAATATAATTCCAATTGCAAAAATAACTTTTTTCATGTTTGTTGCCTTTTCCAAAAAATATAATAAATTTATTTTCAAATACACAAACAACTAAAAATTAAAATACAACAAAAACAACGAGCAAAGTATATATATTGCCAATTGGTAATTGTGTCAATGGGGGAGGAGATAAATAAATGGTATTTGGCTTTTTGTATATATCATTCTTGTTTTTCAGAGGTATTCAATCGCGTGAAGTTTCATGATACCTTGAAGCATGTGGTAATTATGGTGGTATTTGTATGTTAAAGAAAATATGTCTTGCGTTGCTTTTTGTGGCATTTCAATTGTTGAGCGTAAACGCTGAGGAAGCAAGTTCGAAAAAAAATGAAATAATTCCGCGTAGTATTTTGTTGGCTTATCCTGAAAAAAGTGCTGTTAAAATGAATCGAACCGGAGATAAACTCTCTTATATTTTTAGGAACAGCAGTAACGTTGGCCTACGCATAACGGATATAAGCGGAAAAGTTATAAAAGAATTTGAGATTAAAGCAGCGCGTGATATGTATGATTACGTCTGGTCGTACAATGATAATTATATTTTAATTCCTCAAGATACAGAAGGTGATGAAAATAATCATATTATTGCTTTGAATATTAAGACGGGCGAGAAGAAAGATTTAACTCCGTTTAAGGGGGCTAAATCTTCTGTAGCGGCCATGAGTAAAAAATATCCCGATAACCTTGTGATAATTTGCAATAAGAGGAATGCTCAATGGTTTGATGTGTACAAGGTTAATACAAAAGACGGCGCATTAACGTTGATGTTTGAAAACAATGAGTTTTCTGATTTTACATTTGATAATGATTTAAATTTACGGCTCGCGACGAAAACGCTGTCTGATGGTTCATTTGGTATCTATAAAATCGTTGACGGAAAAAAGGGTAAGTCGTTCAAAAAAATCGAATTTGAAGACACATATAATTCCGGTATTAGCCATTTCAGTGATGACGGAAAAACATTATACATTCTGAGTGCAGAAAAAAGAGATACAAATGCACTGTATGCTTATGACTGGGCGACTGGCCAATCTAAGTTGCTATTTGAAAATAGTCAGGCGGATATTGAAGCGATTTCGCGGCATCCGAAAACTTTTGCTCCGCAAATCGCTTTTGTCGAGTATTTGAAAAATGAAGCTTACGCTGTAGATAAAAATGTGCAAGCGGATGTGGATTTTCTGAAATCATACAACGCAGATGAATTCTCGGTTTTGGGCCGTAATTGCGATGACACAGTCTGGCTTGTGGCTTATTCAAATTCCGTGAAATCTCCGAGATATTATGTGTATAATCGCACAAATCGCAGTTTGAAATTTTTATTTTCCGCAAGACCTGATCTTGATAAATATCAATTGCAACCGATGGAGCCTGTTGTTATCACGGCAAGAGATGGTTTGAAATTAGTGTGTTATCTCACCAAAGCCAAAAACTTCAAGCCAAATGGCAAGCTTGTTATGCATATTCACGGAGGGCCGTGGGCTCGTAATCATCATGGCTTGTTTGCGGAAGTGCAGTTGCTGGCCAATCGCGGATATTCTGTTTTGCAAGTAAACTACAGAGGTTCGTTGGGATTCGGTAAGTCGTTTATAAACGCTATTAATAAAAATCTGCCGAAAGTGCGTACGGATATTATCGATGCTGCAAATTGGGCTATTGAACATAACATAGCTGATAAAAATAAAATCGCAATTATGGGCGGAAGCTTCGGCGGATATTCTACATTGGCGGGACTTGCTTATACTCCGCAAATGTTCTGCTGTGGCGTAGATGTTGTTGGGCCATCAAATTGGGCAACTCTGTTTAAAAACGTTCCTGAATATTGGAAACCTTTGATGATTGGATGGTACAAAGTCGGTGGTGATCCGAGTACAGAAGAAGGCAGGAAAGAATTATGGGAGCTTTCTCCTTTATCGCGTGCAAACGATATTGCGAAGCCACTTGTTGTTTTCCAAGGACAGAATGATCCGCGCGTAAATATGAGCGAGTCGGAGCAGATAGTGTCAGCATTAAGTAACAAGAAAATTCCTGTTGCTTATGTAGTTTATCCTGATGAGGGACACGGTTTCGTACGTGAACCAAACAGAATTTCTTACATAGCAATTACGGAACAATTCCTTGCAAAGTTTCTCGGCGGATGGTACGAACCGGTAGGAAAAGATGAACTGAAAGGCTCTTCGTATCAAATTAAAAAGGGCGAGAAGTTCTTAATAAGTAACGGACGATAGAAAATATCGATTTAGTATATACAAAAAATCGGAGAGAATTTTCTCTCCGATACATCCTTCGTGTTTTGTAATTTTATAGCTTGGACTTTTACAAGCAAAATGAGATTATCTACAAATTAGCGGAGGAAAATATGACAACAAAAACTACATTGGCTATCTTAGGCGCAGCAATTCTTGCATTTGCGAATGTCGATGGAATTAGGGATTTAAGAGAATTGAATGAATTTGTCGAGGCGGTGGTTAAAGGAGGAATTACAGAAGTTGAGGCGCATGGGCGAGTAAGCGAAGAAGCGCAAAGGACAGAAGCTTTTGAATTGCTGTTAAATCGCAAAAAATCCGGCATTATTCTTGAAAAAGAACTTTCACCTATACAATTGGAATGGATTAGAGGAGATATACCAAAAATATTTTCGCTGGTTAAAAGTGATATACCTGATGAAGTGGTCGCGGCATTGCAAGCTAATACTTCTATCGTAAAATTCGCGATATTTGGTTCTGAAGGCGCTTTAAAAATGAAACAAATACTGGGAAGACGTTCAGTTGAAGATTTTACTGTGGGATATATCAATGTAGATGAGGCAGTTGGATTATTACAGGCAGTTGCAGAACATGCGGATAGTGTCACGACGATTTCACTATTAATGATAACAGGAAAAGATTTAGATGGAAAAGATTTATCTCAGTTGGGGGGAATATTGTCCTTGTTTACTTGCCTTAAAAGCCTAAGTATTAAGAGCAATACTCCGTTGCCTGTATCGGTTTTGGAAGTTTTGCGAAAGATGCCTTTGTTAGAAAAAATACAAGTTAACAGTACGGGAGAAGAGGTTGTCAGGAGCATTCCCGATTCAGTTAAGGAAGTTATTTTGTATAGACGTGCTACTGAAGAAGACAACCAGGCTATGTTTAAAGCGGGATTTAGAGCAGAACATCCCAGGCTTTTTATACGGGAGTAATTTTTGGTATTTTAGGGAAAATGTACACAAAAAACATCGGAGGGAACAAACTCTCCGATGTCCGTTTTACTTAAAGTTTGCTTACTCTGAAACAGTCGAAATATCAGGTGCGTCGACAGCTTTCATTCCGACGACATGATAACCGCAATCTGAATGAACAATTTCGCCGGTTACTCCTGAGGACAAGTCGCTGAGCAAGTATACACCTGTTCCTCCGACATCCTCGAGCGTAGTATTTCTTTTCAGTGGAGCATTATATTGATTCCACTTTAGAATATATCTGAAATCGCCAATGCCGGAAGCGGCTAATGTTTTTACCGGTCCTGCGGAAAGGCCGTTTACGCGAATACCTCTATCGCCAAAATCGACGGCAAGATAACGAATACTGGCTTCAAGTGCTGCTTTTGCAACGCCCATAACATTGTAGTGTGGCATAACTCTTTCGGCACCGAGATAAGTCAACGTAAGAATAGATGCGCCATCTGCTAAATAATCTGACGCGCTCTTACAAACTGCTGTAAATGAGTAGCAAGAAATATTCATTGAATTCAGAAAATTCGCGCGAGTTGTGTTGACGTATTTTCCATCGAGTTCGTTCTTATCTGCGAAGGCAATTGCGTGTACGATGAAGTCGATTTTTCCGAACTTGTCTCCGACTTTTTTGAACAATGCGTTTACGCTGTCGTCGTTTGTGACGTCACATTCTACCATCTCGACGTTACCTAACGACTCCGCTAAAGGCTTCACTCTTTTATACAGAACTTCAGATTGATAACTGAAAACCATTTCCGCGCCTTCTTCCGCCAACTTTTTTGCGATACCCCATGCCAGAGATCGATCGTTGGCAATTCCCATAACAACGCCTTTTTTCCCACTCATTAATCCCATGTGATTACTCCTTATTATCTTTCGTTAACAATCTTTTTTAAAAGAGGCGACGCTCTAAAAGACAATGATTTCCTGGAAGATATTACTGCTTCTTCTAATGTCTTCGGATTGCGTCCGATTCTCTCTTTTTTCTGGCGGACAGTAAAAGTCCCGAATCCGGCAATTTTAACCGTTTCTCCTTCTACAAGAGCCGTTTCTATTTCTTCTAAAATATCTTCTACTATTTCAGAAGCATTATATTTAGTAACCTGAAATTCACTTGTAATGGCATCAACTAAGTCAGAACGAGTTAATGTCCTAATGTTTTCTTCACTCATTTCAGTCTCCTACCGTAACTTTATTAACGCTGCGCCCCACGTGAAACCCGCGCCCATGGACAGCAATACTATATTTTTCTTTGAAAAAATCGTGTCTCTAACTTCATTTAACGCCAAAGGAATAGACGCCGCAGAAGTATTGGCATGCTTATCTATTGTTACAAGAACTTTATTCTCATCAATTCCGAGCATTTCCGTAAGCTTTTTTATAATGCGAGAATTTGCTTGATGTGGAACGATTAAATCTACATCATCAAGAGTCATGTTGTTTTCACGCAAAAGCTCATTTACAGAGTCATAAAATTTTTCAACGGCAAATTTGAAGACTTCTCGACCTTGCATTTTTACAAAGCCTGACGTTTGAGTCGTTGAAACTCCACCGCTGGTTATCAGATAATCTGCATATGCACCGTCAGAACTTATTTTGCAATATTTTACTCCGCAATCTGTATTTTTTTCAGCTCGCAAAACAATTGCTCCTGCGCCGTCCCCAAACAGAACGCAACTTGAACGGTCCTTCCAATCGACGATTCGTGAAAACGTCTCAGCACCTATAACTAACGCACATTTTGCTTTGCCTGTTTTTATGAATGAATCTGCAATACTCAGTGCGTAGACAAAACCACTGCACGCTGCGCTGACATCGAATGCGACTCCTTTGGATCCTAAATTTTTCTGAACAATTGTCGCGACAGATGGAAATGTATAATCTCCGGTTACTGTTCCTACAATAATCAGGTCCACTTCACTTGCGGAGATTTTCGCTTGCTCGAGAGCTTTTTTTGCCGCTTCTGACGCCAGTGATGCAGTAGTTTCATTTTCCGCGATATGCCGTTGCTTGATTCCTGTTCTGGTGGAAATCCACTCATCAGATGTGTCCAAATCTGCTGGCAACTCAAAATTAGTAACACATTTTTTGGGAAGAGCTCCTCCAATACCTACGATTACAGAGTTCATTTTTTCTGTTCCTCGTGTTTGGAAAAACTATGCAATTCTGATTC
The DNA here is from genome assembly GCA_946538065.1 of uncultured Holosporaceae bacterium. Lineage (GTDB taxonomy): Bacteria > Pseudomonadota > Alphaproteobacteria > UBA3830 > UBA3830 > JAILGW01. The sequence goes on from CAMNGH010000006.1 coordinate 12,211, forward strand.
ATCCAACTGTTCACGTATTTTATCGAACATATTGTTCCTCAAAAGATTGATAGTGAATTCAACAGCATTAGCGAATCCAACCTCGTCGCTATTCCCATGACTCTTAACGACAACTCCGTTAAGACCGACAATAATCGCACCGTTATACAAACGCGGATCCATTTTCTTTTTTAATTTATTCAAGGCCGGCAGACAGAACAAAATTCCGAGCTTAGCTAAGAGAGAGCTCATAAGAGCAGATTTTAATTCACTCGCCAAGAATTTAGCCACTCCTTCGATGGTTTTTAACGCAACATTTCCGGTAAAACCGTCAGTTACGATAACATCGACTTTTCCCTTGCATATATCATCACCTTCTACGAAGCCGACATAACCTTTACAAACTTTCTTCAGAATTTCTGCTGTTTTTTTGATTAAACGACTGCCTTTGGCGTCTTCAGAGCCAATATTCAGCAGGGCAATTTTGACATCTTTCTTATTGAACGCTGAACGTGCAACGGCTTCTCCTAAAATCGCAAAATCCACCAGATTTTTTTCATCACATTCTGCATTTGCGCCCAGATCTAAACAAACAGTAGGGTGGGCTTTCCCCGGTAGAACCGAGGCTATTGCCGGACGATCTATGCCGTCCATTGTCCCCAATATGATTTTTGCAAGCGCCATGTAAAGACCTGTATTTCCAGATGATACGACGGCTAATGCTTCTTTGTTTTTTACAGCCTGAACAGCCAACCCCATACTGGACTTTTTCCCGGTACGTAAAGCTGTCATTACCTCCATATCGGAAGTAATAACTTCTGAAGTATGCCTTATTTCGTAAGAAAGATTTTTCGGAAGAAGTCCGACATACTTCGAAAGTACGTTTTCATCTCCGAAGATTATGAAATGAACGTCGGAAAACCTCACCCGAGCCAGTCCTTTAAAAACAGACTCAGGAGCATTATCTCCGCCCATTCCGTCGATGGCTATGACCTTGCAATCAACGTTTTTCATTAGGCGACTTGACGCTTATCCTTTAAAATCTGATGACCGTTGTATACTCCGCAATTTTTGCAAAGATGATGCGGAAGTTTTGATTCACCGCAATTCGGGCACGCAACGACATTTGTTGCAGTAAGAGCTAAATGCGACCTGCGCATATCGCGACGTGACTTAGAAATTTTTTTCCTTGGAACTGCCATTGTTATCTCCTAATACTTTGATTATAAATCTTTTTATTACGCACATTTCTATTTACACAAATGTAGCCTAATTTTCAAGACATAAATGATGAAAGTTTCTTTTTTATTGCGGACTTGTTCTTATGAGAGCTATCTTGTATTGTGATGCGGATATTATAATATTAAGATTACAATGATAAAAGAGTCAAAAATTGTTGAGTTATTCTTGCTTTTGATCTACTTGTTTACTGGGATGATGAACTCGGTAGCGGAAGCGTTACGGGATAATATACAAGCAGTATACGTTATTTCTTTGGATAGAACTCCTGATAGATTATTGTTTATGAAAAAGCAGCTGGATAAATTAGGAATTCCATTTATACATTTTTCAGCGGTTGATGGTAACTATGTAACGTTAACGGATATAGAATCCGGGGAAACGTTTTTCGCAAAGGATTTGAAAAAACTTCCTAAATCTAAAACTAAAGGACGGACGTTTAGGGTACAACAATCAGCGAAATATCGTTCAGGGGAATTTTACTATACAGCTAAAAAAAGAATGCTTTCATCAGGAGAGTGCGGATGTTCTATGAGCCATCGTGCTGTTTTAGCTGATATCGCAAGGCATAATTATAAGAAAGCGATAATTTTTGAAGATGATGTCGAATTTTTTGATAACTTTTTGCAGGATGCTCCTGTTATCTTAAGAAATATTCCGCGAGATGCAAATGTGCTTTTCTTGGATGTTGGTATAAGTATTTCACCATCTAGAAAAACATATTTTTATTCTCCGCAGTTTTGGCTTTCTAAGTTTACTAATACCAATTCTCCGTACTATGCAGCCATAAAGAAAGACGGAACGGTTTGGGGAACTCATGCTTATTGTGTAAGCAGTGAATCTGCCAAAAAGCTTTTGAAAATTACAGAAAGAGTTAACTTGCCGATTGATACTGCTATAATGATCCATCCGGAACTCAAATTGTACGTTTCAAAAATAAAATTACTTTCAGGTGATGCGTTGCAATCTGAAATAAAAAATACGAGAGGTTGGTAATATGCGTTTGACGAGAACAATTTCACTATTATTTTTGCTTTTAGTTGCGTGTTCGAACAATAAGGAAACGGTTGAACAATATGCCTTTCCTGAGATGTATATTATAAGTTTAGAGCGGACTCCTGAAAGATTTCAGTTTGTGTCTAATCAATTAAAAGATTTGAATGTATCTCATGAAAAATTTGAAGCAATTGATGGATATGCTCTGACATTTCAAGATACTGCTAATAGCAAATCAATATATGTAAACGGAGATAAAAATCGTTTTAAATTGGAGAAGAATAGGGTGTATGACGTCATTCTGCACGATAAAAAGCTTATGCAGATTGATACGACGCATCGTCGCTTTTCGTTGGGAGAAATAGGTTGTGCTTGCAGTCATAGAGAAATATGGAAACAAATTGCTTCAGGAAAAATGAATGAGGCTATTGTTTTTGAAGACGATGTAATTTTCGAACCGTACTTTAAAGAAAATTTACAAAAATACATGCAGGATTTACCTGCTGATTGGGACATAGCTTTTCTAGGCGTCGGTAGGCGAAATAATAAGTATGGCCATTTCGTTTGTGTAGGAGAAATTTTCAGAGATTTTGATGAAGTTCCAAATCATCCGAATGTGGCGAAAATTCAACCGACAAATCTTAGTTACGGCATGTACGGGTATATAATTAACGCAAAAGGTGCAAGAAAACTGCTGGAATTGACGGATAAATCTGCGTTTCCGATAGATGATATTGTGTATCAACAAGGTGGAATTAATACAGGTAAGATCCAGGGATACGTCGCAATGAAAAAATTGCTCGAACCAAAATTGACGGATTCGGAAATAAAAAAAATGGGCAGAAACTATTAAGTCTTCTGCCCATAACATAAGCTAATTAATAAATTTACTTAGCCACTGGTGCTGCAGGTTCTTCAGTCTTTGGCTGCTCTGCTGATGGTGCTGCAGGTTCTTCAGTTTTTGGCTCTTCCGCTGCTGGTGTTGCTGCAGGTTCCTCAGTCTTTGGCTCTTCCGCTGCTGGTGCTGTTGCAGGTTCCTCAGTTTTTGGCTCTTCTGCTGCTGGTGCTGCAGGTTCCTCAGTTTTCGGTTCTTCCGCTGCTGGCGTTGCGGGTTCTTCAGCTTTTGTTTCTTCCGCTGCTGGCGCTGCAGGTTCCTCAGCTTTTGTTTCTTCCGCTACAGGTGCAGTCTCTTCAGTTTTTGTCGTCGTGGTTTCACCTGCAACTTGTTCTACAGGTGTTGTTTCTTCCGGAGCTTTCTGCTCTTCTTTTTTCTGATCGCAAGAAATTACCATCAACAAAGATGCAGAACAAATAGCTGTTGTTAAAATTTTATTCATATGAATTTTCTCCTAATACTACTGTCCGATATACTATCACTAAAATTGTTAATAGTTAGTTAATTAAAAAAATTTTTATTAATGTTTTTCGATTGAACTGCACTTACTTAACTGATAAAATTTTTAAACTCGATAGAGAGAGTATGTTTTAGGTAAAAATGGAGTTAAAAATGACTAAATTCACGCCTTTAAAAGATAGGGTCTTAATAAAAAGAGCCGAGCAGGAAGAAAAAACCCCAGGTGGGATTATTATTCCTGATACGGCGAAGGAAAAGCCTGTAGAGGGAGAAGTTCTGGCTGTAGGTAACGGAGTCAGAGACGAGCATGGGACTCTTCATGCACTTGAGGTAAAAGTCGGCGACAGAGTTTTGTTCGCAAAGTGGGGAGGCAATGAAGTCAAGATAGACGGCGAAGAATATATTATTCTTAAAGAGTCTGATATTTTAGGTATACTTAACAAATAAGGAGAGGAATTATGGCAGCAAAAGACGTAAAATTTTCTGTTGAAGCTCGCAATAAAATGTTGCAGGGCGTTGATACACTAGCAGGTGCCGTGAAGGTAACTCTCGGTCCTAAAGGTAGAAATGTTGTTATCCAGAGAAGCTTTGGCGCTCCAAAAATTACGAAAGACGGCGTTAGCGTCGCAAAAGAAGTAGAACTTTCAGATAAATTCGAAAATATGGGCGCGCAAATGGTAAAAGAAGCCGCTAGCAAAGCGAATGATTTGGCTGGTGACGGTACCACGACAGCAACAGTGTTAACTCAAGCTATAGTTAGAGAAGCGGTAAAAGTCGTGGCTTCTGGCGTTAACCCTGTTGATTTGAAGAGAGGAATTGACGCTGGCGTTGCAGAAGTTACTGAAATGTTGAAAAACGTTTCAAGAAAAATTTCTACGAATGATGAAATTGCTCAAATCGGAACAATTTCCGCTAACGGCGATGCTTCTGTCGGTGAAATGTTAGCGAAGGCTTTTGATAAGGTCGGCAAGGAAGGCGTTATCACGGTAGAAGAAGCGAAGTCTTTGGAAACAGAGCTCGAAGTCGTTGAGGGTATGCAGTTCGATCGCGGATATTGCTCACCTTATTTCGTGACAAATCCAGAGAAAATGACTTGCGAATTGGAAAATCCGTTCATTCTTATTCACGAGAAAAAATTGTCCGTATTACAGCCGATGCTTCCTATTTTGGAGAAGGTTGTTCAATCAGGTCGTCCGCTGTTGATTATTGCGGAAGACGTTGAGGGTGAGGCTTTGGCAACGTTGGTCGTAAACAAGTTGCGTGGCGGTCTCAAAGTCGCGGCTATCAAAGCACCTGGTTTTGGTGACAGAAGAAAAGCGATGTTGGAAGATATCGCAATTCTTACAGGCGGACAGGTTATCAGCGAAGATTTGGGTGTAAAACTCGACACTATCGATATGAATATGCTTGGTACTGCAAAGAGGGTGTTTATCGATAAAGAGAACACGACAATCGTTGACGGCGCAGGCGCGAAGCAGGATATCGAGGCTCGTTGCAATCAAATCAAGCAGCAAATGGCAGATACGACCTCCGATTATGACAGAGAGAAACTGCAGGAGAGATTAGCTAAACTTTCTGGTGGCGTTGCTGTTGTAAGAGTAGGTGGTGCGACTGAAATCGAAGTTAAAGAGCGCAAGGACAGAGTCGAAGACGCTATTAACGCGACACGTGCGGCTGTTGCTGAGGGTATTGTTCCGGGTGGCGGAATTGCATTGTTGAGGGCGACAAAAGTTCTCGCGAACACTCAGTACAAGAACGACGATGAGAGGCTCGGTATTGAAATTCTGAAGAAAGCCATTCAGGCTCCTGCTCGTCAGATTATTGATAACGCAGGAATGGATGCGTCTCTCGTAGTTGGAAAGATCTTGGAAAATGACAGCTTCAGCTATGGTTACGATGCCAGAAAGGGCGAATACACCGACATGCTGAAGTCGGGAATTATCGACCCTGTGAAAGTCGTAAGAATCGCTTTGCAAAGTGCGGCGTCGATTGCCAGCTTAATGGCGACAACCGAGTGCATGATTGCGGAAAAGCCAGAAAAGAAACCTGAAGCACCAATGCCTGGGGCAGGCGGAATGGGCGATTACGGATTCTAATAATTTCTGATGTGAAACAAAGCCTCCAAGGAAACGCGGAGGCTTTTTTTGTAGAGATAAGAGATGAAAACAATTTGCTTAAAATTTTTGATATTATTTCTGTTTGTGTTTAGTAGTAGTTTCGTGAATGGTTCTCGTTATCGTCAATTGATGGATGATCCGATGAATGATGAAAAAAGTGATACTTCTCGTTTAGAAACCTTATCTATGGGATTTGTACAAACATCTGGGGATAAAGAAGCTTTACCTCTTTCAAGGGAAAGTTCTAAGCCTTGGAAAGAACAATTTACACCTTACGTTTGGACACTATTAGAGGATCTTCCAAATTACGATTCAAGGAACAGAGTTTTCATTAGAGATATTGTTGATTCTATAGAAAAAAATCAGCCGTTAAGTATAGCGGCTGTAGCGTTTCTTTTAACAATGATACAAGGGCCAATAAGACTTATTATAAATGAGCTTTGGAAAATATGTTGTAATGATATTAATCCATTTAAAGAAGCTGAAAATCCAGTTACGAAAAAGATATCCACTCTTTTTGCTATGGCATGTCGGAATAGACACGTTGGAGTTGTTTGTATGATGTTGGATAAACCTATTGATAAAAAAGGAACAGAAGAAAATATACGGTTGCAATTATTACATTTATCTTACTTAATGTATGGTGGTAGTGTATCAATTTCGGTCAATGCTATTTATGAGGTATACAAAAAAGCAGAAGCTATTTTTGGCGTTAAATTGCTTAAAATAAGTGGAATTAATCCAGCATATGGAGATGAAAAAGTTAGAACATTTTGTGATTTTGTAGAATATAGACTGGAGTTTCCGTATTGTGTTGAGCCACAAGTTTGTGAAAGATTCTACAAATTAATGATTAACGATTATCGGGATTGGCTACAGAAAAAACAAGTGGTGCCTGAATTGCCTCCTGCTCCAGGAGAAGAAAAAGCAGAAAAAAGATAGAGATGAATCATATGGTTCTGATGAAGGTTGGATTGTCGAGGGATATAAACCATGGCGTAAGGAAAGAAAAGAGAGAAAAAAAGAGCAGAAAAGAAAACGAGAAAAAAGAAAACTTGGATTCAGAACAGACAAATACTTCCTTAATTGAGGAAGGATGACAGTTGAATGAGGTTAAAGAATCGTGTAATTTCTGGAGTTGGACGAAGAAAGTTAACCTTTTGTTAACGCGTTTTTGTTTATATTTTGTTAGTAATTTGTGGTTGAGGAGTTTTTGTATGAAAAAGATCGTGTTATTAGGAAGTGTGTGCTCTGTACTCAGTTATGCATCAGCAGAAGAAATTCAAACACCTGAAAGCGGAGTTTATGTCGGTATCGGTCTTGCTAACTCACAAGATAAAATCGAATGGAGCGGAAGTGCGGTATCGGCTGGAGGAAGCGATTATGTGACTACCAATTTTGATAGTTCTGCTAGAAAATTTAATGGACAATTGTTTTTCGGATACAAAAATCATGAACCATTTTTTTGGAGCTTAGAGTGTCGTTACGATTTTAGTAAAAGAAATACTGTTACTTCATTTGATGCGAATCCAGAAGGCTCAAATTTTGGAATACTTTCTCATGAATCGTTGATAGATATAGAAAAAAGTGATGATATTTCTGTCGCTGTAAAGATCGGTAAAACAATAAAGTGCAGAATAACACCTTACGTGTTAGTGGGGTTTTACAGTAGAAAAGATGGCTTTCGGTTTAGGTATCTGACAGATTTAACTGATCAAGCTGATAATGATTGGCGTGATTCAGCCAGTGATAAATCAGAGCGAAAGACTAGATTAATGTTTGGAGCAGGTCTTGTCGCTCATTTAGATGGTAAAACTGATGTCAGATTTGAATATTGCTATAAAACGAATCATTCAATCGATTATCAGACAGTAGTGAATGTAAATGTTGATCAGGCTGGATATCCTAGAAAATTTAAACAAAAGATTCAACAGCATTGTTTGTCTATAGGAATTAGTAGAACAATTTGCTGGTAATTTAAGCTTATCGATTATTCGAGTATAAATCACAAAAACTCCCTGGTTTTTTGCCAGGGAGATGTGCTTGTTTCGAAATCTTTTGATTTTTATAAAATTCCTAATCGCCGTTACTGCTAGGAACCTGGTGGAGGTGGTGGTGGAGGCGGAGGCGGTGGCGGTGGAGGTGGCACATCACCTGAAGAAGGCGTAATAGGTTTAACACGTTGCTGGAATTCTGGTAATTGAGGTAGAGCCAACATTGTTTTTATGATGTTTATACGTCTGCTCCTTTCCTTTACAACAGATTCGTTAAATTTCTTCGAATCTGAGAGCATCATAAAATTATTGAAATTATCTTCGATAAATTTTACTCGTTGAGCAGACAGACGGTCTAGTTCTGCTTTATCTAGCTCATTTAGTTCTTTATCAGATAGCGGAATTTGTTCAACGGATAGTCGGCGCTGCTCTTCAGGGGAGAGCCTACTTATTTCTTCATCAGATAATATTCGTCCATCTGGAGACTTAACTTCTTTTTTTTGAATGAGTACAGTTATTGGGGCGCATATTTTTAATTCTTGTTCAAGTTGGTTGAAATTATCGATTCCTTCTGCCTTTATACTTACAAATAAGTCTACTATTTGGGAATAGTCAGAGTAGCTTGTTGGGGGGAAAGGAAAAGTTTCAATTGATTCGAAGAAAGCGAGATATTTGCCTGTATATTTATCGCCGTTATCGTGGGCAGCCTTGAATTTCGATGCTTCTTTGTCGAACTCGGAAAAGGTTGGTATCATATCCTTAACGGTAGCCAATTTTATTTGTCTTTTTGTCCATGTCTGTGATTTTTTAGGCGATGTATTTAGCAAGAAGTCGTAAATATAACTATTAATCCAAGTAAATATTTTGTTATAATCAAGTTGAGAGTATAGCTTATCTGCAAATGTTTCTAGAATGATGCTCCATTTCTCATAGTCTTTTTTAAGTTCGTCATAGAGCGCTCTAATTTCCGTGTTTATTTTGGCAATATCGCTATTTATGCTTTGTTGTTTATTATATTCTTTTGTTTGCTCAAGAGTGGAAAGCAGACCTTTCTTCTTTTTCAACAAATCTTTAAATTTTTTGATATTTTCAGTTCCACTATAACTACTTACTACCGTTTCAATATTTGAGAGAATAAGTTCCAAGATAAGTTGTATAATACTGCTTTCACAGAAGACGGTTCTATAGAAACTTTGCTCTGATGTTAATAAGTATCGATCGATTTTTCCTGCGATGATTTCTGAAAATGTTAATTCGAACTCATTTAATTTCGCTTCAGCTTTTTTAGGATCGCTTATTCCGGTTAAGGTATTTAATAATGAGTGAGGGCAATCATACTGATTTATACCCCCAGTTTTTAGTAGCATTTCTATAATAATTAATCTAATTAAATTCTCTTGCAAGTATTTTACAAACGTTGACGACGACGTGAATTGTTCTATACTATCTACAAGAGGTTCTAGTTGTGTTTTATAAGATTTGAGTTCGTCAGATTCTAAAAATGATCTGTCAAATTTAAGAACCTTGTTGGGATTGTTTTTAGTGTTGAACGGATCTTTAGCTTTTTCAGGAGCCTCATCGAAGTAAAACGGTGTCATATCAACAGGGGTTTTTGTACCACAAAATGTTGTATCTAATTGTTTTATAACTTCAGCTTTACGAGATAATTGTTCGTTCATTCGTTTTAAAATCTCTAGACTTTCAGCTGTTATTGAAGCGATTTCTTTTAGCATTTCTAAAGATATTTCTCTGTCCTCAACTCTTTTTCTTAAAAATTTAATAATTGAATCTATATCTTTTAAGTCTTCGTCAGATTGCACAAACATTTGAGTTTCTGGGGGAGTTGCCTTAGAGCTAAAATCCATGGTTCCTGATGAAGTATTTGCGTCTGTTGATGATTGAGTCGCTAATCTAATATTTTTCGATGAAATAGACGTCGTTTCTTCATTTTTTGAGGCAGATGAACGTGTTGCCGCTTCTCGATCTGCATTTCCAATTTTAACTCTCAATACGCGGATGGCATCTTGTAATTGTTTGAACGCTTCGACCGATTCAGCGGGATTTAATCCATTTATAAATTTTAATATTTCGGCTACATTCTTAGCACCACTATTTATAGCGAAATTTGGCGCGTCTGGATCTGATGGTAGTTGCATATGCGCAGCTATTTCAGGTGATGCTCCTCCTGATAGTCTAGCAATGATCGCTCTTAACTCTTGAATTTCTTTCAACAATTTTGATATTTTATCTTTTGAATCTTCGAGAGTTGTATTAGGATCATTGATAAAATCTTCTGCCTCTTTTTCTGATTCTTTCTGCGTTTTAGCGCTATTTATGCTTGATTCGATTTCTGTAAGCTTTGCTGCGACTCGTCCTAATTCTCCGGACAACTTTTGGCGACGTTTTGGAATGGGGCCAGACGTAATAGGGGAAATTGGCTCTATTGAGTATGTGGCAATTAACCCGTTAACTCTGGATATAGTCGCAGAAATAATATCCATGTTCATCGTTGCGAGTTCTTCTTGTTTTTCGGCAACATCTCTTTGGAGCTTTTGAATTGCTTTCGCACGTTCATCTAATTCTGGTATAGCCATTGTTGATAAAGTTTGATCTTGTACAATTAATGCCTTATCCGTTGCTTCAACCTGGCATGACGCTATCATTCCTGCGGACAGTACGCAACAAAACAAAATCTTTTTCATTATACCCTCGTTATATCTCCACTTATTCAGTCATTGTTTCACAATACTGTTAAATAAAGATTAATTTTTGTTATTTTTTATCGTTTTGTTATAAACGTGATGAAAACATTTTTTTGATTTTCGGAAGGTCTTCAGTAGTGACTGATAAAATCAGTTCATCATGCGCTTCTAAGATATGATGTCCTCGTGCAAATATCAAATTGCCGTCTCTTATGATAAACGCCGGCATGATGTGATTTCGCACTTTTATCGATTCAATTGTATTTCCAACGCAAGAGCTTGCTTCTGTTACAATTGCTTTTACAATGTTTGTCGATTTATCTCTAAGTTCGATTACAGACACGGTTTTTCCGCTACTCAATTTTTGCGTAATTGCCTGTATCGTAATTTCATGTGCGTTTACTCCGAAAAATCCGGAGCTTTCAGAGAATAGAGAGTTGTAATCGTTTGTTTTAATCAACGTTAGAACTCTGTTAACACCGAATTGTTTTAGTAACTGTGATGATAAAATATTGGTGCTATCGTTGTCTGTAAGAGAGGCAACTGTATCTGTTTTTAATGCCAATGCTTTTAGCGTCGATGACTTTAAGGCGTCTCCGTGAATTACATTTACATTTGGAAAATCTAATGCAACTTTTTCAGCACGCTCAATTGAGTTTTCTAAAACAGTAATTTCGTAATTAGGCTTTTGCTGAGTTAGTCGTTTGAGAAGAGCTGAACCTATATTGCCTCCACCTACAACAAGCAAATTATGCTTTTCTTCCTGAGGATAGCCGAATAACGTCATTACGGCATTGATTTCTTTGGGTGTCGTTAACAGATATATATCATCATCAGGAAGCAATATATCCGAACTCGATGGGAAAAAAGTTCGGCCCTGTCGAGTTACATTTACGATAAACAGATTTAAATTCGTAATCTCTTGAAAATGCTTAAACGTTGTATTTATTATCTCAGTTCCTGTTCGACAGCGTAATTTAATCGCAACGATATTTTCTAAATTAACAACATCTAAAGCACCGTTTGTTTGAATAATATCGGAAATTAATGAGGAAATCTCAAATTCCGGCTGAAGTAAAACATCGACATCGAAGCTATCCTGCAGCAATATATCGAACACCTCTCCCTGTAGAAAAGCCGGAGATTTTATACGGGCAATTTTTGTCGGGACTTTGAAAAGGGAACTAATGATTTTACATGCAACGAGATTCTGCTCATCTAATGACATAGTTGCAACTACTCTGTCAGTGTTTTCAATATCAGCATTTTTTAAGATCTCAGCATCGGTTGCATTTCCTATGACAACATCTAAGTCTGATTTTTTTCGAATCGCTGTGGCAACGCTTTCACATCGTTCTATAATTGTGACATCGATATCGTTATCTTTTAGATATTTTGCTATTCCGAATCCTGTTTGTCCTGCACCGAGAATCAGTATTTTCATTGTGAATCTTCCTTACATGCTTTTCGTTCAGAGTGTATGCCCAAATTCTTTAATTTTCGGTGTAAAGCTGAGCGTTCCATTCCAACGAAATTTGCGGTTTTAGATATGTTGCCAGAAAATCTTTCTATTTGAGCGATAAGATAATCTGTTTCAAATCGGTCTTTTGCTTCTTTTAACGGAAGCGCAATGAAATTTGCGATATCCAAAGATGTGAGTTTATCTTTTGTGCTCGAGGTTAACTCAGGCGGTAGAGAGTCTTTATCGATTACAGATTGATGAGCAGAATTAATCAGTGAGCTTTCAACTATGTTTTTTATTTGATGAATATTGCCAGGCCAATCATATGACTGCAAAATCGCTAAAGCATCCTTTGTGAAATCCTTGGTTTTAACTCCGAAGAAAGATTCTGAGTTTTCCAAATAATAATTAACTAACGGCAGAATATCTTTACGACGTTCACTAATGCTCGGAATATCCAAGCTAACTACATTTAAACGATAAAACAATTCCTGGCTGAATTCAGTATTATTACGAATCTCATTAATGCTTTTATTTGACGAGGAAATTATACGAACATCCGAATATGCGGTTCTATTGCCAACAGTGTATCTCTCATCTTGCAGAAATTGAAGAAGCTTGCGTTGACAACTTTTTGATAGTTCAGTTACTTCTTCTAGAAATAGAGTTCCGAAATTTGCTTTTTCGATGCTGCCATAAGTTTTTTCAGTACCGAATAATTCTTCTTCTAACTTTTCCTTATTATCTGTCGCACAATTTATGTGAACGAAGTTATGACTGCTTCTTCCGGAATTTTTATGAATATCGAATGCCAGTGCATCGGTTCCCATTCCGATATGACTTTTAATGAAAATGCGACTTTTACTTTGGGCAATTTTTTCTATTGTTTTTCGTATTGACTGAGCAAATTTAGATGTGCCAATTGAAAACACAGCGGCATCTAACCTATCGCATTTTAGCGCTGAATTTTCAGTTCGTAATTTGCATAATTCGAGAGCACGTTTACATGTAAGGAGCAATCTGTCGATGACAAACGGCTTTTCAATGAAATCGAAGGCTCCGTTTTGAATGGCTTGAACGGCAACATCTATTGTGCCATGTCCCGATATTATTACAACCGGAATTTCGGGATACAGCTTTTTGATTTTATCGAGTATTTTAATACCGGCGGATTCATCATTTCCTATCCAGAGGTCTAAAAATATCAAATTAGGCTGATTATCTTTTAGAATTGAAATAGCTTCGTGTTCATCTGCAGCGACTTCGGTTTTATACCCTTCATCTGTTAAAACATCAGAGACTAAACTTCTGACTTCTGCTTCATCATCAATAATTAGTATTTTATCACAAGCCATTTTTATCCTCTTTATTTTTCAGTGGAATTGAAACGCTGACTTTAGCTCCTCCGTGTTCACTATCGCCGAACAATAACTCACCACCATGATCTTGTATTATTTTTTTCACGATAGCTAGTCCTAAACCTGTTCCTTTAGGAGTTAAAGTAAAATACGGTGTCGCTAAGGATTCCATTTTTTCTTTTGGAAGTCCTGGACCATTATCTTCAACAATTACTTCTGCCTTCGTTGTAGCTTCTTTTATTGTCACCCAAACTTTACCATCAGCTTGATGCGCTACAGAAAGTGCGTTAATAGCATTTTGAATAAGATTGACTATTGATTGATGGATTTGACGTTCATCAGCGTTTATTTTTAATGAATCGTTTTTATCGTCGAAAATTACGTCTATATTCGTACTGGCGTTTTGCATGAAGAAAACGGCTTGTCGACATATTTCATAGAGATTACATTCTTTTAAAACCGGTTCAGGCAGACGAGCAAAGAAATTAAATTCATCAATTAATCTTTTGATATCACCGACTTGACGAATAATGACATCAATTAATTCTGAAAATGTATTGTTATCTTTCAATATTTGAGGAGAGTACTTTCTACGTATTCTTTCTGCGGACAACTGAATAGGGGTCAGAGGATTTTTTATTTCATGAGCGACTCTGCGAGCAACTTCTGTCCATGCTGCTTTACGTTGAGTGAGCGCTACAGCAGTTAAGTCGTCAAATGTTATGACGAAACGTTCGCCTTTTTCGAAAGCAATATTTTCTATCTTAACTAAGAAGAGCAAAATGCTATTGTTTACCTTTAACTGCACTTCTTTTTCGACATATTTTTTGCTTTTGTTAAATGAAAGCAATAACGGGCGAATTTCAGGAATGAGTTTGCGAATATCATCGCCACTTTTAATTTTTTTATTCAGTAATTTTTCAGATGCGTTGTTCCAAATGTAAACTGTATTTTTTTCTATTCCGATTACTCCTGAAGAAACTCCGGCTAAAACGCTACCTGTAAATTTCATTCTTTCTTTCAGTTGCTCATTAATTTGAACTAAATCTTCCTGCTGTTTTCGTGTTTGTTCTATCATTTGATTGAACGTTTTACTTAACAGATTGATTTCATCATAAGAACCTTCGGATTTTGCTCGTGCGTTTAAGTTCCCTTTTATAATATCTTCGGAAACATCTATCAGATTGCTTATAGGTTTTACAATTTTCCACGAATAAATGATTGCGACCGAGATAGAAGCTATCAACAAAAGCATTCCGACTGCGAAGAAAATAAGTACGAATGCTATTTCAAGAGAACTGCGATTCTGTAACAATTGGTGATATTCATTGAATGCACTTTTTGTACTTTCTGCTTGATGCAATACGACCGAATCGATACTTTTTTCTATGAGTAGATACATATGTCCATCAGCGTTCTTAAAACAGGTCGCAGCGAAAAGACTTTTTTGATTAGTGTCACTGTTGTCTTTTATAATGATACTCTTTCCATTGGCCTGCTCAATTTCGGTTATTTGATTATAACTTATGTTGAAAAAGTGCAGATTTACGCTATATTTCGAGTGAGCGACGATATTTAAGGATGAGTCTAGCAGGATAGCCGCACTTACTCCTTTTAATCCGCATAAATCATCAAGTAAAAAATTCAACTCTTTGGAAGTATTTGGTGAAGAATCATCGATGTTTATATCGCTTAAGTGATATTCCAAGGAACGAGAAATCGCTGAACAATCCTGCAATGCGTTTTTCTCGTGTTCTTTCAGATAAGATTCCGCCACATTAAGAGATTCTTGTAAGGCGATTCTATTTCGCTCATTGAACCAAGATTCGATACCGTTATGGAAAAATAAAGCTGAAAATATGCTCATTAAAACGGAAGGAACAATTGATAACAGAGAAAAAACGGAGATTAAACGAAAGGTAAGTCGAGACCCTTTATTTTTTCGAGCATTTAATAACTCAAGAATTTTATTACTACCTAACAATAGCAATATTAGAATTAAAGCGATATCAAAATACAAAATGGAAATTACGGCTTTTGAATTGCGACTGTAGAGTTCTACGTCCGAAAATAAAACATACGTACTAAAACATGAAACGGCAGACAGCACAAAAAGCAAATAAACTAAAAAACTTTGAACTTCTTGTTTTTTGAAAAACTTAATACACGTCTTAAACAACTATTTATCCGCCTCCATATCGTAAGCCGACATTTTTTTCCGCAAAGTATTTCGATTTATACCAAGAATTTTCGCGGCTTTCACCTGATTCATATTAGTATGCTTAAGCGTAACATTAAGTATGCCTCTTTCAACTTCGCTGATTATCTGATTATAAAGGCCACACGGAACTTCGCCATTATGGAGCGCGAAATATTTTTCAAGATATTTTTCAATAGCCTTTGAAAATCCACCTTGCAGATTGTTAATCGCATCTTCTTGCATTTTCTTCTCCAAATCTGTTTATAACATAGCTTCAAAGTGCTTTGTATAAAAATCTTCTACGTAATTTTTGAGAAACGATAAATCTTCACATTGATTTACCTTTTGTCTGAAGGCAGATGCTCCGCTCATTCCTGCACTATACCAACAGAAATGTTTGCGAAATATTCGAATTCCCTGTATTTCACCGTAAAAATCAAGAGTATCCTGAAAATGTTTCATTACGATTTTAAATTGTTCTTGAATAGTAGGTGAGGGGATAATTTTATTTTCGTTTAAAAACGCCATAATTTGATGAATTAGCCACGGTTTTCCTAGTGCGCCTCGACCTATCATAACGCCATTTGCTCGAGATAATTTTAGTGCCGTTTTCGCATCTTCCGGTGATTTTATATCGCCATTGCAAAGATAAGGAATTTGTATAATGTCTCGCAATTTATGAATAACGTTCCAATCTGCATTTCCACTGTACATTTGGTTTCTGGTTCTACAGTGTATGGCTAACATTTGAATTCCGACATCCTCAAATTTTTTTGCGAGGCTGAAGCAGTTTATATTCTCCGAATCCCAACCGAGTCGCA
>CAMNGH010000007.1 GCA_946538065.1 uncultured Holosporaceae bacterium
CTGTCGACTTCTGAAACAACCGTTTCTGCAGACTGTTTGCTTTGAAACGTATCATCAAATCTTTCTTTTTGAATATGAAACCCAACTTTCATTCCTAATATCTCATTTAGTTTCACTATCAAAAAAACAGTCAA
This sequence comes from uncultured Holosporaceae bacterium, assembly GCA_946538065.1. Lineage (GTDB taxonomy): Bacteria > Pseudomonadota > Alphaproteobacteria > UBA3830 > UBA3830 > JAILGW01. Next base: position 135 of record CAMNGH010000007.1, read on the forward strand.
TAATATGAATAGAAAAAATCCAAACATTCTTTTATTACCTGTATATCCGAGGAAGAGTTACCCCACGCTGATTCATGTATTTACCGCTTCTGTCTTTATAAGAAGTTTCACAAACTTCATCCGTTTCAAAAAACAGAAACTGGCATGCACCTTCATTCGCATAAATTTTCGCAGGCAATTGTGTTGTATTTGAAAACTCCAATGTAACATGTCCTTCCCATTCAGGTTCAAGTGGGGTTACATTAACAATTATGCCACAACGCGCATATGTTGATTTTCCGACGCACAGTACCAAAATATTTTTCGGAATTCTGAAATACTCAACTGTACGCGCCAACGCAAAGCTGTTCGGCGGAATAATACAGCTGTCCCCTTTCCTTTCTACAAAGCTTTTCTCCGAAAAATTCTTCGGATCAATCATCGCATTATCTATGTTAGTGAAGATTTTAAATTCATCTGCCACACGCGCATCATATCCGTAAGAAGAAACACCGTACGAAATAACCGACTTTTGCGTGATACCTTCCACAAACGGATCTATCATCTTTTGTTCTTTAGCTAATTTTGCAATTTTTCTGTCACACAACAGCATAGTAGCTCCTACAAATTTGCTCCGCCTACTGTCACTTCATCAATCAATACGCTCGGTTCCCCTACTCCGACCGGAACCCACTGTCCGTCTTTTCCGCATGTCCCAACGCCATTGTCTAACGAAAAATCATTTCCGACCATAGATATCTTTTTCAAAATACTCGGACCATCTCCAATAAGCATTGCCCCTTTTACAGGTGTCGTAATTTTTCCGTTTTCTATCAAATATGCCTCTGATGCAGAGAATACAAACTTACCTGATGCGACATCGACTTGTCCGTCAGAAAACGATTTTGCAAATACTCCGTTCTTTACGTTTGCAATCATTTCATCAAAACAATAATCGCCCCCCACCATAAACGTATTCGTCATACGCGGTAACGGCACGCATTCATAACTTTCTCTTCTGCCATTTCCGGTAACTGCCGCATTCATGAGGCGTGCATTCATTCTATCTTGCATAAAGCCGACCAATTTTCCGTTTTCTATCAAGACATTATGCTGTGACGTATTTCCTTCGTCATCTATGTTTATAGAACCTCTACGATTGGCGATAGTTCCGTCATCGACAACGGTAATATTCGACGCAGCAACCGTTTCTCCAAGCAAATTATGGAAAGACGATGTTTTCTTGCGAATAGCATCTCCTTCCAATCCGTGGCCAACAGCTTCATGTAATAAAATTCCGGTCCAAGCATTGCCGAGCACTACAGGCATTTCTCCGACAGGAGCTTTTATCGCCGTTGATTTCACTTCTGCCTGCCGAATAGCCTCATCGACATATTTAACTTTCGCATCAGCTGAAATAATTGACTCGTATCCGTAACGACCGCCACCAGAGCACATTCCGCTTTCCATTTGGCCGTTTTTTTCGACCACAACGACAACTGATAATCTTACCAACGGCCTAATGTCAAAAGATTCTTTTCCTTCGTCTGTAAGCACACACACAACCTGCCATGAACTCACTAATGACGCTATGACCTGTCTGACATCTGGCGATTTTGCGCGAGCATATTCATCGATTTCTTTCAAAAATTTGATTTTATCTTCCAATGACACCGTATTAACAAACCGTCTTGAAGGATACAAATCCCTTTCATTCTTTTGTTCTCGTATCGCACAATTGCTTGTTCCGCTACCAACGACATCAAGAGCCTTTTTAACAGATTCGACATTTAAACTTGAAGAATAAGAATACCTCGTTGCATCTTCTTTAAACACGCGCAACCCAAAACCATTATTCGAGCTAAACGCCGGCGGCTGCACAATTCCGTTTTCAATTTTCAGAACTTCGTTTTCTTTATATTCGACAAACAACTCGCCGAGATTGCCATTACAGAACGCACCAAGCGCCACCTTTTCTATCGATTGAAGATTACAAATGCTACCTAAAAAAACAGAGGCATCAGTTTTGTTCATCAATTTTTCTCTTTTGAATTTTCCGCATCTTGCTTTAACGCAGCAATGGCTCTATCTAATTCAACTTGCGAACAAAACCCCAGCAAAACAGGATCTCTCGGCCTCAATTCGCTCATTCTTGCGTGAGTTTTATTTCTTATCGATATCACTGTATTCTTAGTCGTGGATAATAACGATGCTATCTCGCTGTCAGGCATGCTTGGATAATACTTCAACAACCATGCAATAGCATCAGGACGTTCTTGTCTTTTAATAAACGGAGTATATTTCCTCTTAGACTTCTGCTTAACCACAAATTTAGGAGGCGTAAGAGTCAATGTAGCTGTGGGATCTTTTGTGCAACGTTCAATCTCTTCACGAGTCAGTTGTCCCAATTGTATAGGATCTTCGCCTATCATCCCGGCAGACACTTGATCATCGGCAAGAGCTTGCACTTCCAACACGTGCATTCCGCAAAACTTCGCTATCTGCTCAAACGTAAGAGCGGTATTTTCAATCAGCCACACAGCAGTTCCCTGAGGCATAATAGGTGTTGACATATCCGTATCCATTATCTACTAACTGAAGTTACTCTACACTGTTTGAAGACAAATCTCAATAAGATTAGTGGAATAGACCGAACAGATTGTCTGTGATAAATGAAAAGAGGAGACAGCGAAGTCTCCTCTGGATGGGTAATGCGACGGTTTGCGATTCTTAATTTTTTTAACTTAATCAAATTACGAATGGGAATAAAGCACCCCTTGTCCCATTAACGCATCTTTGAATCAATGAATTGTAATAATCAGGCTCCGAGAGCCTCGCAGGAATAATGTTTAGGTTATAATTAGCGACCATTACAAAAAAATCTCGACTCCTTGCAAGCTGCCTTGCAATTTGAGGATGAGGTAAGCCACAATTGATTTGGATATTTCCAACGGTAGTATCTCCCTCATAAAAAACACCATCATGGAACACAAAATTTCCTTGGCGTACTATCACACTATCAATTACCCTATAGTTTCCATTCTCTGTCAATTGACCTATAAGATATGCCTCTACAGGTACAGGAGTTCTTGCAGTAGCGTAGTCTCCTACATCAGTTCGAGAACTTCCCATAGACGTCGGCATTTCGTACGCTCCGACATTAGAGAACGACAAAACAGAAGCCACCACGGCCATCAATAATTTTTTCTTCATAAAATACCTCTTTTCCTAAATCAAAAATAAATAAACTTTACAAAATAACAACCCCACACCACCTCATATAAAGATAAGGTTATTTTTTAATTTGTCAACCTGCAAATAATGCAAATTTGCCCTTTTTGTTTTTCACACGGCAATATTTTTAAAAAAGAAAAGCTTTTCGTTTTTCCAAAGATTTGTAACATAAAGAATATCCATATATTTTCTTTACTGTACTCCAGATGTTTGCAGGATCAGTAACGAGCTTTTCCGGAATTATAGACGGTATTTCGAAGCTGACAATTTCCGCTTCATAACCAAAAATCTGAAGCAATTGTTTTGATATTGAACATTCATCAGGAAAAGAAACCACTTTTCCCGAGATTACAGCGTTACTAACGGAAAATCCATTATGGTATATAAAGTTTCCTTCTTGGCTTACTACGATACTATCGAGTATTTCTTTCGTCTTTAATTTACATACCACATATAATGTTGCAGGTACAGGAATCTTAGTGTCAATACTAGATGATTCTTTAAAATGCAAATCATCACCAGCCTCAATATCGGCAAATAACAAGACAGTAGCACATAAAACTATCGCTATTTTTTTCATACAACCTCTGCTTTTATGCTAATTACGAGGCACGATATCACGCGTCATTGTGCTTATCAACAATAAAAATTAAGACTATTTCCCCCACACAATTGCATAAATTTACGGTTGGACTTTAAATTTATGCAGGTTTATGGCAACAATGGCACAAAAAAAAGAGGAGACGGCGAAGTCTCCTCTGGATAGCGTTGCTAATTAAGATTCTTGGGATGTTCGTCAACTATTTTGCCCCACCTTCTGAACTTCTAGCACCAGTCGAAGGCGTAGTTAGTTCTGCAATTGAGATTGAACTTTCTTTTTCGCCCATTGTGAGTTTCCGAAGTCCCTCTTCTAGTTGTTCGGTGTCATCTTGTTTTGCATCAGTTGCAGGATTTGAGCCTGTACTGGAACTAGATAAACTTGCTGACGAATCTACACCAGTCTTCTTTTGGGGTTTCTTCTTTTTATTCTTTTTTTTCGGCAATTCTGATTCTGACTTCGGCAATTCTGATTCTGAAAGTTGAGAGAACGCATTCCGAGCCAACCATTCTGCTGCTTCAGGTCCAAATGGACGACCGGTGGCCTTCTGATATGCCAGTTTTTTTTGAGCTGCAAAATCAAAATAAAAAAGATACAATCGTTCTAGATCGCTACGTTGTAAAAAATTTTCAGCGCATTTCGTACTGTCAAGCAGAAGCGCGGCCCTGCCCGAATAGCCGAATTTGAATGCCTCTACATTATGTCCTAGTCTTATATAGTCATCAACATCATTATCGAACAGTAAAAACATATTATGGCTTAACAAATTTAGCCCTTCGGATGTGATTCCAAATATATCTTCCAGTTCCTTGCCATTACTAAAAAGCAGTTGACACATGCCTCCAACTTTGAACGCAGGCTTTTTAAGCGTAGACTCTTTAAATGAAATAGTAATAGCTGTATTTGCCTTTTTTTCGCTCATTTTCTCTATAACTCTTAAAGAATTATCATTCTGTGGCAATATATGGTGAAGAACTTCATGGATAAGCAACGCCTTAATTGATGCCTCCCGATTTGCGATTATAAGATTGTTTTTTTTACCCATTTTAACGCAAGGTTCTGAGTAGGACGACATATCGCGAGGAAAAGTGATAAACTTGCCAAGTTCTTGTTCTCGTGAGACTTCGCCTGATTTGTCCTTCTTTTCTAGCCAATCTCCAAGACATTCACTTGTTGCAGTTGCAAAGTCACTACCATCGCCATCCACTGGAACAAATACTATTTTGTCTTGTCCATTTGCTTTAAACTTTGCGATTGCAACGCGCATAATTTCCAAACCAACTGCATTTTTAGAACATTCCAAAAAATAACCTTTTATTTGACCCGCTAAATAGGAAGACATGTCACAAGGTTTTGCTCTAAAACACACAAGCTGTGCCCCATAAGGAAATGAGAATTTGTTTCCATCTCCGGCAGTGAATACAACGGTGCTTTTATCCTCACTAATCTTTGCGCCATCACAAATAGCCTTAGGATTTGTTGTTGCAACAAATTTTGGATCAGAACCAGCAGCTCCTTGATAAACTAGCGGTATCATTTCGCTTTGTTTAAATCCCAGATCGCAACATGTCTCCATAAACATTTCTGCGACTTCTTCTGATTTCAATTCTGCAGCCTTCTTGTACTCCCCTAATACCTTTTCTCCTGAAATCGTTTTCACTCTCGGCCATTCAGCGATAGGTTTTCTTACAAATGACATTAGATCTGGCGAGCTTAGTTCTGCGTGCACTTCCTGACTGCCGTATACACTGCTGTATGTTCCAAGAACTGAAGCCATAACGGCCATTAACAATCTTTTCTTCATAAAATACCCCTTTCCATAAATTAAAAGTAAATAATTTTACAAGACAACAATAAAAACGACAATCCTTCATCACTCCACATAACGGTAAGGTTGTTTTTTAATTTTGTCAACCCACAAAATAACACAAATTTGTTTTTTCTTTTTACAATAATTCAATCCAGCGCGTTCATGAAACAAGGACCACGAAAAACGTATTGCATAAATTTACGGTTGGACTTTAAATTTATGCGGTTTTCGAAACACAAATTAAAAGAGGAGGCGACGAAGCCTCCTCCCTCAATTTGCCTTTCTTCTGGCGTTTTTATATCATAGCAACCTGTGTATGGAAAAGAGAAATGCTGTCAGTCAAGGACGTTAATTATCATATTGCGGGGAAATTATTGCTGTCGGACGTCACGTTTCAGGTGTCGGACAAGCAGCACATCGGATTGGTCGGGCGCAACGGTACGGGGAAATCCACCCTTTTCAAGTTGCTGAATCACCAATTGCAGGCAGATGACGGTAAAATCGAGGTCACAGGAAATTGGAAAATTCTGTCTGTAAAGCAGGAGATGCCGGACGGAGAAACTACTCCGCTTGAGTATCTTTTGGCGCAAGATACGGAGCGTAACGAGCTGATGGCGGAGTTGGAAAACTGTTCAGACACTACGCGTATGGCGGATATATATGACCGATTGATTCAGATAGACGCTTACGGTGCGGAGTCGAGAGCGGCTGTTGTATTGCGAGGTTTAGGATTTGATGACGAGGCGCAAAATCGTCCGCTGAGCACGTTTTCAGGTGGTTTCAAAATGCGCGTGGCGTTGGGAGCAGCGTTATTTCAAGAGCCGGATTTGTTGCTACTGGACGAGCCGACCAATCATTTGGATTTGGAGACGACAGATTGGTTGGAGCTGTTTCTGAAAAAGTATCCTAAGAGTTTCATTTTGGTTTCGCACGACAGAGATTTTCTGAATTCGACAATTACGTCTGTGCTTCATTTGAAAGGGACGAAAATCACGAAATACAACGGAGATTTCGATACGTTTTTGGATGTCTACACGTTAAAGCAAAAGAATGCGGAGGCGCAAAATCTCAAGGCGGAAGAAAAACGCAAACACATGATGGAATTCGTAAGAAGATTCCATGCGAAAGCGACAAAGGCAAAGCAAGCGCAAAGTCGATTGAAAGCTATTGCGAAAATTAAATTGCTGCCGGTGGAGCAAAACGACGCGACAATAGAATTCGATTTTCCGGAACCGGATGAGCTGGCCTCACCGATTCTGTCTTTTGAAAAGGTTGCGCTCGGATATGATGATAATATCGTTTTGAAAAATTTGTCGGGTTCTATTTCCGCTGACGACAGAATTGCCGTGGTTGGCCCTAACGGAAACGGAAAGACGACTTTTGCGCGTTTTCTCGCGGGGGAGTTGGAACAGAAAAAAGGCGTACGTAACGCCACAAACAAGCTGAAAATAGGCTTTTACCGACAGAATCAATTTGAGGAATTGGAAACGTCAATTACGGCATATGAGCATTTGCAAAAGTACCTGCCAAACGCAATCGGTACACAGATAATGGCACATCTCGGACGGTTCGGGCTCGGGGGCGATAGAGCCGAGCAGAAAATCAAGGAATTGTCAGGAGGCGAGCGTGCGAGATTGCTGTTTGCGTGTCTGACGGCAGAGCGCCCGAATCTGCTGATACTGGACGAGCCGACTAACCATTTGGATTTGGAAATGCGCGAGTCACTGATTTCTACGCTGACGACCTATAAGGGGGCGGTTGTTCTAATTACGCACGACCGAAACCTGCTGAATCGAGTCGCTAACTCAATATTCGTCGTGAAAAACCACACGATTACGCACTATGACGGTGACGTCTCAAGCTACGAAAAAGCACTATTCGGGTAGAATTTTATAGATCCAAATAAAATTACACGCCCTGATGAAATTTTCAAGGCGTATAAAACAGTATAGTTTCCTGACGCTCTTAACGTCTAATTTTACTCAGGTCTAGCTTCCAATGTTTTGTCAATAAGAGCGTTTTTTTCAGCAATCAACTTCCTTTGTTCTTCAGAATTGCCCTCAGCAGCAACGATCTTCTCGTTTATATCAACACAGTTGTATATCAGCTTCGCAAGTTTTTTATCAGCTAGTGGATTAAGGAATATACATGTTAACGTATGATTTGAACGCATATCATTTGCTATCGTAATAAGTTCGGTACGTCCAAATGATCCACTTAAATCTAACGTGCGCAAGTTTTTGTTACTTAATATTTTGTTTACTGGTTTTGCATCAGAGATTCGAGTTCCCAACAAAAATAATTCACTGAGTTCAGGAAGCGTTGCTATTGCGTCGGCTAGAGCTGTTATACCAGTGTTACCGATATTATTGCTACCTATTCCAAATGATTTTAATTTTGTACATTGTGAAATTACTTTAGATAACGATGTAGCTCCGTCGTCTTTAATTTTGTTTAAAGTTAATATCAAATCTGTCAAGTCATGACAATTTGCAATTGCTGGCGCTAGTGTTTTTATGCCTTCGTCACCTATTTCATTATTGTTTAGTTTCAACACTCTCAGATTCGGACAGCTTGAAACCACTTCGGCAACTGCTTTAGCCTCTTCATTTCCGATCTTGTTACCATAAAAATTAAGCTCTGCTACATTGCCGTTGCAAATTGGGGATAAGGATGTGATATCTTCAGAGGACAATTTTCTGTTGGAAAAATCTAACACTACGGGAATTCCTATGCTTAAAATACTCAGCAATATGCCCATTTCGTCAGCAAATGATTCTTTGGATTCTATTGCGATAGATGCAACACTTTTCTTTGGATTTAAAAGCCAACGCATTAATGCGGCACCTAATGGGGACTCGGGGTTTAAATCTCGAGATATTGTAATAATTGCTTGAGATTGACCAGAGTCCGATTCGATACGAACAATTTTGTTTTTTTCAAGTTCAAGTTTATCAGTAGATTCCCACACTTGTTGCTTTTGTTCAGACATACTATTCATATCGCGCCGACAATTAGCTATGGTGTCATTCCAGCTTGCGGCTTGTCTCATTTCATTTTGAGAAGATGCATTTACATCAATTCCGCTTACAAGTGTTATGATTACTGCTGAAGCTACTAAAATAGATTTATTTTTCATGTTTTTTCTCCTTTTAGTTAAATTTGTTAGCAGTATAACACAAATAGCCCTTGTTGTCAAACAACTTGCAAAAAAATTTAGAAAATTGCAAATGTTTTTTAAAAGAATGGAATTAACAAGGGCTTCTGCAGGTTTTCAGTAACATTGATAATTGAAACTGAAAAACCACGCCTCAGTTTAAGACTGGGACGTGGTTGAATAAATCTTCCAAATTACTAGCACAATAAGATTCTGTTACTGCCGTTTATCAAAAGGACTCATTGCCTATGTGAAGTACTCCAACTCGTATTGCTACTTCATCGCTTGGATTAGCTTGCCAAGATCTGATTATTTTTTTCTCTGCAACACCCATATTTGCAATGCCTGTTATGGATAATTCCGCAAGATTGGGATGAATGGCAAATAAATTAATAACCCAAGCTGCCGGTATTTTGCGTTGACAAGCATTATCTTCTATAACTATCGTCTCTAAATTCGATACAGTGCTTCCCAAAGTATTATAGAAATTATCGTTCAGACGACCTTGTATGTAAAGCTTTCCCCAATATTGGTTAGCTAAAAATATAGACCAGTTCAGGTTTGAATTATAGCTCATACACACAATATTCAAAGCAGCAATGGGTAAAATCCCTAAGCAATCAATAAATTCTTGTTCTAAACGGCTTCGTTTTGACAGAGTCAGAGAAACGCCACTGCATTCGCGATTACATTTTCTCAAACTTTCTTCTAAGCCTTTTCCAAAATCTTTCATAAATTCCAGCGATGGATCGTTCATTTCCACGTCAATTGCATCGATATTTCCTAGGCCAACACCAAAATCATAACCACTATTACAATATTGAATGCGAAATTTGGGTTTACTTGGATTTGTATCATCAATTTCAAAGCCGTCATTTATGAAGGCACAATTGCGCTCTTGTGATGCTCTGAAAAGTTCTCCAAACATTGCTCTACTCGCTAATCTGCCCTTTACATTCAATGATTTCGGAAATGTCTCCAAAAAAGAACAGATAGTTTTATATGATAATTCGTCATATTCAATACGGTTCGAGATATCTACTACTTCCAAAGCGGGATATAGCCTCTTTGAACGCTCCGCCATAGCTTTCGCCAATTGAGTTAAAGCGGTTTCATTTATTGGAATATCTAAAAGCTTTACCACTTTTAAATTCGGATTCGTTTCTATATTTCCACAGAGAGCGTCGAATTCTTCCTGCGTTAACGCAACGCCATCAATATGAACTTCTGTTAAAGTTATAGAATGGTCCTTCACATATTGTATTGTGGGTATCATGGCATTGAAAGGAACGGCTTTCAAAATAGCGTCGCAGCAATTTAAATACAAAGACGATTTACTTTCATCTAATATAGCTGATGGATCGAATTCTCCTTCGGTAGGTCTGTATAACACGCAATTAACTATTTTTCTCTCTTTCCAACAATGTCCACCGATATCGGTTATTGGAGTAGAAGAGCAGTTGGCCTCCTCAGTATTCCACATAAACAGCGCAGCCATCGCCACCGCGAATAGATATTTTTTTGATGTTTTCATATTAATGCTCCATTTTTATAAATCAAAATTTTGTTTGCAGAATCCTCAGTTGAAGTTCAAAAGAACTCAAACTACAATCAAAACACAACACAATACATCTACAAACTGTCATTCGTATACCATAACTCCACATCTTAGTCAAAAAAATGTAAAAATTTTTCAATGCACAGAAAGAAAGTGAGGCCAGTATGAAAAAAAGCGCTGTTCGGGTAAAAAAACGCACCTCCGTTTAAAACCAAAATACAGTCGAGTATGCCTTCCAAATCGGCAAACACATTCAAAACTTCTGTTGTTTATTAAAAAGTCATATCCTTTATAATATGTACCTAATGATTATGAGTAATAGCTTGAAACTCTCTTCTAGCTTTAGCGACGGCAACAGCACTTTCTTCTAGACTTCCTCTAATATCTCTAACCTGCCTTTGCATACGCGAGAGTTTTTTCCCAGCTCTACGGCGCGTATTTCTTGCTGTTCCAATTCTAGAGGTAGCGCTAATTAATTGTTCATCAAGCTGTTTATCCATATTTTTAAGTTGCTTTTCAAGCTCCCCCACATTTCGAAGTAGAATCTCCAGTTTCGAGCGCATAATAGCTCTCCTAGCCGCAGTATTTTCTACAGATGTTTGTTCTCTTTGGTTTTCTACTGCACTAACTGAAGCAACGGTACTGCTCACAATAGCTAACGCCCTACTCTCTTCTCTCACTTTCGAAGCATCTATCTTCACCGGCATTCCATGTAAACCCATGTTATAAAATGATGAAACAACCGTCGTTAATGCTAACCAATATTTTTTTGATATCTTCATATTTATTTGTATCCTCTATCGTTCTAAAAAAGCCACACTATGTGATTTTCTCTTGGTTATTACAAAAAACACACCACAAAATCGTTCTTTTGACAAAAGAACACTTACTACATTGAACTTATTACCAAAACTGAATCAGACACGCACTTGTTATGTCTTATGCATCGTGTATAACACATCCATAAAATTACCGCAAGTAAAATTTATACAAACTTACACAGCAATATAGTCAAATTCTTTTTCAACATTATATGATACCTTTGTTCGCAATTTTAAGAACCATCCAAACATGCGTTAAAAGTTTCTTAATATAAAAAAGACCTGTCATTGACAGGTCTTAGTGGAAGGAGAGAAAAAATGATTTTTTCTTTACGTAAAGATATATGATTTTATCATTGCAAAATTTGCGATTTCAAATCAATTCGTTACGTATTTATCCATTATTTCTAACGCTCTTTGGAAACGCGCATGTTCCGGTCCCCCAACTCCTATAGACATTCGCGCAACTGTCTCCAATTTTCTTATATGTTCGATACTCGTTCCATCTGTTATCATGCATGATTTCTCTAAAGATGGTTGAAGCCGAATATATTCGAAATTCGGATCATTTGCTGCAAGTTCCGTCAAAAATTTATTACTAAGAAATGACGAAGCTTCTATCGACATATCAGGGAAATATCCTCCCCAATATATTAATCCTCTGTTGCGTGATTGATCTACATCGCTGTACGAATGGTGAGTCCCGGTTCCAAGAGATATCATAAATATCTTATCATTAGGAAAGAGTTGCTTAGCTTCATGATAAGCTATCAATCCCGGATGGTTTGCGAAGATTCCGCCATCGACGCCTTCATAAGGCACGCCGTTTTTCGAGAAACAGTTATGCGGATTGAAATATGTCGGTGCTGCAGATGACATCATCAACACATCACTCAAGGAAAATTCATTACCATCTTTCCCGAAATTTTTATAGACCTTCGTTTCACGAGATAATAATGAATAAAATGGAGCAATAAATTTCGTTGCTATATCTTCTTCACTTTTACCTTCCAGAAGTTCATTGATACATGCTAAACGTCCTGCACTAGAATATATTGGACGCAACAATCCACCTAACGACCACCAATTACGAGAGAATATACGGTCAACGTAGCCTTGAAAGTTATCATACATATCCGTTATTTTATCAAGAGCAACAGCCGCGCCAATCATCGCGCCGACAGAAGTTCCAGCAATTATATCAAATTTCAACGGACTCTTTAGTGTCTGTCTTAAAGAAACAAGATACTGCAAAGGTATAATTCCGCGGCTGCCTCCGCCGTCAATTGTCAGAATTATTTTACCTGAAATTTTATCAGCCGCCTCGATTCTTTCATCAAAAATATTTCTCGATCTTGGTGATGTAGGCACACTAAGCACCAAATGTTCCTGAGAAATTGTTTTACTTAACTCAGCTAATACAGACGGATCTGCGCTTAAACGTTTAGAATGACGCCCATGTACTGTCCTTCCTTTTGTCATTACTCGCGCAGTTGATGAGCCATCAACATAAGATACCGATTTTCCAAGTAAAACCGGCGAAGGATAAGCCGCTGACGACGACCGCTTCCTCTTCTCAGAGGCCCCATCTGTAATTTCTTGCTTTGCAGCAATTGACGATGGCATTAAACAGATCGCAACTTTTGGAGATACTATCTCCAATTCAAACGGAGACAATGAAGGTGATGGTGAAACAGAATTTGTTGCCGTCGAATCTTCACTGTCGGAAAATGGACTTGGAATATCAACTGAAATCTGTTCATCACTATCCGAAAGCTGACTTGGAGAAGGAGATATACGCAGTTCTTTAACATCCGAAATCAACTCGGAACAAGGAACTACTCGTTGCTGACCGACTCCTTCGTTTGAATCATGAAATGACTCAACAACGGATTGCATCGAATAACAATTACATATTGAAAATACTGAAACAACGAAGAAACAAACTATCTTTCTTAAGTAAGACATAGTTTTCCTCCATTTTTTAAAATTTTAGGTCTGTGCGATACCTTTAAAGCTTATAGATATCCCACAGACCCATTTCTTTTTATGAAGAGGGCTTATCTCTTGTTGGCCATCTGAGGCTTGTCGCTGTTTCGATTCATCATCGCGATTGACTTATCGAACACGATATTTTCGATCATTGCATCGAAAATAATGCGACCACCTCTGAACTTAAGATCGTTTCCCTCTTACGGCTGATAATGCAAACTTGCATACGTTCTCAAAAGCTTAGCGCGCAGTTATGTAATAAACTTTGCGTTGCCGTCCAAAACATGTCTGCATTCAAACGGACGCCACTTATTACGTCAAAACCACTTACTTTCACCTTCAATTACGCTAGTTATCATCCTTTCCCGTTGCACTGTGCCAAAACCGAATTATCACCTTAATAAAGATGACATATTCAATTCCTGCGACAACACAACTTTATGAAAAAACAATAACCGATGCAAAGCCAACACTTCTAATCTTACAAGTGCCGATGCACTATCATAGCCGTAATTGCACATACTGCCCAAAAAGACAATACATAAACAATCCATATTTTCATGTTATCGACAAAAAGTTAAAAAATGGTTAATTTTATTAAAAATTTTTTCGTCTCTTCAAGAATGAAACGCAATATGCAGAAAAAATTGAAGGGATAAAGCCTATAAAATGAGAGTTCACGGCAATAAAACAAAAAATCATGTATTGGTTATTTTTCGTTAATAATTTTTCCAATTCTGTTCAAACAACCGATTCAATGCATCTAAACATCTCGAAAACTTTCAACGTACGGTTGACATTTTCGCTTGTGCGTTGTATAAACTACTCGTTTACACAGGCGCAGGTTGTGATTACCCAATTTTAAATTATATACCTCTTTCCGCCTTTTGCCTGTGTAACCCGGTTTGCTTGCACGTGTGCAACAACTATAGGGTGTATTGATTTTATCTGAAAGGTTATGAAATGAGAAAGATTGTATGCTTGATTGTGCTCTCGTGTGTCGCTGTAAATTTTGCGAATGCAACGATACGTATGAATCCGGAAGATTCTCCGTTGGAACAGGCATCTGCAAGATTACGGGAGTTAAATTTATCTTCATTGCATAGTTCATTAAATGAAACAAAAAATACGACGACATTGCTCAATATTTTTCGGAACAACGGCGATAAAATATCGCATTCCGCGGTGTTACAGATTGAAGCAATCGCAAAAATTCGACACTTATTCCCGACAATGGCAAACGCCCATAAAAAACAAATTAGAGGTTTTATGCTTACTTCAGTCCCTTTCGATTTATCAGAAAGCGCGTCTTTCCCGAAAAAGCGAATGAAGTTTGAGAGTATTTCCGATGATATAACTGCCAGTGACATTGAAGATATGCTTGCCTCTGACTCTAACATTTTTGCAGACAAAAATAGCGTCATTATTATAAAGAGCACGCTACAGCAAATGATAGAAGATACTGAAATCCAGTCGATGAAAAACAAGCTCGGCACTCTTATGTGTCGAGTTATTTTAAGATGGCTACGTTGTCAGAATATGCCATTTGAAAATAAATTTACGTTCGCTGAGAAAAAAATCACAGCACTAATCAAAGATGCCACCGTATACGACGAATATTTTCTTATGCTCAATGATTTATTGCACCAATCTGGCGATACAGAACTCATTAGCAAAATTCAAAAAGTAGCTCAATGTGCATATGAACAAATGCCTATTCCTGCATATAAAATCTGCTTTCCCCTTTTGTTTCCGGCGAATCGCTTTCACTTGTTTTTATACGGATGGTAAAATGTTTAACCTACTGAGATTATTTGCAATACTTTCTGTAATCATATCGTGTAATTTTGTTATCGCCGTAGATGTCGCTATGAACATATACCGTGCAGAAAACTATGAACAAATGTCTGAATTGGTATTTCCGCAAATTTCTCACAATTCAAGTGATGAACTAAAGAAAGTCGCCGTTATCAAAACATGGGAATTGTATTCTACGGAATTGTC
Organism: uncultured Holosporaceae bacterium; assembly: GCA_946538065.1. Lineage (GTDB taxonomy): Bacteria > Pseudomonadota > Alphaproteobacteria > UBA3830 > UBA3830 > JAILGW01. The sequence goes on from CAMNGH010000007.1 coordinate 15,288, forward strand.
TGCCCTACCCGCTTTTCAAACATCAGATATATCGACGTTATTAATGGCATCATCAACAGCAATAGATATTTCCCCTTCGGAATTAGCAGAATGTTGGAAAAATGTACTGGAATTAACCCATACTTATAATGAGTTACAGCGCTTTGTGTTAGCAGAACTTTCGCCCGATACAGATGAAGCAATAAAATCTGAAATTGCTAAAAAAGCGTGGCAGATTTTTACGGCGCCGTTAATTCCAAACGTCTTCGATAATATCGATGAAATAAACCGTATTATATTTGAACGAAATTCCGCAGAAATACAACCTCAAGCGGCTCATCAAAACAGACGAATTCCGCATCCAAGAAGACGTTTACACTTGGCACGGCGGATTGTACATGTATCCAGTATCGGTATGAATCTCTTGGTTAATATGGCGCAAACTGTACGACATGCCAGATATACTCGAAATCTGAATAGTATCCGCAGAATCTCAGGGCTCGTACAAACCTTTTTACCATCTGCTTCAAACCTTATTCCAGTGGCCTCAGCATTCATTGAACGAAGGGCTCACCTAATACCGCCGGCACAAAACGTAGCAACGGTTCTAACGATATTAGACGTAACAATAACGTTACTCACTGATTATTTTTAACAATTCGTTTGTAAGTTTCGTCATAATTCCAAAAGAACTTTCTGAATCGGAAGAGTACGATGAGGTGAAGTCCTCTCCGTCTACACCAAACGCACCTACATCACTTGAGGTTTCTGATTCTATCATACCGGTGTCTGAAGAAACTTCTGAATCTTCAGTTTCAACTGATTTATTCATATTACATATAGGCTGAGGCAATGATAAAAAAGTAACATCAGGATTATATTCTGCGACAGAACAAAAAATATCACCTTCAGGTGATGTGGTTACCATCATTACATCATCATTTTCTGTGTAATAATAGTCGACTACACATTCCTCACCTAATTGGAGCTTAGGTGAACCTTCCGAATTATTCTGAACATCTCCCAACAATGGTGAATTTAGATGTTCCATTGTACTAATCGGACAACTGCAACTTCGTACTACTCCTTCAACATCGATAAAAAACGCCGAAGCAATAAAGACTGCAAATATTCTTTTCGACACATAATTTACTGAAAACATTGCCAGTACTCCCTACAAATGCCACACCTAACGCGCAATTATAGCAAGTCTATTTACAAAAAATATGAGTAAATATCATTTATGCATAAAACGACGCAATTTAACAACAAATGAATAAAATTTTTCCAGCACTATATCTTTTGATCGTTTTTTGGAAAGAGTGAAGTCATCTTTATCTAATTCTCTCAGCATATCTTCAGGAGGTCTTACGGGCTGCAATTTCGGAGACTTTTGCATACTGTTTTGTGGAACTTGTAGCAACGGACTTGCCTCTGCAAAAGATCCAAATAGCAATATGCTAAAAACAATTGAGAACCCTTTTTTCATTTCTTCCTTCTCTTTCGCTCTCCGAGTTCTGAAGAATATATGAAAAAAGAGCTCTCAACAAGCGATAAAAACGGTTTACTTAACTTTAAAGTCGTTTTTATTATTCGCTTTCTTCCCCAAGAGGCTCAAGTCCTCCGCTTGTATTAAATCCATCATCTTCTACTAATCTAGGAAGTTCTCCGCTTGTATTAAATCCATCTTCTACCTCTGCTGATATGTCTTGAGAAGAACGATTCTTAGACTCACTGCGTTTCTGAGGTTTTCCGCTTATGCTAAATTCATCATCATCCACTGATACGAAATTTTGAGAAGAACGATTCTTAGATTCGTCGTGTTTTTGTACTGCAACTCCGATGGTATCACCATCTATGCCTACTGTAAAACTTATGCGCTTATAAGATATAAATATCCTCCGTGCAGGGCCACTTTCTATTTCAGCTAATAACAATTTGAATTTTTTATCGAGTCCGTTTTCTTTTACTTGCCTAATTATTTCATCATAAATTGTGATACATTGGCTTGGGTTTAGCTTCGGATACACAGATTTAATTTTTGCCGAAAATATTTCTTCCGGCGTCATAGACGTTGTTTCTGATCCCATTGCAGATACAGCGGTCAACTGAGCCCCTGAAATTTCAGCCGAAGCATCTTCTCGTATCTCCATTGCATCACATATCCCAAACAACAAACAAATGCTGCTTATTCCTACGATTTTTTTTAACATGAAAAACTCCTAAAACTAACAAAACGTTAATAATTTAGGAAGGTAATAGTTAATGAAACGTTAATGGTTCACTAAAAATAGCGCTAAAAACAAAAAACTCGAGAAGCGACAACCTCTCGAGTAAAATCAGTTGATATAGTTGAGTAATATTAAACTATTTCTTACACAGGGTGTGGAAACGTTCAAAACAACTCAGTTGGCTATTACGTGAGGGATCCCAAGCCGACGGATATAATATCATTTCACCACTCGCCCGAACAAAGAATCTTACTTCTTTACATCCGTAAATCATATAACCACTATCATTAAAAGCACATGATATGATCGGATCGCATAGCGGAAATGACACGATTACAGCTTTGATAGATTTTGCTGATGCTGGACGTTTTCCACTTTCATAAAACCCACTCTTTGCATTTTTACATAAAAATGTTGTTGCAGGGTGTTCTATATCAATCGCGTTCGCTAATTTTTGCATAAAGATAGAATTATCAGAATGCAAAAAGTACAGACCTTTTGCCGCCGCAGGAGCTACAGAATTTTTTGGCAACTTCATTAATTCATCATTATTCCCATTAAATATTGCTCCCAAATTACGGCATGCCAACGCCTTCAAAAGGCCTCGCTTATCCGGAGCTGATGGCAAACTATCAGGCAACTCAGATTGCGCAAAGTCATATGCTAGATCGGTTACTTCCTCAAAGGATAAACTCTCCATGCGAGGTATAGGATACATCGAAAAACTTCTTCCCATTTCTTCACATGACGCCCCTGTTGATGCCTCAACTATACGAGTATGACTAACCTTTTGAACCACCTTTTTGAGTTCATAATCTCCCTTACGGGCAACGATACTACTACCAAAAACATTTCCTAAAACACAACACAACACCAAAAAACAAAAACTTCTTAAAAATCGGCTATTCATAGTATATCTCCCTCTATCCGTGTCGATTATCGACTTTTATTTGTATTATGTCAATATTTATTTTTACTATTATTCGCTTGTTTTTCCCAAAACAAATATCAAAGTTGCCACCCATTATGTCAGACTCATCGAAAACATTCGAATATAATGATTACCTTCTCAACCAACGAAAAAACTCGAGAAGCGACAACCTCTCGAGTAGCATATTGATATAATATGCTCAATACATTGAGTTAATAAGCCCGGTTTCACAAAATTCTTGAAAGACTCTAAATTCAGGTATATATCCCGCGCACGCCTGATCCCAAAGTGACGGGTAAACTTTTATAATCCCGTCATTATCAACAACAAAACGTACTTCTCTACAGAAACAATTCATACCGCATGCACCAAGTTTTACAAACATTGATATAGGGCGCGACAATGGAAATGACATAATACTACCGACAAGTTTTGTTCCTCGATGACCTTGAACATTCATATCCAACATTTCAGGTCGCTCGAACAAATTACCGTTTACTGCTTTATATAGAAACGTTTGAGTTCCCGGACCGGCGACACTTTCAGCGATATAATCTGCAAATTTTTTCGGAGAACTATATTTACCTACCCAGCAGAAATATAACGCATCAACGTCTGGATTAGCATCATTGTTCGATAAATTAAACAATCTTTGGTCAATAACGCTTGGATCCGCGCCCCAAGGAAAACTTTTACTAATTAATTCTTCCTGATTTAAATGAAGCTCTTCTCCGAACACTTTTTTCGCTGCATTATGACACAATTCCATCAGCTTTTCGGGTGTATATTCGACAGTTTTTTTTGGACAAGTTAAACGCACCTGTGTCTCTGCTCGCTGAATCATCGGTGGATAAAATAGCAAATTCTATGTTCATCATATACATACATTGGCGGTTGCACTCTGTACATACTAACTACATTTCTTCTTTTAAATGAATCCCCGGCGACAACTCTTTCATCGCGCGATGATGCATTGCACGTAGCTACCAAAAAGCACGCCATCAAGAAGTAGCAAACTCTCAAAAACCGACTACGCACGCAAGCCCCATCTTCTACTCGCGTGGATTATCAAGGCTTATCTATGCAATGTCAATATTAATAACCGTCACTGTTCTGTTAGCTTTTCCAAAAAATGAATATTGAAATTGCCAGCGATAATATCAGGATTATCAGCTAATTTTAAATGCAATGGAATAAGCGTATCTACTCCACCAATGACGTACTCTCTTAAGGCGCGACGCAATCTAGCGAGGCACTGCTCTCTGTCATTCGCATGAATTATCAATTTTGCAATTAAACTGTCATAATACGGAGGCACTTTGCATCCTTCGTACAACGCGCTGTCAACACGAACACCTGGTCCTCCCGGGCAATGATAACTCGTTACTGTTCCGGCAGATGGAATGAACGTTTCCGCGTTTTCAGCATTTATTCTGCATTCAATAGCGTGACCGCGGAATTTTACATCATCTTGCGTAAATGAAAGTTTTTCACCTGACGCTACCAAAATTTGCTCACGGACGATATCGATACCGGTAATCATTTCAGTAATCGGATGCTCGACTTGAATACGGGTGTTCATTTCAATAAAATACAACTGCCCGTTTTCGTATAAAAATTCCAAAGTACCAACACCAAGATACCCGAGTTCTGAAATAGCTTTTGCAATTTTTCTTCCGAAAGTATCTCTAAATTCCGGTGTTAAAACCGTACTCAAAGCCTCTTCCCAGACTTTCTGGTTTCTACGTTGCAACGAGCAATCTCTTTCTCCAAGATGCACTGCATTCCCGTACTTATCGGCAATAACCTGAAATTCTATATGACGAGGATTCTCAAGATACTTTTCTAAGTATACTCTATCATTTCCGAACGAAATTCCAGCCTCTCTGCGGGCTGTCTCATAGGCCTCAACAAAATCAGCTTTGGAACGCGCAACTTTCATACCACGACCGCCGCCACCACCTGCTGCTTTAATCAGCACAGGATACCCGATTTCATCTGCTAATTTCAGAGCTTTATCGATATTAGTCACCGCTCCATCAGAACCCGGAACTGTCGGCAATCCCAAACGAGCTACAGTCTTTTTCGCCATGATTTTATCGCCCATCATAGCTATATGCTCTGCATCAGGTCCGACAAAAGTCAAGCCGTGCTCTTTAACCATGTAAGAAAAGGTTGAATTCTCACTGAGAAATCCAAATCCCGGATGAATTGCATCTGCTCCGGTAATACACGCTGCAGAAATTATTGCAGGTACATTAAGATAGCTCTCACGAGGTTGGGCAGGCCCTATACATACGCTTTCATCAGCTAGACGCACATGCATTGCATCCGCATCTGCTGTTGAATGAACCGCAACTGTCTCTATACCGAGGTCCTTACATGCCCTCAAAATCCTGACGGCAATTTCACCTCTGTTCGCTATCAATAATTTTTTTATCATACAAACGCTTCTAAACTATTCGATTATAAGAACAGGATCTCCGTACTCAACAGGTTGAGCATCTTTTACAAAGATGTGCTTAACAACACCTGAGCGCGGCGCTTTTATCATATTCATAACCTTCATTGCTTCAATTATGAATAAAGTCTGACCTTGCGACACGGTACTTCCGACCGACACAAACGGATCTGCTCCCGGTCCAGGAGACAAATACACCGTTCCTACCATCTGAGCCTCAATAACTCCAGGATGGTTTTCTAAACTTTCAGCTGAACTTTGCTGAGGCGCTTGCGGTTGCTCAACAGACTGATTCATAGCTGTCGAAGCAATCGGAGTGGCAACAGGAACCACCGTTTGCGACACCGTTCTCAAAACTTTTATTCTTAAAGAATCTACTTGGTACTCAATTTCCGTAAGATCTGTTTCTCTCAAAAGCTCAGCCAAAGCCCGAACAGCTTCCGGATCTATCTTTACTTGTGGAGCCAAATTCATTCCTCCTTGATTAGAAGTCTAAAATGGTGGGCACGGCAGGGATCGAACCTGCGACCACTACGATGTCAACGTAGTGCTCTACCGCTGAGCTACATGCCCATAACTTCTGGTATATATACACGTTTTTTTCAGTTTTTGCAATAGAGTATCTTAAGGTGATACCCGAAGCTTTTCATCGCATAAAAGTTTTCCGACGCTACCGTAAAAGCAAATTTGAATAATACAAATATCAGCTGAAATAATGCTAAGTTTTTTAACGAAACCGCCACAAGGAAGTTAGTCATTGCTCTAAATGAAACTTCATCCAACTTCCTTGTAAAGAGTTTTAAATATAAATCTAATCGTCCATATCTCCTAAGCCACTGATTCTTTTTGAAGAGAACATAGGCTTCAAAGAAGTTTCAGTTAAGGCTTTCTTTTCAATGACCTCATTATGCCTCTAGGTCTCTCTACTGGAAAGGTTACACTTAGTGGTTTTTGTGCGACTTCAGATTCTGGAGAATTATCATGTAAGACTCGAGGAAAACACACCGATGAAACTGTCGTATTTTTAGACTTTTTCTTTCTGAAATAGCTAGAAGATTCCTCTTCCCTCTTTCTTTTTGGAAGTACGCTTTTTGCAGCACTTGCAACATCCTTTTTCTGCACTGATTTAGATGCTGTAAGTAATTTTTTCTCTGTCTTTTTCTGAGCTACACGCTTTGCCTTGTCTGTAACAGCCTCTTTTCTTGCCGTTTCAGATAAGGCAGACGTTTTTTCCCTTATCTTTTTTCTTGGAGCTTTATGCATCACTTCTATCCTTCCTGCACTATTGCCCTCTACAGTTTGCGGTTTATTAGGTGAAACAATTTCAGCATTAGCTTCTGATATAGGAACAGAATTTGACTCAGCAGGCGAAGGAGAAAAAGTCTGGACCATAATCGGAGACCTCTTCGATGTATCAGATACTTGTTCCACAGGTGATGAAGCCTGTATCGGAGATGAATTCGCACTTGCGGATCTTTTAAACAAACGTATACAGTAAGCATCTAACTGTGTTAAAGGATGTTCGTTCGTTCTGTTGTATAGTTCTGATAAATATTTCGAGCCCGCTGTATTGAATTCTTCTGATTTTAACTGATAATCCCTATCATTCGGCAATGGCTTAAGAGGTGGCACACCGGAAGAATAACAATCTGAATAATACGCAGAACACGCGAGTCGCGTTAAGTTTTCCTCTGCTTGGAGTTGTTGCATAGCTAAATCTGCGAGTAGCTTTAAATTGTCCTTCGCTTGGCTTGGTGCAGGCGAAGAAGAAGCCGTTAAATATTGAGCCCCTCTAGCTGTAAAACCTTCAAAGATTGGCGTTTGACATGGCAGTTCAACACTTTGTTGTATCGCCGTCGTTTTTGTAAATAGCGCTATTACTGATGCGCAAAGCAAGTACTTATTTGCAATTTTCATTTCATAACCTTTTTTGTTGTTTGCCAGAAAATGCACCATGCATTCCCCCTATTTTTGTTGTGAAGACACAACAATGACACACTTTCTCAATGGAAAGGCGTTCTATACAATTTACAATTACTACAACAACTAAGCGCGCAACATGAGCGATCCACATTGCAAATTACGTATACAACAATTCCGATTTTGTCGCAAGAGAAAAACAAAAAATCTTTTTTAGATGCAACGAATGAATTTTATATTAAAAAATATATTTATTTAATGACAATGCAAAAAAACTAGTCTAATACTTTCGTTTTCAGAAATGTTCTTTATAACCACTAGCTTTTATGCAATAAGCTCACCTTTTTTCAAATACAAAAAGCCTTCCCGTTTCCGAGAAGGCTTTCTGAATAACGAATTGGTCGAAGGATTACTTCAATTCGGCTTTTGCGCCGGCTTCTTCCAATTTTGCTTTCATCTTCTGAGCTTCGTCTTTTGCTACAGCTTCTTTTACTGTCTTTGGTGCAGCTTCGACTAACGCTTTTGCTTCCGTCAAACCAAGACCAGTGATTTCTCTTACGACCTTGATTACCGCAATCTTCGTTGCACCGGCATCTGTCAATACGACGTCAAATTCCGTCTTCTCTTCAGCAGCAGCACCACCGGCGGCAGGAGCAGCAGCAGCGGCAACAGCTACAGGAGCAGCAGCGGACACGCCCCACGCTTCCTCTAACTTCTTGCTTAACTCAGCAGCTTCCAATACTGTCAGCTTTGACAACTCTTCTACGATTTTATCTAAATTTGCAGCCATTTTTAACCTCCACTAATTATTGCTTTTCTGAATAGGCTTTTAATACACGCGCAATCTGTGATGCGGGTGCTTGAGATAACGTAGCCATACGCTGCGCAGGTGTCTGAACAACAGCGATAATTTTGGCACGCAACTCGTCCATAGACGGCAATTGAGCTAACGTCTTTATCTCGGCGACACTCAATACCTTCCCATTGTATCCACCACAAACGAGTGTGACTTTGTCTTCACTCTTTGAGGCGTACTCCGATATAACTTTTGCTGTTCCGGTAATATCTTTCGAAAACACCAAAGCCGTTTGTCCACTCAAATGCGGAAGAATACATTCGAAATCCGTACCCTTCACCCCGATTCTCGCCAAAGTATTCTTTGAAACGAGATAGCTAGAACTAACGCCACGAAGTTGTTTTCTGAGATCTTCTGTTTCAGCAACAGTCATTTTGTTCTGGCTGACGGCAAAAACCGCTTCGCTTTCTTCAAAGCGAAGTTTCATTTTCGCAATCACCTCTGATTTTTTGCTCTTTTCCACAGCTCTCTCCACAACAAAATTTTAAAGAGAGAATATCGAAAACCGAAAGTTACAAGAACTTAAAAAAGCGGTCAATCTGCAACGGCATATTTAAGCTTGCGCACCGATGGTCTTCGACAGACTCCTAAAGGTTAGAAACCAAGCACTTCAGCAGTGTTCAATTTCAAACCGACTCCCATAGTACTGGAAATCGTAACAGATTTCAAGTACGCACCTTTTACGCCAGCAGGTCTCGCTTTTACGATAGCGCCTAAAAACGCTTTTGCGTTCTCTTCTATCTTCTCTTTTGCGAAACTCAACTTGCATAATCCGGCATGAACGATTCCTTCTTTATCAAGACGGAATTCGACCTGTCCGGCCTTGGAATTCTTAACAGCAACACCAACGTTCGGCGTAACCGTTCCGAGTTTCGGGTTCGGCATTAAGCCTTTTGGTCCGAGCACTTTACCAAGACGACCGACAACGCCCATCATGTCAGGTGAAGCGATGCAAACTTCAAATTCAATATCACCGGCTGTGATTTTCTCAGCCAAATCTTCAGCACCGACGAAATCCGCACCCGCGGCTTTTGCTTCATCGGCGACGGTTCCTCTGGCGAACACAGCAACACGAACGGTCTTACCTGTTCCCGCCGGCATTGACACCATACCTCTGATATTTTGATCAGCAGCACGAGGATCAACATCCAAGTTAACCGAAACTTCTACTGTCTCATCGAATTTGCAAGAAGTATTTTCCTTCAAAAACGCAACGGCTTCCGACAGACTGTAAACCTTATTCGCCTCTGTCTTCGCTGCAATAGCTCTATATCTTTTTCCTGCGTGTGCCATTATTGAATGACCTCCAATCCCATTGAACGAGCTGATCCGATAACCATCATGCTGGCAGCATCGACATCATTTGCATTCAAATCCTTCATTTTCTTCTCGGCGATTTCTTTTACCTGAGCCATAGTCACGCTTCCGACACTAGAGCCCTTTCCGGCTGTTCCCGAGCCTTTTGTTATCTTCGCAGCTTGTTTCAAGAAATATGAAACAGGTGGCATTTTAATGATAAACGAAAAAGTTCTGTCTCCGTAAGCTGTAATAATAACAGGCAACGGAGTACCGGCTTCGTACGACTGAGTCTGAGCGTTAAACGCTTTACAGAATTCCATAATATTTAACCCCCTCTGACCTAAAGCAGGTCCGATTGGAGGTGATGGGTTCGCTTTCCCAGCAGGTACTTGCAATTTGATATACCCGACAATTTTCTTAGCCATAAAACCTCAAAATCCAAAATTAGGTTACTGTTTTCTACCATACGCAATCAAAATTTGCAATAGGAATAGGCGCCAAACCACGCTTTAAAAAATATTTTTTACGGATGAGTTTTAAAATGCTTTCTGCAAACAGAAATATATCTGTCATTTCCGCCTATTTCTACTTGAGCTCCGGATGTAACCTTTTTCCCATCTTTATCGATACGCAAATTCATCGTTGCTTTCTTTCCACAAAAACACACTGTTTTTAGCTCTGTAAGAATATCAGCGATAGCCAATAACCTTGCACTTCCTTCAAATAAATTCCCCTGAAAATCCGTCCTTAATCCATATGCCAAAACCGGAATATCAAGCAAATCCACAATATCTCCCAATTGATTCACCTGTTTTTCGGTAAGAAACTGCGCCTCATCGATTAATACACAAGCGACTTTTTTCGCGTCCTTTACGTAACAAAAGAAATCAAAATTTTTATCGAATGTAACAGCTTGTTTTTGTAATCCGATACGAGACGCTATCATCCCTTGACCATACCTATCATCCATCGCACAGGTAAACAAAATAGTATTCATTCCCCGTTCAAAATAGTTATGATCCGTTTGCAAAAGAGAAGTCGTCTTGCCCGCATTCATCGCTGAGTAATAAAAATATAAGCTAGCCATTTTAAATTCCTTTTCGGAAGTAGATTATAAAACGATTTCACAAATGCTGTCAGTAGCCAATTCATTTTATTTATTGTATATTGATAATGTTAAGGTTTTTACTATGGACAGATACAGCACAAAAGAGGTCCTGAAGTTCTCTCTGCCTCTCATACTTTCCTCGTTATCCATGAACATCATGGTCGCCATGGACAGATTAGTTTTAACGAAATATTCTCTAAACGCGATGAATGCGGCAACTTTGGGAGGTTTGGCTGTCGCTTTGTGTAGCTTCGTACTGATAAGCGTATGCCAGATAGCATCTGTTTTCGTCGGACAGTATAACGGAAAAGGTGAATTTGAAAAAACAGCACAACCAACCTGGCAGATGATACATCTGAGCCTAATGTCATTTATTGTCTTCATACCGCTGTCCATGGCCACAGAGTATATCTGCCTTATGCCGGAATATTTTCGTGCAGACGGCATTCCATATCAAAAAATTCTCATGGCGTTTGCACCGATTCAAGCGATATTTACAGCGTTATGCTCGTTTTTCATAGGCAGAAAGAAAAGCAATATTATTATATCAACCGTAATAATAGGAATTTTTCTCAATTTGTTTTTGGACATTCTGTTGGTGTTCGGATACAAAAACATTATTCCGTCAATGGGAGCAAGTGGAGCAGCATATGCGACCGTTACGTCCTCGTTCGTACAATCCTTAATTTTGGGCACAGCTTTTCTCAGCAAAAAAAACAGAAAATTGTGTGGCACATCCAACAAATCGTTCCAGAAAAAACTATTCTTTCACTGCATGAAAATCGGCGTACCGTTTTCGTTCGGAAAATTTTTGGGCATGATTGCTTGGTATATAATGATTATGTTTTTCAGTCATACGTCCAAAGAATTGTCGACTGTCGTCAGTGCCGAATTCATGATTTTTCTGTTGTTTGTCTTTGTCGCCAACGGATGTGAAGCTTCTATTTCTTCCCTTGCCTCCAATTTAATTGGTGAAAATGACTTAGAAGGTATTAAGCGTTTATTCAAGCTGTTTATGAAATTCAACGTAGTTGCCGCGGTATTGTTCGCATTACCTCTTCTCTTTTG
>CAMNGH010000008.1 GCA_946538065.1 uncultured Holosporaceae bacterium
AAATAGTTCTCCCAAAAAACCTAATTTCTTACAACTCTTCGATATCATTCCGTCCAAATGCTTGTCTACTTCTTTTGCGCTTTTCGACAAACTGCCGTCAGCATACACTCCAACAACGACACTGTGATTTTTTTGTAGCTTGTCTGTAAAAGATACTTTCTGTAACACCATATCACCCTCAAATTCCTAGCTTTTATATAACAACTATTAGAATGTTCAATCAAGGGGAATTTCTTTCGTTTTTTCTCATATAAATTTACTGATTTCTTCAAACACATATTTCGGATAACGCATTCCAAGTAAATGTGATGCCGTTTGTGTGTAAATTATCTCCGCACAATGTCCGAAATTATCTTGAATGATATAAAACGGTATAACAAAATCATCGATACTTGATAAAACCAAGTGAGGAATACAAGGCGTTATCACCTTTTCATCTAACAATTTCAAATCTTGCTGTAATAAATCCTGATTAATTTTTTCAGGAATATCAGGCATCGCACCACATATAGTTTGAAACCAAACCAACGTTCCAATCGGATTTATCGAGTAACAAAACTTCATATATTCCAATGCAATTTTTCGCATAGAACGCATTGGCTCTTTTGAACCGAGATATTCCGAAAAACCTTCTATAGAAATTATCTTACTAAGCTTAAAGAAATCGTACTTTTCTTGCAGAAGACACAGTTTCATATACCCTAACGAATGTCCGATACCTATAATCTTTTTCCCCTCAAATATTTTTCTGAGTTGCTTCTCTGTCACTTCTTCGGGTTCGCAAAAATAATTTTCCGAAAGTAACACGCATTCGTAATTTGAAAAATACGGTAACAAATCATTCCAATAATTATAATCCGCACCAAATCCACTGAAAAAAACAAGTACGTATTCCGACTTACTGTTAGGATGCACCACTCTACAGAGCATATCTTTCCTCTAGCTACAGAATTATTGTGCTCGTAAATGGTAAAAATTTCGTTAATGTTATATGCCGCCGACAACCATTTCTTCAATTGCTAATGTAGGAGAATCTATGCCTGTCAATTGTTCTAAATCAGATGCGACTTCGCAATGTCCAAGCATATCTGCAAAATTTCCAGCAATTGTAATTTCGTGAACAGGATACGATATTTCGCCGTTTTCAATCCAAAACCCTGCAGCACCTTGGCTATAATTTCCGGTTACCATATTTAATCCGTTGCCCATTACTTCTGTCACGAACAATCCTTGTTTTATATCTTTGATAATTTCAAAAAAACTTCTTTTACCATTTTGTACGACAACATTATGCGGAGAAATCTCAGTAAAGCTTTCGCAATTTCCTGTTGTTCTCATTGCTAATTGATGTGCGTATTTTGTGTTAAGTAAAAACGAATTCAAAACTCCATTTTCCACAATAAGAGTATCGCGACATGCTATTCCATCTGAATCAAATGGGCATGAACGCAATCCTCTGTCAATTCCGAACAAATCAGTAATTGTAATATCAGAACTGAAAACTTTTTTCGATAACTTATCTTTTAAGAAGCTAATTCCTTTTGCGACTGCCGCACCGTTAATTGAATCTAGTAAACTCGATAACAATTGCCCTGCAATATTTTTTTCAAACACTACAGGAACTTTACACGATTTTATTTTCCTCGCGCCGAGTTTTTTCAATGTACGCTCTGCCGCTTTCTCTGCAAGCTCTTTTGGTTTTTTCAAATCTGCGTAATAAACCGCCTGAGAGAAATCATAGTCTCTTTGTAGTTCTCCGTTTTTTTCCGCAAGTGTAACAACAGAAAACTGGTTGACTGTTTTCTCATATTGCCCCAAAAAATCTTTATTTCTTACCAGTGTGATTTTAGAATGAGCATGCCCGATATCTGCTCCTTCAGAATTTGTTATTCCACTTATTCCAAGTGCAATTTCTTCGCATTCTTTAGAAGCAGAAATAATCTGTTCTGCTGTTATAGCCGTCCTATCACACATATCAATATCTTTCGGATTTCGGCATAATTCATCAATTTCGGGACGCAATTTTGAATCATCTTCCGGAGCAATTTTCGCTGACGCAACAGCCTTTTCCAGGAATGTTTCATCTGTTAATGTCGAAATATTATCGGTTGAAACAGTTGCACTTTTCTTACCAATTGAAACTCGTATCTTCGCAGAAACAATACTGGCTTGGGTAACTTTCTCAAGTTTGGTTAATCGCGTAGTCACTGATATTGTATCGCTTTCTTTGAGTAAAATATCGACTTCATCTGCGCCTTTTTGTTTTACCTTTTTTACGATATCAATCAAATGATTCTGTTCCATTTTTTCTCCTATAACTCTCCGCACGCAATAGCCACGAATACGAACCATCCTGAATTTTGTAATTGCAAAAACCTATTGTTACAATCCTCAGAATTTTTTAAATCAACCACGTATATAATATTCAAAATACGTACAAAAGATATTAATACTGCACAAAAAAACATACCGTTAAAATGCTTAAATACGCCTAAAAATATCATCGATAAAAAATATATAAGCGAAAGCAATAACAACCGAATTTTTCCGTTTTCTCCCCAAGCAAAGGCAGTTGATTTTATTACTGAATTTTTATTCGCGAAATATTCTCTATACTCATACACAGAATCAGCCATTACGATTATCAAGCTTAAACTCAGAAACAACGCAAAAACTGCAACATCGATTTTATGTGTCAGCATATAGTATCCCATAAGCACTTGTAGATTTGTAACAAATCCCAAAATGAATTGCGCGCTACTCGTAAATCTTTTTGCAAATGGATACAAAAGTATTAATCCCAAAATCCCAAGAGAAATAACTTTTGCATCAAACGGAAGTACTAACCAACAAGCAAAAGCCAGAATAAGTTGCAGAAAAAAATATACAATTGCCACATTCAAGGATACTCTACCGGACGGAATTGGACGTGACATTGTTTTCAAATACGTTGAATCAATTGAACGATCAACGATATCGTTAAACGTCGCTCCTGCTCCCAATATCAAAAAAGTCCCGATACCATAAATCCAAAACCAGAAAAGCATATCGGCATGATTAGATGACAAAAGCAATCCGCTGAAACTAGCCGCTAAGACATTTGACACATGATACGGTCTGCTCAACTGAATAAACGGCCACAAAATTCGCGGAAAAAAATACACGAATCTTGGCAGTTCATCAGAAAAAAACATTACTTCTCCGTTTTAATCATCACGGCTTGAATAATTTCATCCGACGTATCTATTTTATTATCTTTAATCATCAGAGAAACAAAGTTAAACATGTTTTTTGCAAATAACTGACTTGCATCATATGCGACTTGTGCCGCGAAATCTGTGTATCCGATAATTGTAACATCGCCGACTTTCACGACTTCGCCCTTTTTCGACACCTCGCAGTTTCCACCTGTTTCAGTTGCCATATCCACGATAACAGAACCTGCAGGCATTGATTCGACCATTTTTTTCGTTATTAATCGCGGAGCAGGCTTATTCGGAATTTGAGCAGTTGTAATCACAATGTCAGTTTTCGTGAGAGCTTCTGCCAATTTCTCTGCCTGACGTTTTTTATAATCATCAGACATTTCTTTTGCGTAACCGCCTGCCGTCTCTCCGCTGTCATTATTTTCTACTGCAATAAAAGTTGCGCCTAAGCTTTCGACTTGCTCCTTAGCTGCAGCACGAACATCGAACGCAGACACAACAGCGCCCATTCTCTTCACTGTTGCAATCGCTTGCAATCCTGCGACTCCTGCCCCGATTATAAGCGCTCTTGCCGGTCGTACTGTTCCAGCCGCTGTCATCATTAACGGAATAATACGTCCGTACTCCGCCATTGCAACTAACGCAGCCCGATATCCGGCGATATTAGCTTGAGACGATAGAATATCTATAGATTGCGCACGAGTAATTCTTGGTATCCTTTCTAATGCACAAAGATTTATTCCAGACGCAGCCATTTTATTCAAAATATCTTGATTTTTAAAAGGCGATAAACTTCCGATTAAAAACGTCCCTTTCTTTAATTTCAAATCCTTATCAAAAGAAGGGCGAACACATAAATACAAATCCGCATCTATTTTTTTCGTTTCGATTTTTGCTCCTGCCGCGACATATTCTTCATCTTTAAATCCGGCGCTTTCTCCGGAATTTTTCGGCAGTACGACCTCCAAACCGATTCCAATATATCTCTTTACAGTCTCCGGAGTAATCGCAACTCTTTTCTCTGTGCTATCAATAATTGTACTGACCTTCATTGGTTACATTCCCCTACTCTGTTACACAATTCCGTCATGAGATAATCTCGTGATAACGGCAATTCCCTGTTGTTTATACCATAGAAAAACGTCTTTAAAAAATGCTCTGTTATCTTCAGACCAGAAAAAATATCAGATAATGTCGGATTATCGTTCTCACCAACAAAAAATTTAGGCAGAGCAAACAATTTGTCTTTGTATTTTTCACCTACTTCACGTACAACAGCACGTCCTGTACGTGGAGAAACAAAGGCAAGACCTTCTTTTGCTCCAGTAACTGCACATTTTGAAAAATCAAGTCCAACTCCGACTTCAGATAAAAAAGCCAGCTCAAACAACGCGTAATTTGCGAGCCAGTTTCCATTTTCTACAGATAAAAACAAATTCTTCAAAATCTGAAACAAATTCTCATGAGGAGCTTTTTCCGGTAATCCATTCACACACAATGTACATGCGCTATCTATCATAGACACTCCCAGAGAATCCTTTATAAGATATGGAAATGGAGAAAAAATATTTTCTATTTTAAAGGTCCCGAGTTGTTCAGAAAGACGTCCATTCCAAACAACATCGCTTATATCTCCCTGCTGAATTGATGTTTTTAAACCTCGAACTAAACCTGACGTTTTTCCTAAAGTTCCGTTAAGCAAGGTTACAATTCTTGCGTTTTCCGAAAACGATTTAACTGATAAAATTATGCAATTTTCCTGCCAACGCAATGTCAATCACCTCTGTGAGGGTTATGCTTATCATCAACGTGAACCGTTAAGAACAAATGTACTTTTCTTTCTAAAAGTTCTGTTAACTCTTTGCGCGCTGCCTCGCCAATGGATTTAATTTTTTCTCCGTTATGCCCTAGAAAGATTTTTTTATGTGCATCATTTCGAACATATATGCTTTGATAAATCTTTAAACTTCCATCAGGTTGCTCTTCACGCGCTTCTGTTTTTATTACGCATTTATACGGAATCTCCTGATGCAATCTATGATAAACATGTTCTCTTGTTATTTCCGATGCGTATTTTTCAAACGATGAATCTGTTATTGTATCCTCATCATACTGCCATTCGCCCTCCGGCATAATGTTACTCAAATAATCGAGAATTTCCGTTACTCCATCTCCGGTCAAAGCCGACACCATGAATATCTGCTCAAAATTTCTAACCTCGTTAAACACTGATGCGATTTCTAACAATTTCGGTTTGTGAATCATGTCGATTTTATTCAGCACCAACGATACTTTTTTGTCAGCGTTAATTTTTTTAAGCAAAGCCAAACTATTCGTAAAACTTTTTTTATTCACATCAACGACGAATAAAATATCATCAGATTCTCTAAAAGCATCCCAGGCGGTTTTTTCCAAATTTTCGACGTGTTTTCCTCTGAGAAATCCCGGCGTGTCTATCAAAATAATTTGAGTATTTTTATAAATAGCTATGCCCAAAATTCTCGATAATGTTGTCTGAATTTTGCGTGAAGCAATAGAAACTTTCTGCCCCACCATTTGATTGACCAGGGTAGACTTTCCGGCATTAGTTTCACCTATAACCGTAACATAACCGCACTTTTTCAATTTTTCTCCGCTTGTAATTTTACTATCATTTTCTTCGCAGCATCATGCTCTGCATTCTTTTTTGAGTTTCCATATCCTATTGCAGATTTCTGACATGCGACCACTTCAACTTCAAAAACAGGATCATGAGCTTCACCAGACATTTTTATCAAACGATAAATTGGTAGTCCCTGTGCCTTACTCTGTACTATTTCCTGCAACTGAGTCTTTGAATCTTTTTCTTTATAAACGACCTTATTTATATCCGCTGCCCAAAGCTTTTTTATAATTTTGCAAACAGTTTCGAAATTTGAATCCAAATATATCGAACCGAAAACCGCTTCCATCATATCAGCAATAGAAGATGACGTTTTATTCATTGAAACGAAAAAATCTTTAGGTATCGCAAAACAATCTATAATTTTCGTTTGCTTTGCCAACTGAATAAGATAATCCGTACCGGCTAACGTTGCCATTCTTACAGCTAACTCACCTTCGGAATCGTCTCCGAAAGTTTCATATAAAAAAGTAGCAAGAGAGAGTCCCAAAACTCTATCTCCAAGAAACTCTAATCTCTCAAAGTTTTTTGCTGACTCTTTTGTATTTTTTTTTAATCCCGGATGAGTAACAGCAATGGATATGGAATCTTTGCTGTTAAATTTATATCCGATAATTTTTTCTAGAGCAGCTACATTGCTGTCAGTCAGCATCAGATTATCCTTTTCAAAAGTCGTTCATATCTGATGTTTTGGAACCACAACCAAAACTCCCAGAGTTTGACTCCGTTTGCTATGGAATAAATCGTAAATATTGCTCTTCCCATGAGATTTTCTGCAGGAATAAATCCCAATCCGCAACGAGAATCTTTTGAGCAATCCCTATCATCTCCCATTACGAAATAATGACCTTCAGGAACCGTAACTTCCTCAAAATTATTTGGTTCTGAATTTTTCATTTCATCGATGTATGCAACTGTATGCGTCGGCACATCTGCAAGAGGCAACTTCTCCTCGTACAAACTCAGTTCTAAAAACTGATGTGATTGCGTATCGTGGTAAACCATCTTGTCCTTAGGCGTAAGCTGTGCATCAACACCGTTAACACGAATTATACCATTGTTCACACTGACTCTGTCACCTGGTAATGCTATAACCCTCTTAATCAGATTAATATCATTTGTTTCAGGAGTATTCGGATTATACGGATGCTTAAAAACTATAATCTCTCCACGCTTCACGTTATTTTTAAAAAACAAGCGCCCTGAGAACAAATTCGGACTAAACCAAATACTATGCTTGCTATACCCGTAACGCCATTTTTCAACAAACGGCATATCACCTATGAGCAAGGTTGGCACCATTGAACATGACGGCACTATATACCAGTCATACGCAAAAAATCTAAACAAAGAAAAAAAGAACACAAAAACGACAATAAAACGAATATCCTCTTTGCGCTTTTGTTTTTTATATTCCTGGCTATTCTTATCTTCTGCAGGCTTCTTTTCGGAAATTTCTTTATCTGTTTTACTAGTCATATTTCTGCACGCGTTCTTGTCTTTCATGACGTTCTTGAGCTTCTATACTGAGCATCGCAACCGGCCTTGCTTCCAATCTTTTTAAAGATATCGGCTCGCCAGTTTCATCACAAAATCCGTACGTCCCGTTTTTAATTCTTTGAAGAGCTTCGTTAATTTTCGAAATCAATTTCCCGGCTCTTTCCTTACTTCTCAACTCGTAAGTCATATCTGTTTCGGTGGATGCACGATCCGCAACATCTGTGCAAGTTTTCCCTTCTTCCTGAAGATACTTCACGACTTCTTCGTTATTTCTGGCCAATTCATCGCGCCAAGCGACCAATTTCCGTCGAAAATACTCTCTCTGAAAGTCATTCATGAACTCTTCATCTTCTGACGGTTCATACCCCTCAGGCAATTCACAAATCTTGTCACACATACAACCACCTCCACAAAACGATTAAATTACGCTAAGACAGATTTTACCTTCTTAACTATCTCTGCAAAAGCCTCTTTATCATTGATAGCCATTTCGGATAAAACCTTGCGGTCTAAGCTGATATTTGCTTTTCCCAATCCATAAATAAACTGAGAATACTTAATGTCATATGCTCTTACCGCTGCGTTAATTCTCACAATCCAAAGCTGACGGAGATCTCTTCTTTTATTACGTCTATCCCTGTAAGCAAATTGCATAGACTTTTCTAATCTTTCCAACGCAGAGCGATAGCACGTACTTGAACGTCCTATAAATCCTTTGGAAAGTTTTAGAACTTTTTTATGACGCGCGTGCGTCGTAACGCCTCTTTTTACTCGTGACATCTCTATCCTCCTTATTTATATGGCATATACTTGTTGATAGTCTTTGTATCAACAGCACTCAAAATCATCGTTCCGCGAGATTGTCTTTTCATCTTTTGAGAACGTTTCCTTAAGTTATGCCTTTTGAAAGCAGGCTGAGCTGTTACTTTACCAGTAGCAGTAAAATTAAAGCGCTTCTTCGCAGCACTTTTCGTTTTTAATTTGGGCACTTTTCCCTCCATCTCTAAAAACATCAAAACAGGTATACCCTTACACCTAAATCGACAACAACAGACTACACACGCAGCCTGTTCTTGGATTTTAGCAAAGAATCAATGGAAATGGAAGAGAGACTCAAGCAACTGAACCAATCTATCCAACCATATTATAGATAAAAAAATCCTTTATTTTTTGGAATCCCATTTTGCGATAGACTTTTTCTCCCGCGACACTAGCTGTCAGCACTGCCGTATTGTATTTATACACATCGAGACCTTGAATAAGTAAATGAGCAACCATATCCGTAGCGATTCCTCGCCTTCTGAAATTCGGTAGCACTGTAATATCCCATATTCCCGCAACACCTGCATACAAGAATAACGCTCCTGTAGCGATTGGTCGTTCTGCAATATACCCAACAAATAATTTCAAAGAACTCTCAGGCTCTAATATACAAGACGCAGCAGCGGTATAAAATCGTTCTATAGCCTCAGCATCTGTCGATACTATCCCTTTATAAACTGCAATAAAATCATCCAACGTGTGCTCATCACCAACTTGAGTTATTTTCAGTTTTCCGTAATTCAGTCGTCTGTCTACTTGCGTTATATCGACAAACATTCCCGTTTCGATTTCATCGTATTTAAGACCTAATTTTTCAAGAAAATTTCTACATTTTTCGCCTTTATCACCAAATCCGCATCCTAAAGCAAAAGGCAAACCTTCGGCATGAAACATATCTCGAGCTACTTGCCAACTGATATCGTAGTCCTTTAAACAAATAGCGTTGAACATATCGCTCGAAATTCCAGTATTAACAGTAATTATCTTTTCATTTTTCGAAATATACATTCCCAAACGCTCAGGCAGATAAGTTAATTTGCCTATGACATTCTCATCTAATTGTTCGGAAATCATTTTAAGATGAGCCATACTGAATCTCTCATAAAATTACAATCAAGTATTAGGATAAATACTTCAGAAAAACAAGATTTACTACTCAACATCTATTACTGCGCAAGATATCTTTTGTTTGCTATTATCAACAGAGAAAAAATGGAATCTACTTCTGCTTCAATACATCTGCTAACCAATATATAAACAACTGAAAAATAGATATTGTATAAAGTTCCTCGTATCTAGGAGATGTTTTTGTTAATTTTTTTAATTTTTCAGCAACGTCTTTTTCAAATTGATTATCTAAATATTGAAAAAAATCTTTAAGCATAGCCTTGGCGTTAATTTGATGTTTCCATGCGCTTATTTTATAGGTCACTGAATACGGATTTATTCTGTAATTAACACCGACATTACCCATAAAAGAGACTAATGGAAAATTAGACAAAACCTTTAAACAAAACCCTCCATCTTCATAGCAGATATTTTCACTTGTATACCAAATGTTGTTTTTAATCAAAAAACCTTTTTTATAAAGTTTTCCCCAGCAAACGCAAAAGATGTTATTCAAATTATTAGAAAAATTATTAATATCAATCTTATAATAATCTTTCGGAATAAATTTCAAAAGTTCTCTGTTTGCTTTAAGCCGGTCTCTAATAATCTCATCTTTGTCCAGTGAAAAAACTCTAATGTTTGAAACAACAACATCCGCGGTAGTCTCCTTTTGTTTTTTCACCATTAACTCAATTATATCTAAGTTCAAATAATCATCCGAATCTAAGAAAAATATATATTCTCCGTTAGAATTCTTTATTCCTGTATTCCTAGCGACCCCTGCCCCCATATTTTTGTCATGGTGAACTATTCTCACTCTGTTATCTTTTTGTGCATATCCTTCTGCAATTTTTACTGAATTATCAACACCACAATCATCAACGCATATTATTTCCAGATTTTTGTAAGTTTGATTTACTACTGAATCTAAACACTCTTTTATATATTTCTCGACATTGTAAACAGGAATTATTATAGATACTTTTTCTGCATCATACGCAAAAACATTGAGACAAATTAGAGATATAGCAAAAATGAAGAAACAAATGTTTCTAATAATTTTGAAGGTTTTGTGAAAATAACAAAAGTATTCAGTTCGATTTTTTTTAATAAGTTTCTTCATCATTTTCTCCTTATTACAAAAACCTATAGCACTTGATTTTCTCAGTAATTTGTTGATTATTGGTTAAAAATGTGAGAAACATACGAAGAGAGCTTTACCATTCTATTAGCAAATAACACACCTCAATTTTTCCGCGTTCTTCCGGCGATAATTGCTTGTACTTGTTCGCTTCCGTTCATCGAGTAATCTCCTTTTAAATATAAATTTGTTCGATTAACTTAGCAGATTACTCGACCTCCTTCCTCCCAAATCGTTCAGCTTCTTGTTTTAAGAAGTGTGAAATATTGAAAAACTTCAAGACTATAAATTCTTGCCTACGACCAAGCGTCTTTTTTCCACAAACGCCATTGCTTTTGTTTAGTGACGATTAAACACAAAACTGTCACCGTCATAAACACCATGACAGCGATTCCGAGGAATCCGAAATACACCGCCCATTTAATGGTTTTCGTTCCAAGTTCTGCCGTCCAATAAGTATCTGCCAGCCAAGTCAACGTCAAATACGTGACCAGAGCAGCAATGAATTGAAATGAAATTTTCATCCAGAAGACTTTTGATAATTTTAACATCAACTTTCTTCTCGAAAAATATATCAGCATAATCGCATTTGAAATTGCGGATATCGACGTGCAAAGAGCCAACCCGAAGTATTTCAAAAACGGAACTAACGTTATCAAAAATATTACGTTCAGCACGACTGACACCATTCCGAAAATAACAGGTGATTTTGTATCTCCCGTTGCGAAGAACACCGACGAAAACACTTTCGTCAAAACATACGCCGGCAATCCCATCGCAAATCCCGTTACCGCACTGGCAGTAATCCTGACTTGTTCAGCTTCGAACATTCCTCTTTGAAACGCTACGGAAACAGAAGGCACATCCAATGCCAGCAATAAAGATGTTGCAAAAAAAGTCAGAAAGAATGCAAAAAGCAATCCCCTCTCCAACTCCACTTGTGCTTTCTCATATTCGTTCTGACTAATGAATTTGGACAGTATTGGCAACAGAGCCGTACTCAACGCAATTCCGATAGTTCCTAACGGAAATTGATTCAGTCTGTCGGCAAGATTCATACAAGTTATCGTTCCCGTCGGAAGATAAGATGCAATTGTCGTATCAACCAACAAATTTAATTGCCACACACCTGCACCGATGATTCCGGGAATCATGTTTTTCATTATATCTTTTACCGTTACAGACCAACACTTGAGTTTAAAAGAAACTCTGAAACCGTATCTTCGTGCAGACCAGTACAATAAATAAGACTGCACTACACCGGATAACAAAACAGCCCATGCCGCAATATGTACCGTGATTGCACTTGAAAAATCCAAACAGTAACTCACGCCGATGGCCGTCGCCGTAAAAATACTAAGCAAGGAATACGCTGCCGCCGGCAAAGCAAACCGATGAATTGTATTTAAAACTCCGCAAAACAAAGACGCTATTGAAATCAGTATTAAATACGGAAAACAAATTCTGCCGAGTGTTACGGTCAATCCGAATTTTTTACTCAGAACATCAAATCCTGACACAAGCACAACGAGCACTGACGGAAAAAATATAATAACGATTATCGAAAAAACAGTCAGTATCATAAGCAGTAAGCTGAACACATCCGAAAGCACAACGTTGGCTTTTTCTTTTCCTTCAATATCCAGAACTTTGGAAAATCGAGGAAGAAACGACGCGTTAAACGCCCCTTCAGCGAAAATTCGTCTGAACGTATTTGAAATCCTGAGAGCAACTAAAAGCGCGTCCGAATACATGCCCGCTCCGAGACAATACGCCATAACGCACTCTCTCACAAAGCCCGACAATCTGCTGAAAAGCGTAAATGCTCCGACGGTAAATGCCGCCTTAACTATTCCCATGAAAACCTAGTTATTTAATTTTCTTATTAATGCATCGAGTTCTTCAAAATTATTGAAATTTATTTCAACAACTCCGCCCGTACCTTTCAAATTTATATTGACGTTTAATCCCAGCAACATCGATATTTGTCCGGCGACATTTGCAATTTCGGGGTCCATATATTTTACGCCCCTACCTTTTCTGGATTTCACTAAATTTTCAGTTTGACGCACACTTAGCGACTTTTCCGCGACATTTTTCGCTATCTCCGCAGCATCATTTAAACCAATTAAAGCACGAGCCTGCCCGAAGCTTAATTTACCTTCTCGCACCATTTCTTTTACCTGCGGGGGAAGAGTCAGTAAACGTAAAATGTTTGCAACATGACTACGACTTTTTCCCAGAATCTCCGACAATTCTTCCTGTGTGTGATGAAACTCATCCATTAGACGTCGATAAGATTCTGCTTCTTCCAACGGATTTAAATCTTCTCTCTGAATATTTTCAAGAATCGCAATTTCCAACTGCTCTTCGTTATCCATGTTAACGACAATTGCTGGAACTTCAGCCAATCCCGCGATTTTAGATGCACGCAAACGTCGCTCACCGGCAACCAGTTGATATCCGCCATCATCTCTTTTTACGACTAAAATCGGTTGCAAAATACCTTTTCGCTTAATCGATTCCGCCAGAGTTTTTAAATTTTCTTCGTTAAACGTCTGTCTCGGCTGAAACGGATTTCTTTTAATACTATCTGTATTGATTTTTATAATATCGTTTTCATCTGTTTCCGTATCCAAAAATGCAGATAATCCACGTCCCAAATATTTTTCCGTCATTTTGATTTCCTACTCAAAAATTCTCTTGCTAACTCTATATAAGAAATCGCACCACTAGATCTCATGTCATACAGAATTACGGGTTTACCGAATGAAGATGCTTCACTGATTCGTACATTTCTCGGAATCACGGTATTAAAAACCAAATTTCCGAAATGACTGCGAACATCATTCGCGACAATTGAACTCAAACTGTTTCGTCTGTCGAACATCGTCAACAAAATGCCGGAAACCATCAAATCTTTATTGATTGTATTACGAACGCTCTGAATCGTATTGAACAACTGTGCCAATCCCTCCAGCGCATAAAATTCACACTGCAACGGAATAATAATTTTGTTGGAAGCGTTCAGCGCATTGATGTTTATCAAACCGAACCCGGGAGGACAGTCGATAAAAATGTAGTCGTAATCCGCATCGGCTAAAGCCTGCTTTAATTTACTGTCCCTATCCTTTTGCGGAAAGAGCTCCACTTCAGCTGCCGACAAATCTATCGTTGACGGAATCATGTACAGCCCATCGATATATGTTCTTTGTACGACTTCAGACTGTTTTACCAAACCGAGCAAAACGCCGTAACTGCTGTATAATCCCCTTCCCTTTGATATACCAAATCCCGTCGTCGCGTTTCCTTGCGGATCTAAATCCAATACCAGAACTTTCTTTCCGGCAACAGCCAAAGCGGTAGCCAAATTCACCGTCGTCGTAGTTTTTCCCACTCCGCCTTTCTGATTAATAATAGCAACAACGTCAGACGCCATATCTTTCTGCTTTCATAAACATTTTTGAGTATAATGCGCTGCAGAAAACAACGCAACCGACGAGAATTTTTTCAAATGCAAAAATTCAACGCCTTTTACGAGAAGAACGCCTTTTGTTTTTCTTATTCTTTCTTCTTTTGCTTTTTTCTGCAGAATTTTGCTTTTTTAATGGTAGTAATTCCTCTGACGTAACCTCATCAAATAAATCAGCCTTTATATCCATGCTCTCTATATTCTTCTGAGGTATACTATACGAATCGTTTTTAAATTCTTTCCATTCAATTTCGGCATTACTTGAAAAAGCGAATATACTCAATACAAGAAAACCGCCGAAAATACCCATCCTCATCGTTCACTCCGATAACATATAGGCTAAACGTAAATGAACAAACTTTATAAAAAGTTAACGAGCATTCGTCTTATTTCAAAATAATTCCGCCGCTGTATCCAACATACGATTCGAGAATCCCCATTCGTTATCGTACCAAGCGACAACGTGTCCCATTCTGTCATCTATCACTTTTATTAAAGGCATATCGACAATAGAACTGAATGAAGAATGATTAAAATCAGAAGATACAAGTTCTTCATCCGTATATCCCAAAATCCCGCTAAGCTCATTGTCCGCATGTTTGATAATCGCGTTACGAATATCTTCAACTGTCATTCTTTTCGCTGAAGTAAACGTAAAATCTACCATTGAAACATTTGGCGTCGGAACTCTGACCGACAATCCCGACAACTTACCCTTCAGCTCAGGGAAAATCTTTTCAATCGCTTTTGTCGCTCCAGTCGATGTAGGAATCATACTTAAAGCCGAAGCACGTGCACGTCTCAAATCACGATGGCACATATCAACCAATCGCTGATCACCTGTATACGAATGAACCGTCGTAGCGAATCCTCCGATGATACCGATTTCCTCATGTATCGCTTTTACAACAGGCGCTAGACAGTTTGTCGTACACGATGCGTTTGAGACTATTATGTCCGTATCTTTATTTATCGTATCGCTGTTCACCCCAAAGACTATCGTCTTATCAACATCGTCCGACGGACAGGATATGAGAACCTTTTTCGCACCTGCGCTCAAATGAGCCTGACACGCTTGTTTCGTTTTGAACACGCCCGTGCATTCCATAACCAAGTCAACGCCCAGCTCTCTCCAAGGAAGGCTTTCAGGACATTTTTCGGAAGTATATTTGATACTTTCCCCGTTCAAAGTGAATTCATCATCTGAAACTTTTTTAACATCGCAATTTAACGTTCCGTGAACGGAATCATATTTTAAAAGATGCAACGCCGTATCGATTTTTTGCAAATCATTTATAGCGACAATTTTAAAATCGTACTTTTGATTCGACTCAATGAACGCGCGCAGAACTAAACGACCAATTCTACCAAATCCGTTAATTGCAATTTTTATCATAACTACTTCCCTCTAACTTCTTCAAAATAACATCTGTTATATTTTGAGATGTTAAACCGAAATAGTTATAATTTTCTAAACAAGAACCAGATTTTCCGAAATTATTTACTCCGAAAAAGAGAGAATTATCGCCAAGATATTTTTCCCAGCCGAATCCGTTAGACGCTTCAATACCAACTCGCAAACCATTTCCGAGAATTTGCTGTTTGTATTCTTCTGATTGCTCATCGAAAATTTTCCAGCATGGGATACTCGCCAAATTCGCAGAAATATCTTTGTCGTTCAGCATTTTTTTCACTTCAAGAGCTATCGCAACTTCAGAACCCGTTGCAATCAAATTGACATGCCTTTCTTTTTTCGTGCTGTCTTCGTAAAGGAAATATCCGCCCTTTTCACACAAATTAGTACGACCGCAGAAACGCACACTCAAAACATTCTGTCTCGTCAAAACTAAAACAGACGGACCTTTACTCTTCAACGCCTGCTCCCAGCATTCCATCGTTTCCATCGCATCCGCCGGACGGAAAACATTTAAATTCGGAATTGCTCTGAGTGACGCCAATTGCTCTACCGGCTGATGTGTCGGACCATCCTCCCCCACTCCGATAGAATCATGACTGAACACGAAAATCGTCGGAATATTCATAAGCGCACTCATACGAATTGCAGGCCGCATGTAATCGCAGAACGATAAAAATGTTCCGGCAAACGCCCTGATTTTCTTTCCGGCGACGATACCGTTCATAATCGCGCCCATTGCATGCTCACGAATTCCGTAGTGAATATAATTTCCCGAGAAATCTGTTTTGGAAATCGGCTTTAAATCAGATGACAAGCAACCGGTCGAACCGCCTAAATCCGCAGAACCCGAAACCAATAAATTTGATACCTTCATCATTTTCGAAATGACTTCTTTGGAACTGTTTCTCGTTGCAATAAACGGTCGAGAAACAAAATATTCTTTCTTAATGCTCCTGAAGACATTTCTCAACTCCGGAGTAAATTCGAATTCCGACGCGCCGTATTTTTCAGATTGAGTTTGATACCATTTTTCGCAAAGCTCATGATTTCTCTGTCCGATAACTCTCCAAGTTTTCTCGATATACTCAGGAACTTCAAACGGCTTATAATGCCAATCGAATTTCTGTTGCATCTGAATAATATCTTCATCCGACAATATGCCACTGTGCGCTTTCGGCTTACCTTCATTGAGTGAACCGTATCCGATTTTCGTTTTGCACGCGATAATAGACGGACGCTTGTCTCCTTTCGCTAACTCAATCGCCTCAACAATATCTTTCTCGGAATAACCGTCCGCTGTCAGCACTTGCCAACCGTAAGCCTCATAACGTTTTAAGACTTGTTCACTTGATGAAACATCCAAAGTGCCGTCTATCGTTATATTATTATCATCGAATAATACTATCAAATGTCCTAAGGAAAGATGTCCCGCAATTGCGCTCGCTTCATGCGAAATTCCCTCCATTAAATCTCCGTCGCCAACAGTCACGTACGTATAGTGATTGATGCAATCATCTCCGTATCTCGCATTGAGTAATCGCTCTTCTATCGCCATACCGACGGCATTTGCGATTCCCTGTCCCAACGGCCCCGTCGTAATTTCTATTCCGCAACTCGGATCATATTCAGGATGCCCTGTTGCCTTTGAACCTAACTTCCTGAAATTTTTTAAATCATCGAGAGTAATACCTTTATATCCCGTCAGATAAAGCAAAGCATACAAAGCTGCCGAACCATGTCCGCCCGACATAACAAACCTGTCTCTGTTAGGCCATTCCGGATGCGCAGGATCAAACACCAAACAATTTTTGAAAAGTGCAGTTAAGCAATCTGCCATCCCTAACGGCATTCCCAAATGACCGCTGTTTGCACTTTTTACTTCATGTATCGATAAGAAACGTACTGCGTCCGCAAGGCTTTTAAACATATATACTCTCCGCTCAGCTCTTCTATTTTACATTAATAAATCGTAAATAGTAAACAAAATACTACTTTTTAAGGCTTTTTATATTTTTTATTTCAAATAATCGCCATACTCACATGTCACTTCTAACGGAACTGATAAATCAACCGCGTGTTCCATAACATCTTTTATCTCAGATAATGCTGCTTCCACAAAATCATTTTCCGTTTCAAAAACCAATTCATCGTGTATTTGCAAAAGCATTTTCGAATGCAAGTTCTGCAGTTTATCAGCAACTTTTATCATTACGATTTTAACAATATCCGCCGCCGTTCCCTGAATAACGCCGTTCACCGCTTGTCTTTCGCTGAACTGACGCAATTGATAATTTTTCGAGGTAATATCTTTTATGTAGCAACGCCGTCCGAAATAAGTCTGAACATATCCGTTTTTGCGAGCGAACTCTAATGTGTCCTGCTGAAAACTTTTAAACTCGGGAATTTTTTCAAAGTATCCTTTTATATACTCTGCCGCAGTTTCTCGGGAAACCTTCAACATTTTTGCAAGCCCGAAAGAAGACATACCGTATATAATTCCGAAGTTAATAGTTTTTGCATACGATCTCATTTCCGGAGTAACATCTTCCAACTTAACATTGAAAACATTTGCTGCTGTTATTGCGTGCACATCATGATTGGCTCGAAAAGCTTCCTGTAAAAGTTTTATCTTCGCGACGTGTGCCAAAACTCTCAGTTCTATTTGCGAATAATCAAATGAGAGAAGTTGATGCCCCTTTTCACTTACAAACGCCTGTTTTATTCTTTTTCCGTAAGCGGTTTTCACGGGAATATTTTGCAAATTCGGATTTGACGAAGATAACCGTCCCGTTATCGTCGACGTCATATTAAATGTCGTATGCACTCGCCCCGTTTGACGATTGATTAACTTACTCAACGACGTTGTATAAGTTGATAGCAGTTTTGATAATTTACGCCATTCGATAACAAGTGTCGGCATATTGCCGTAAATCGAAAGCTCTTCCAAACTTTCCATATCCAAACTTTTTTTAGATGGCGCCGGAATGTTTAACTTATCGAACATAATTTCCGACAATTGTTTTACCGAACCAATGTTAAATTCACGTCCCGCTATCGCAAATATTTTCGATTCTATCTGCTTAAGTTCTTCGGAAAATTCATCGGCAGCTTTTTTTAATTCTTCCGCGGAAACAATTATGCCGTTTTTTTCCATATCACGAAGAATTTTTATCAGCGGTCTATCTATGTTGTCATACACGTCCCACAATTTTTCATCGTGAAGTTTCTTTTTCAGATATTCATAATTATCGTATTCCAGTTCCGCGATAGAAACGACTTGCTCGACGTCCGATATATTTTTGAACGATAACTTACAAACGGCATTATCGCTGTCGGGAAACAAACTTCCGACGTTTTCATCAATCGGTCCAAACAGTATGTATGACATAACTGATATATCTTCGTAAGAAGCGGAATCTGCGTTCGGAAAATACTTCGTCATATTTCTCGAGCCAATCTTAACGATTTTCGGATTTTCAAAATACTTTTTCAGTTCACGTTGTACATCGGAATACGTAAGCGCTGAACATTGGTTGAACAAATCCATACCGTCGGAATACGAAAAACAGCAATATCCGACCGTGTTTTCACAACACAGCGCAAGCACTCCATTTTCATTTGAACTCGACGCGCAAAAGAAAGAAAATTTTTCGACACGATTTAATTCAAAGAAATTATGTAAATCTCTGATGCTATTAATCGGAAAACGGTTTCTTTTTTTAGCCTGAGTTTTCGCGATATTTTTTCCGATACGCTTGATTAAAGAATCCAGTTTATATTTTGTGAGAAACGCCAAAGTCCTCGGTAAATTCTCGGTTATTTTCAAATGCTCAGCATCTTCATCAACTTCAACGTCTTTTCGCAATGTTACTAATTTCAGCGACATATCCAACTTATCTTTTTCCGTCGCCAAACTGTTTCTTAATTTCTTCTGCTTGATATTATTGAGGTTCTGATAAATGTTCTCCAGCGTTCCGTATTCATTCAACAATTTAGCCGCAGTCTTCGGCCCTACCCCGCCAATACCCGGAACATTGTCGCTTGAGTCTCCCATAAGTGCTTGTAAAAACACCATTTTATCAGGTGTTACACCATACTTTTCAACGACTTCAGGAGCTTTTATTACTTTTGATTTTATCGGATCAAACAACGAAACGTTATCGTTTATTAACTGCATTAAATCCTTATCGGAGGATAAAATTCGAACGTCGTACCCCTGTGCTGATAGCTTCTCCGCATAGGTCGCAATAATATCGTCCGCCTCAAATCCCCGCTTCTCTACAGTCGGCAATCCGAAGGCTTCACAAGCTTCCCTTAAAATCGGAAACTGTGACTTTAACTCTTCAGGCGTATCACTTCGATTGGATTTATATTCGGAGTAAAGTTCCGAACGGAACGTAGTATGTCGACAACTATCTAAAGCTACCAAAAACAAATCTGACTTATGTTTCTCCAAAAGAGAAATCAACATTGAACAAAAGCCGTAAATGGCTCCAATCGATTTTCCGTCACTTGTTAATTGCGGTAACGCATAATAAGCACGGTAAATAAAACTGGAGCCATCTACTAAAACCGCAAGCTTGTTCATTGCAATGTTTGCTTTTTAGCTTCCTTTTGTTGCTGGTATAAATCAGCGAAATTCACAGGGGCCAAATACAATGGAGGGAAGCCACCTTCACTTATAGCATTCGCAATAATGCTTCTGGCAAATGGGAACAACAAACGAGGGCATTCAATATATAATATCGGTTCCATCATATCGGTAGGGAATCCTGACACGACAAAATCTCCGATATAATTCAATTCAAATACGAACAATGTCCCCGACTTGATTTTAGCTTGAATGTTTGTATGCAAACCAACTTTATATGTATTTTCCTGAGTCCCTTTTTCAACGTTCACTTTTAATTGGACATCTATTTGCGGCTGCTCATCTGACGGAGCAACCGTCGAAATAGGAGTCACATTTTCAAACGATAAATCTTTAATATATTGGGCATTTATTCCCAAAACTTGTTCTTGCTTTTTTTCTTCTGCCATAATTCACCACATAAACAATCTGATGTTTTGAATAATATCCAGTAACGTAAAATAAAGCAACTGATACAAATTTAAGTTTCGTTGCCCACAACTTAAAATCGGATTAAAAGCCAAGCATAGCATTTGCGGAGATTCCGGGGTATAATCTCCGCAAAATATGCGGAGATCCGACATGAAGTATATATATCAGAGTAAAGATTGGCCAAATTTTCGTTGGAACACCAAAGAAATTTTAAAGCTTCTCAGTCAACTGAAACATGCTCAGGGATTTTTGCTCGGTCAAATGAAAAATTTAGGGTTTGAAATCCAAAATCAAGCTCTCTTGCAGATGTTAACCGAAAATGTCATTAAATCATCTGAAATCGAAGGAGAAATTTTCGATAAAGAGCAAGTTCGTTCTTCCGTTGCCAGACGTCTGCTTATTAAATCTGCAATTTCCGAATCAACATCAAATCGTCATATCGATGGTGCTGTTGAAATTTTGGCAGATGCCACTCAAAATTACAAAGTCCCCTTGACGCATCAAAGGTTGTTTGGCTGGCATGCGGCTTTGTTTCCTACCGGATATAGCGGAATGTACAAAATTGAGGTCGGCAAATACAGAACAGACACTCACGGACCGATGCAAGTAATTTCAGGTTATATAGGCGCAGAAGAAATTCACTACGAAGCTCCGAAAGCTACAGTATTACTTTCAGAAATGAATAAATTTTTGAACTATGTGAACGAACAAAACGACGATGACAATTTCATAAAAGCAGCAATTTCGCATTTGTGGTTCTTGGCACTTCATCCGTTTGAAGACGGAAATGGTCGTATCGCGCGAGCCATAACTGAAATATTTCTCTCAAGAAGCGATGACTGTAGCTTTCGTTTTTATTCCATGTGTTCACAAATTATGAAAAATCGACGTGAGTACTACGACATCTTGGAAGCAACACAAAAAGGAACGCTGGACATAACAGCTTGGATAAGTTGGTTTTTGACGAACCTACGGCAAGCAATTGAAAACAGCGATATTATTCTGAAAAAAGTTATAAATGTTGCGTTGTTCTGGACGCAACATCGGTCGATGAATTTCAATGAAAGACAGCGGAAAATGCTACAAATGATTCTGGACGATTTTCAAGGTAATCTAACTACAACCAAATGGGCAAAAATTTGCAAATGTTCTCAAGATACAGCAACTAGAGATATTCATGAGTTACTTGAAAATGGCATACTAGAAAAAGAAGGACAAGCTAAAAACACGCATTACATACTTAGGAATAAGGGATATTAAACTGTCTGTTTTTCATAAATTCCTCACTTTCCGTTCGTTTTTTATTAGACTTTTCAAGAGATTTATAGTATTAAAATGGCAGGTAGAGAATGAGGCGACAATGGCTGAACCGTTTGATAATGGTAAAGGAATAGAAGCGGAGTCTCCGAAATCCGACTCTCCAACAGAAGTTTTGTCGTCGAGCCATTGTAAAAATGGCTTTTTTTCTGTCTTCAGCAATCTTCCAAATGGAATATTTGCCGTTTCTCTGTTCGGCTTATTTCTGGGGCTCTCAACCACGATGGTATACAGTCAACTGCCTTTGTTTTTGACAGAAGAAATTCATACGACAAATGCAACTGTAGCTTTTATTGACGGGCTTGTGGAGTTTCTTGCGTACTTAACGCGAGTATTTGCTGGACTAATAAGTGACTTTTTACGCGACAGAAAACTCATTCTGTTTCTCGGTTGTATTGTGACGTTCTGTATTAAACCACTGCTTGCTTTTGCGAAGACTTCAGGAATGGTAATATTGGTTCAATCGATAGAACGTATTGGAAACGGATTGCAAGCGACTCCGCGAGACGCATTAATCGCGGACTTAAGCAATCGTAATACAAGAGGTCAATCTTACGGATTCACGAAATCCATGAAAACATTAGGCGCATTACTCGGTACTCCAATTGCGGTATGGCTTATGTTTAAAACCTGCAACGATTACAGAACAGTTTTTCTTTGCGCCACCATCCCAGTCGCAATAGCAATCGTTTGTCTTTTCAAAGTTAAGACTCCACAAGAATTAAAAAATGAAAAAGACGAGAACGCCCAAAAAGTTCAGGCAGAAAACCCGTTCAAGAGAAAATATTTGAAATCGTTGGATATTTCTTTTTGGAAAATTCTATGCTTAGCTTTCATTTTTGAACTTGGTCATTTTAGTGAGCATATGTTTCCGTTATATGCGAAAAATTTCTTAAACATAACTTTTGCGGGCTCTACGGGAATGTTTGTCAGTATAGGCCAAGTTTTGTTATCGTTTCCTATCGGATTGTTGGCGGATAAATTTGGTAAAGGTCGTTTTATAAAAGTCTGCATGGGATTAATGATTTTATCCAATTTATTTTTCCTCGCTGCAAGATATTCCAGTTTTTCACCAATAACATATGTTTATGCTGGTTCATTATTATGGGGTGGGCAAATGACCGCTGTTCAAGGGTTGTTCCTATCGTTAATAAGTGAACAGGTAAGCTTTCATTTAAGAGCTACAGCTATCGGACTTTATTATTGCACTATCGGTATTGCATATTTTATTGCGTCCAATATTGCGGGTAACATTTGGGACGCTTACGGCAGTAATTACGCCTTTACGTACAGTATATTTTTCTGTGTAGTTGCTTTGCTGTTTGCCAAAATTTTGCTCCCGAAAAAGTATGAATACGGTTATAACAACGCGGAATGATTTTTTTAAAAACGCCGAAATTTTGGCAACGAAAACCAAACCTGTTTTTAAGATATTTTCTTAAACCTATAAGCTTGATTTATTCATTTTTTGCTGAGAAAAATTACTTTAAGCCGTACGAATATAAAAGCGAAAAATCAGAAGTAATAGCGGTAGGTGCGGTAACTGTCGGCGGTTCAGGAAAAACAATTGTTGTAAAGTCGCTATGTGAAATATTAAAAAAACACGGCAAGAAAATTGCAATATTGAGTCGCGGATATGGACGTTCTTCTGACTCGTGTACTAAAGTTAATTATTCTTCACATACCTATAAAGAAGTCGGCGATGAACCGTTGTTACTTTCCAAAAGCGCCCCTGTTTTCGTATCTAAAAATCGAGCTCAAAGTGCAAAATGCGCAGAAGATGAAAATTATAATTGCTTAATACTGGACGATGGATTAATGCAAAGATATCTTCAACCTTCAAAAAAATTTATCGTAATCGATAATTCACAAAAATTCGGTAATGGTGAAATACTTCCGCTTGGCCCTAATCGTTTAAATACAAAAACAATCCTTGCTGATGCTGATGCAATTTTCGTTCTTGGAAACGATTCTTCAAAAGATGTTTCATGGATAGATGCCCCTGCTAATACTCCAATTATATTCGGGAAACTGCAATCTGATTTTTCATTAATAAAAAAAGATGTAATTGCATTTTGCGGAATAGGTTATCCCGAAAAATTTTTCAATTCATTAAAAGGTTTTAAAGTGATAAAAAAAATATCGTTTCCGGATCATTCACCATTTTCAGATGAAGTCCTAAAACGATTAATTGAAAGTTCAAAATTATTTAACGCTCAGTTAGTTACAACTGAAAAAGATTTCATGCGCATTCCAGAAAAATATCGAGCATTTGTTTCATTCATTCCCGTAACGATAAAATGGGAAAACGAAAATCTGTTAAATAGCCTACTGTGATTTTGCGTTTATATACAATGGAGAAACCGATGAATTTTCGCCTAACAAATTTTCGAACTGTAAAAGATTTTTCGCATCTCGAAAGTCTTTTATTTCTTTAAAATTCAAATCAGAAATAATCGGCACTTCTTCACCTATTGCGATAAAATCCTGTGGAAACAATTGAAGTAATTTTTCATATGAAGCTACTCCGACTTCTCCACTATCAAAGAGCTTGTAATATGCTTGATTTTTTTCGCTTTTTATAACTCCAACTAAATCTTTGCAATCTTTATCGTACATCTTTCTGATTACTTCGAAATAATCGATACTTACCGATGGAATTTTGCATGCCAACGCAATTCCTTTAGCGAAACTTTGCGCAACTCTTATCCCGGTAAAAGAGCCCGGACCTGAAACCGTAATTACTCCACTGAGTTTTTTTATATCAATATTATTCGCTTTGCATAATTCATCTGCAAGAAACACAAGGTTCGTTGCGGCATCTGCGTTTTCATTAATCTCGTATAATTTATCGTTATACCGAATTGCAACTGAACATCTCTTTAAACTTGCTGTAACTGCTAAAATGTTTTTCATTTGAATTCCACGCAATTATTATTTAATCGTATCGCAACCTCACCATTCAAAATTCGCAACGCGATATCTCCGAAAATTTCTTTACGCCATCCTGAAAGGCATTTCAAATCTCGCTCGCCATCTGCCATCTTTTCCAATTCCGAAGCCGTTGTAATAATATGTGGAACTACATTTTCTTTTTGCGAACATACATCTAAAATCGTTTTCAAAACATCAACTACGATATTGTTTTTCGTCGAAGAATTTTCGATTTCTATTTTATCCGAAATACTGTCTGCAAATTCCAAAAAATCTAACAACTGTTTCGTCATATGTCTTGAATGTTTAGCCATTCGAATAAACGATCTACCTTTTTTGCATATCGCTTTTAGTACATTATTACCTGCAATATCTTGTGGTTTTATT
>CAMNGH010000009.1 GCA_946538065.1 uncultured Holosporaceae bacterium
CCGATGGAGCATCACTAGGCCATACAGACTATATCAACATATTGCTGAAACTCCTGGAAATTGATGTAAGTAAGATAGAGTTAACAGAATCACTTGATGTTCAAATAGCTCGAGCGCTAGATGGCAAAAGCGATGAGGAGGTATCTAAAATATTGGCTGATTTCGCATCACGACAAGCCAAAAAAAAAGCAGTTCCTCCAGTAGCTTCTAAAGAAGCAATCGGTCAAACAGATTTGGCGCCTTCCGAATCCGATCAACGTACGGAAGCTTTTCGAGTAGCCGATTTTTTAAATAGAGCTGGTACGCAATTGCCACCGCATTATCCAATAGTCCATCCTTATGATAACTTTGATCCTTCCAGTTTTGGCGTCATCGCAGAAGCGAAAGACGTACCTGATGAATGCAAACAAGCAATTAAGAACGTCGTACCATCACTCTCCGAATCAGAAGAAATGCAATGGAATGTAAAGTATGCGGTCTCTGTTCAAGACTTAACAGTCAACCGAGGTACACCAATTCTTTTTCGCCCACACGGAATATTTATGGATAAATGGATGGACAAACCCGAAGGACAACAAGCTTCTATAGAGTATTCTTGTCGCACCATATCAAAACTCTATTCTATTAAGGATGACACAGTTCTATCCGAACAGCATGAATTTACAGGAAATGTAATTCTTCATTCTGTTTCTGATAAGGAGCCAGATGCGCTAGCGGTATCTCCAAATAGTATGCCGTTACCAGACACATATCAAAATTCTACTCAATCATTTGCGATAGTATATCGCACAGAATGTCCGGATCTTAAAAGAGTTATATATGGTGTAGATTTTGCGTTAAATGAAGCCGATTATGGTGCTTTTACTGAACATACCGAAGCAGGGAAATCAGGGAAAAATATGACATTGGCATTTCACAGTATTCCGCTTGTTCAGCGTTTTCCAGAATTGCAGGCTATTCTCGGATTGCACAAAGAAGATGTTGCAGCAGCTCCTAAGCCACTCGGCGGCCAGACTATCGACACGGATTCAATTACCACAACAGAACAAGCCATACGCGAGCTTGGCCGAGCGTTAAAGCTATACGCATCAGAACAAGCGAATATCGGAGATATACGTGACGCCATTGCACGAAATGTACGTTACGATTTAAGACAACGTGTACCAGCAACAGATGATAATGTTGATGAATGGAAAAATTTTATTACCTTTTACAATGCAACGCAGAATTAATAACCCCAATCTTTCGCCTTTACCTCTCTCGTGTAAAATTTTTCTTGTTGTTTTCGGTAAAGGCGATTAACATTGTGGGAGTATTATTGTTTTAGGAGTACACATGTCGCGTTTTTACAAGTTAGCGGTTTTGGCTTTGGGAATTTCGTTTATCGGAGCTGAAGTGCAATGTCAGGAAAAAACTTCCACAGAGCAGTCGCAAAACGATGTTCAGATAGAAGAAGAAGCTCCCGCTTATGACGAATTAGTTCCTGTTGAAGGTTGGGATAGATATTCGGGCGATTCTGCCAGAACAGTTAAAGGTTGGTGCAGATGGTGGAAGTACCTCAAAATGAAGCAGCCAGTCGTTATGAAATGGTTAGATGGTCTAAAGTTGCGTATTTATCCGAAAAATGAAGTCTTCCGCGCATTGTTCGTCAGAGGAATTTATGATCCGAACCTAATAGTTACCGTTAATACTTTGCTTCATAAAGGCGGAACTTTTATCGATGTCGGTGCTAACATGGGATACTTCTCATTGCTGGCGAGTAAAGTCGTTGGAGAAGATGGTCGTATTTTGGCGATTGAACCAAGTAGCAGAGATTTCACACGCTTAGTTGATAACGTTAACATAAATCATCTTGGAAATATCACTCTGTATCGTCTGGCGATATCAGACAAAAAAGGTACGACGAAGTTATCCGTTGCTTGCGAAGAAAGAAGTTCTTTGAATACGTTAGGTACATCTTTCGGATTTAAGGGAATTGAAAAAGTAGCAGTAGAAGATGTCGAAACAGACACAATTGATGCGTTAGTGACAAAAGAAGGCATTAAGAGTGTTGATGTTCTGAAAATCGATATCGAAGGCAGTGAAATGATTGCTCTGCGTGGCGCGAAAGACACAATTGAGAAATTCCGTCCTGTAATTTTGCTCGGAACAAACGAAGGAGCGCTCAGTGCATGCGGCGTTGATATCAAAGACTTAAAGGCGTTACTGAAAGAATTACGTTATAAGTCGTACGTCTTAGAGTTCTCTCCGAAGTTTGCGTTAGTGCCGTATGATAATATAGAAAATCCTCATGTGAAGGTTGTTTTCTGTATGCATGAAAGTGTGTTGCCACCTGATTTGCCTCAGCCTGCACCTTCATCAATCATAGACACGATAAGAGATTTCTTTACGAGGTAAATCATTGTTATCGCATTTTAAGCAGAAGCAGACTGCGCGCTTTAAAAAATGGGCGGACAGTCTGTTTCTTTTTTTCAAAAAAAATCGTAAAGAGCAACGTTTCGTCGGATTAGTCGCGAGATTGATGTCCTATGTCATGCGATTTTGTTTTTATACGACGAGATGGACTGTTGTCGGAGATAATATTCCGAACGGATATCATCGTCGTCGAGAGCCATTTATTGTGTGTCTTTGGCATGACAGATTGATGCTGGCACCGTGCGTTTGGCATTGGAAAAAACCGTTGCATGTTCTTGCGTCTCAACATGATGATGGCAAATTGATTGCGGAAGTTGTAAAACATTTTTCTATGCCTGCCGTTTATGGTTCTACCGGTAAAGGTGTACCAGCGATGCGCAATTTAATAAAGCTTGTAAAAGATGGTCAATATATCGCGATTATTCCTGACGGTCCGCGAGGTCCCCGCCATAAAATCGCACCTGGCGCAGTTGCGATTTCTCGATTAACGAAAACTGATATATTGCCCTTCAGTTTTTGCGTAAAAAGATTTTACAGATTCAATTCGTGGGATAAATTTATTTTTGTATGGCCGTTCAACAGAGGCGTTATGGTATGGGGCAAACCGATTAAATCGGAAGAACTGAAAAAAATGTCGCAAGAAGAAGCCGTCGAATATGTCACCGCGAAAATTAACGAAGCATCTGATAAGGCTTACGAGATTCTGACTCATGCTTAATTTTTATAGGTTTCTAACAGTAATATTCTCGCCGTTTTTAAAATTGTACTTCTATTCTCGGTGTTTGTACGGCAAGGATAAATTCAAGTCGGTAAAGAATCATTTCGGTGTAGCGACGATTAAACGTCCTGCGGGCAAATTGATGTGGGTTCATGCAGTAAGTATTGGAGAATCTACGGCAGCTTTAACTTACATAAAACATGTGAAAAAACAACATCCGAATTTAAATATTCTGATTACGACAACAACTGTAACTTCAGCTGATATATTGGCTTCGAAAATTGCGCAAATTGATGGATGCTATCATCAGTTTTCAGTTGTCGATAATCCGTTTTGGGTAAAAAAGTTTCTGGACTACTGGAACGTTGATGTCGCGATATTTTTAGAGTCGGAAATTT
Organism: uncultured Holosporaceae bacterium; assembly: GCA_946538065.1. Taxonomy (GTDB): domain Bacteria; phylum Pseudomonadota; class Alphaproteobacteria; order UBA3830; family UBA3830; genus JAILGW01. The sequence goes on from CAMNGH010000009.1 coordinate 3,532, forward strand.
GGCCGAATATCATTTCCGAATTGCATTCTCGAAAGATACCGACATATTTGTTGAATGCTCGTTTGTCTCCTCGATCGTTTGCACGCTGGAAATTATTAAAGACGTTTTTTGCAAATACCATAAGTAAGTTTTCTGCGATTTTAGCTCAATCGAAATTAGATAAAGAACGATTTGCATTTTTTTCACCTGTCAATACATATCAAATCGATAATTTAAAATACGCAAACGCTGTACTGCCGGTAAATGAAGCGTTATTCAATGTGTTTCGTCATATATGTGCAGGGAAAAAAGTGTTTGTTGCGGCGAGTACTCATGAAAAAGAAGAGGAAATTATTCTGTCTGCTCACAAGCATATGAAAGAGAAGTTTGATATTGTTACGATTATTATTCCTAGACATTTAACTCGGATAAAAAGTATATGTACGCTGTTAAATCGAAGTGGACTGAGTTATGCGTTGCGTTCACAAACGACAGAAACTACAAAAGCAGAGGTTTTCTGCGTCGATGCGTTTGGTGAAGTCGGCACGTTTTTTGCATTGGCAGATGTTTGCTTCGTCGGAGGGTCGCTGGTACCTATCGGCGGACATAATATCTATGAACCCATAGCGTCAGGCAAACCTGTTCTGCATGGACCGTATATGGCAAACGCATTGGAAGTTCGCGATTTTCTGCACAAAGAAAAAGTTGCATTTGAAGTGCAAAATACCGATGATATCGTTGAAATTTGCACCAAAATATTTACTGATAAAGATTTTGCTGAACAATTAGCAAAACGCGCGATATCCGTTACAAATAACAACGCATTACAGCAAATTGATGCTATGATAAAATTGAAAAATTAATCTTTTTAATATTTGACACGTATTAATGTCTTGTTTACATTGGTAGCCAGATTATTATCACTACTAATACGAATGGAGAGAATTATGAAGAAAGTTATCTGTTTATCATTAGGAATCATATTATTAAATATCACAGATGTACATGGAAGCTGTGAGCCGCGCGTATCACCTGCTTCTCCACATAATGCGTACCGACCTGTACCTCTCACTAATTTTAGGTTATCTTGGCTTTATGGTAATGCTGGTGATTTTTATGAAGAAACTGGTATACCAGATGTGCAAAGTCTTATCATTGCCGATAGCATCCATTATGGATGTACACAAGAACTAGAAAAGTTTTTGAGTGGATTAACATCGATCGAATCGCTATTTAATGCTGTTGGTCATAAACGTTTTCTTGAGAGTTTGGATTTCTCTGTTAATGATTATGATAAACAATTATCTTCTATTTTGATGCCATCTCCTCCAGAACCTAAGGAATTGATATCTCGAGCAGTATTGCTCTCGTCACCATTTGCACATAGTGAAGCACAAAGCTTATGGTCTAATATTACTCATAAAGCTACAATCGAACTAGGACAACTTGCTCGTTCAAATACTCTTATAACGTTACACGAAACTAAAACACTAATAGATGAAATAGATATTCGAGGAGCAAATCCACAAAATGCTTGGATGAAGCCTCTCTTTTTTCAACTTAAAACGGAAATTAATAAATTATTTGAGCTCACACACGACGGCATGAATCTTAGCGGGTGGACCGCTGAATGTGAAAAACGTTTACATAAGTGTTTTGTTATTGCACGACTAACATTTAATTTAACAGAAATCGCAGCTAATCAACTGAATGAAAGCGCATTAGAGTCCTTATCGAACTCACTATTATCTTTCTCTTTAGAAGAAGAGAAGATGCGTGGTATATGCGAATTAATATACGAGGTTAAAATATTGCATATTGGAAGGCAATATTTTGATCCAAACATCAGAACACTTATTAATGAAATTGAAAGATCTGAAGATAAAGAAAATACTTTTCTGCTTTGTCAGAAATTATACAAAACAGTTAATGATATTGAACAACGATGTGCAATGTCAGAAGCTAAGAAGAGTAATATACTCTCTCAAGCTGCCGAGTTAATGCCTCTATTTTCGCAAGTACTAGATGAGTCAGGAATAGGACGAAACCCGGGAAAAGATATATTGGATATGTATCTTGTGTTACAAGAGAATTGGCGCAATGGAGTGGGAATCGTACTAGATAGTTGCATCGAATTATTCAAAAAAGCGCAACCATATATAGAATGTCCTAATATTCTGATGTCATTAGGTATGTTATTAGCGCGTCCTTTAGCTGAAGATAATGCTTCTGCTCTTGATAAAGATTTGCAAGTGTTTATAAACACCAAAATTGCAATCCGACAAGCGCAAGCTCATGACCTAACAGATGAAGCTGAAATTCTGGAAGCTATGATAGCTTCGGATAGTCTATCTGAAATTGTTGATTGGAAAACATTTAAGGATACTATTGAGGGGATTATACGCACTATAGATGAAAAAATTGAAGAGAAGAAAAAGAAAGAGGAATAACGTAAAAATAGCTATACATGATACTGAGCCTCTATTTTAAATGAGGTTCAGTGTCTTGTCGTTTTACATTCTTTGAAATCACTAAAACTAGATAAATAATTTAGATATGGAAAATTAAAAAAAAGATGGTCGGGGCGAGAGGATTCGAACCTCCGACATCCTGCTCCCAAAGCAGACGCGCTACCAGGCTGCGCTACACCCCGTCGAAATATTGTTTACATTAAAACGTATCTTTTTTCAATCTATAAATATAAATACATTAATAAAAATATTGTTTTTGTTGTGTTTGTGAATTTGTGCATAAATAATTAACAAAAAACTTAACTATTTGTTAATAAAGGATAATAAAAAGTTAAAATCTATATATCGGATGTGTATAATTGTTAATATTTTGTTAATCATTTTTATAGTAAGCGAATTTGCAGTTCATTATTCTATGGAAAAACACAAGTTATGCACAAGTTATGTTGTATGAATTGTATGGATATGAACTTTTACTCATTAAAATTTGAATTGTACACGTAAACACAATATAATCCTGCTAGCTTGTTATTTTGGAGTAGCTATGAAAGTCAGATTACCTTTTGATAAAGATGGTTGCATTATAGCGGCTGTTATCGCTGTTATTGCAGTTATTCTGGGTAATATCAGTACAAATATGGGCTGGATCGGATTTTTATTAACGATAGGATGCCTGTTGTTTTTCAGAGATCCTGAAAGAGTTCATCCGACAAGAGAAAACATCGCAATAAGTCCGGCAGATGGAATCGTATTGAAAATAACAGAGGGAGAAGCACCTGCAGAATTAAATTTGAAAGGTTCATGGAAAAAAATAAGCATTTTTATGAGCTTAATAAATGTTCATGTAAACAGAACTCCGGTTCCTGGAATTGTCGAAAAAATTCTGTATATTCCTGGACGTTTTTTTAATGTAACTCTTGATAAAGCAAGTGAATTTAACGAGCGTCAGGCGACGTACATGAAAATGCCTGATGGACGTAAAGTCGTGTTTGTGCAAATCGCAGGATTGATAGCAAGAAGAATCAGAAGCGATATTACCGAAGGACAGCAATTGGAAATCGGTGAACGCGTTGGTATTATTCGTTTTGGAAGTCGTGTCGATGTTTATTTGCCGACAAGCGCTAATATTTTAGTCGAAGAAGGTCAAGTAACTGTAGCGGGCGAGACTATTTTAGCGGATTTGCATAGAAAGGCTGAATGATGAAAAAGAAGAAAATAATTACTGCGGAGACTGAGGCTGTGGAAGAAAATATGACGGAAAATAGCAAAAGAGTAACGGTTAGAAAGAGTATAAATGTGTTGAAGTTACTACCTAGTGCGGTCACAATCGCGGCTTTTTGTTGTGGTTTAACGGCTGTTAGATTTGCGTTGTTTCAAAAATGGGAGCTTGCTGTAATTTGTATTTTTATTTCAGCAGTGTTAGACGCGTTTGACGGAAAGGTTGCTAGATTGTTAGGTCAGTCTTCACAGTTTGGAGCTGAGTTGGATTCATTATCTGATTTGGTTTGTTTCGGAGTCGCTCCGTCTGTTATTTTATTTATGAGTACAATGTACAGATTTAGCGGAATCGGATGGGCAGTGTGCATGTTCTTTACCGTATGTTGTGCACTGAGATTGGCAAGGTTTAATGCAACGCAGATCGCAAATATCCCTCAACCGGATTGGGCAAAGAAGTATTTTACGGGGGTTCCTGCTCCTGCCGGCGCGATTTTGGCATTGTTCCCTTTGATTCTATTCTTTGCGACTGACAGAGTGTGCTTTTTAAATGTATGGTTTGTCGCGTTCTGCTTATTAGCGTCAGGGGCGTTGATGATAAGCACATTGAAGACCTTTTCTTCTAAAATGGTAGAAATTAACAGTAATTCAGCTTTGTTAAGCTTGTTGGTAATCAGCTTTTTGGTGATTTGTTTAATTACTGAGTTATGGATGACATTGTCGGTTCTCGTGTTGGTGTACTTAGTTTCAATTCCGTTCGGACCAATTGAGTATGCAAAATTGCAGAAGCGAGAAGCATCTTCTGAAGAAGAGCAATAAATGAAAAAGTATCTGGCTTTCATCTTGTTTTTAGGCGCGTTATGCGCCTTTCTTTTTCCGAAATACAAGTTGAACAGCGGTACTAATCCGAGTTACAAAACTTTAACAAAAGACAGTCTTGCGCCGTTTGACAATGAAAAACGGTTATACATCATTGTTGGTATAGATTACATTCCATATGAACTTATTCAGGAGTTTGAAAAAATTTCGGGAATAAAAGTTATTACGGACGTGTTTGATTCAAACGAAATTTTAGAAGCAAAGTTACTTGCCGGTTCAGTTCAGTACGATATTGTGTTTCCGACAGCGTGGCCAAATTTTTCGCGACAGTTGAAAGCGGGTATTTATCAAAAACTGGATAAAACGCGAGTAAAGATATCCGCATTTGATAAAGATATTCTGGCCAGGCTAGCTGAATACGACACGGGAAATGAGTATGCGTTACCATATCAATTTGGTATTGCAGGAATAGGGATAGATGAAAAAATTGTCGATGAACTAATACCAAACGCTCCGAAAAATAGTTTGGCATTATTATTCGATCCGAAATTTGCAGAAAAGTTAAGTAAATATCGAATTTCAATGTACGAATCTCCAAATGAAATTTTTCCTGCATTGTTAGCGTATCTCGGGCTTAATCCTGAGACCGAATCGGAAGATGATATTGTGAAAGCGGCAGAACATTTGAAAACAATCAGATCGTATATATCGAAATTTACATCATTCGGATTTGAAGATTTGGCTTCCGGAAATGCTTGTGCAACATTAAGTACATCAGGAGATGTTCTGCGCGTTCAGAAATACAATAATAAGCCGAATATTAAATTTTTCAGACCGAAGGAAGGAGCATCATTGTGGGTAGATGTTGTTGCAATTCCAAAGGGGGCACAGCATATAAACAATATTTATGCGTTCTTGAAATTCATTTTTAATCCTGAAGTAATAGCGCAAGTTACAAATCAAACATATCGCGCTAATGCCGTTACGCAGTCTGCAAAGTATGTAGATAAGGAACTAATAAACGACGAAAATATTTACCCAAGTGCCGAAGTACGTCGCAAATGCTACATCGAAAAACCATTACCACCGAATATTGAATTGTTGAAAACAAGATTACTTACTAAGATTAAATCGGCAGGATAATATATGAAAAAAATACCAATAATTGTTCCGTTAATCTTAACAGCATGTATAGAACATAATACGCCACCATTGCCTAAACTAGACGCTAAATCTTTCTCTTATGAAGAAATTATGGAACAACAAAAAGCGTTACAGCAAAAAATATCACAAACGAAAGAACAACTGGAGAAGTTTTAGGAAGTAGCGTTTTAGGGTAAAAAGCAGCGTGCTGAAATTTTATGAAGAAAAAACAGTAAGATTATTTTTGGGAGATTGCATCGAAATTTTAAAGAATGCAACCCCAGAGTCTATCGATATGATTTAATATAACAATCGGGTGTAACGCTACATTGCTGGTGGAGGGGGAAAGATTCGAACTTTCGTAGACTTCCGTCGGCAGATTTACAGTCTGCTGCCATTGACCGCTCGGCCACCCCTCCAGCAGGTAACGTCAAGATAATAGAAAGATGGGGCTGCTCTGTCAATCGAAAAGTACTCGTTTCATCTAACAAAAATTCGACAGCGGTCTTTAACCATCGCTTACATGACAGTGTGGAATACTTATTTAATAATCGCAAAAGCGATTTTTTCCACAATTTTATTTAATGAAATCCAACAAACGAACACAGAAAGTAAGAATAAGATTTCATCACGCATTCATTAGAGCTCTTGCGAAAGTAATTTTTGGGATTTTTAAACTCTGATAGTTAGAAGCTTCAAAATGCTGTTTTCGACTTTCGCAAGAGGTATATTTGATATGGATTTACAATTTAATCATATAGGAAATGACAGGGCGCGAGCTCTCGCTGACTATTTGCGAAACAATTCTGGTGCACGGTTGGTGTTAACAGATAATGGATTAACCTCAGACTTTGCACAGACATTAAAAAATGAGAATGTTCCTGGATTAACAGGCGGACGGCAATAAAACGATTAATTACAAAAATGTCCTCCCCTCGACATCTTATCCGCGTTGAGGGGATTTTTATACGTAGATTTATTTAATTCTCTACCCCCCTTTTAAATCTCAATGCAATTTGCGTTTATCGAGTAAAAATTCGTTGGCGATGCATTAAAATCACCACATTAATCCAATTCTATGTTGAAAACAGTATCATTATTTAGGATAATGTAACGATTTTTTCTTGGAGTTTACTATGAGCGTTTACAGAACTCACAATTGCGGTCAATTGAGAAGTTCACATGTTGGTGAGCGTGTAAAGTTATCAGGTTGGGTACATAAAAAAAGAGATCACGGGAATCTGTTATTCATTGATTTGCGAGATCATTACGGCATTACTCAATGCGTTGTAGATTCCAATAGTGCAGCATTTCACGAGGTCGAGAAGATACGTCTGGAGTGCATTGTAACCATTGACGGAACTGTACTGCAGAGAACTACGGACACAGTCAATAAAGAAAATCCGACAGGCGAAATTGAGGTAAAAATCGAGAAGTTCACGGTACTATCCTATGTCGAAAGTTTGCCGATGGCCATCAGCAGTGTGTCGGATTTATCAGAAGAAACCCGTTTGAAATACAGATTCTTGGATTTGAGAAGAGAACAGCTTCACAAGAATATAGTGTTGCGTTCACAAGTAATTTCAAGCATTCGTGAAAAAATGAAAAAGCAGGGATTTTTGGAGTTAAGCACGCCTATTCTGACGTCAAGTTCTCCTGAAGGGGCGCGAGATTTTCTTGTTCCGAGCAGGTTACATCCGGGACAGTTTTATGCACTGCCGCAGGCGCCACAACAGTTCAAGCAGTTGTTGATGGTCGCGGGATTCGATAAGTATTTCCAAATAGCCCCGTGCTTCAGAGATGAAGACAGTCGTGCGGATAGGTCTCCGGGAGAATTTTATCAATTGGACTTCGAAATGTCGTTTGTAGAACAGGAAGATGTTTTCAACGCTATCGAACCAGTGATTTATGAAATATTCAAGGAATACGGTAAAAAAGAAAAAGTATCGCCGTATCCGTTCAGAAGAATTACTTACGCCGATGCAATGTTGCATTACGGTTGCGATAAGCCTGATTTGAGAAATCCTCTGTTGATTGAAGATGTAAGCGATATTTTCCTCGAATCGACGTTCGCAGTTTTCGTTGATGCAGTTAAAAGAGGACAAGTCGTACGCGCGATTGCGGTAGCGGACGCAGATAAACAACCTCGCAGTTTCTTCGATAAATTAAATGATTGGGCGAAGGAAAACGAAATGCCGGGGCTTGGATATGTCACGTACTCAGGCGAAAACACGAAAGGTCCTATCGCAAAATTCTTGACAGCTGAGCAGTTGCAAACGTTGAAGAATGTAACTCATCTCGATGGAGATGGAGTTGTGTTTTTCATTTGCGAAGCGGAAAAAGTTGCAAATAAACTAGCAGCGCTGGTCAGACAGAAACTCGGTACAAGTTTGAATTTGTGTTCAGATGGCTTTGAATTCTGCTGGATTGTCGATTTCCCTATGTATGAAATTAATGAGGACACAGGAGAAATCGAGTTTTCTCATAATCCGTTCTCAATGCCTCAGGGCGAAATGGATGCGTTGGAAAATATGAATCCGTTGGATATAAAGGCGTATCAGTATGATATCGTTTGCAACGGAATTGAGCTGTCGAGTGGCGCGATAAGAAATCATCGTCCTGACTTAATGTTGAAAGCGTTCAAAATTGCCGGATACGATGAAGAAACTGTCAAAGAGAAATTCAAAGGTATGTTTAATGCATTCAAATATGGCGCTCCTCCTCATGGTGGTTGTGCTCCGGGAATCGACCGTATGGTTATGCTTTTGGCAGACGAACCGAATATTCGTGAAGTTATTGCGTTCCCGTTGAACCAGCAGGCGCAGGATTTAATGATGAATGCACCGTCAAATGTTTCCGAGAAACAATTGAAGGAGTTGCATATAAAAATAGATATGCCTAAGCCATCAATTTTGAAAAAGTAGAAACCGAAGGAGGTTCAAGTGAAAAAATTTCTGCAATTACTTGCCATTGTGTTTGCAACAAGCGTAATGTTTAACTTCAATGCGGAGTGCAAGAAAACCATCAAAATTACGTGCCGTGCAAAGGGAATGGAGCTTGAACTCTGCAAAGATGCGATTAATGAATGGCTGAAACTTCACAAAAACAAGTATAACGTGGAGATAGTAACGCTTCCGCATGCCAGCAATGAGTGCTTCGCTCTTTATCAACAGTGGTTAAGTGCCGGTTCGTTTGATGTCGATATTCTGCAGATGGATGTTGCTTGGATAGGAGTATTTTCAGAGTATTTGGCAGATTTGAATGAACTGTTGAATACGCAAATCGATACAAGTGATTATTTCGCAGCTATAGCCGATGTGATGGTCGAAGATGGTCGCGTTTTGGCAATGCCTTGGTATACCGATTGCGGAATTATGTACTACCGCAAAGATTTGCTTGAGAAATACGGCAAATCGGTACCTGATACTTGGGAAGAATTATACGATGTCGCAAAGTATATACAGGACAAAGAACGCGAAGATGCAAACAAAAGGAACAGATTCTATGGATTAGTGTTCCAGGCAAAAGCGTTTGAAATCCTAACTTGTGTTTTTGCTGAAATGGTCGACTCTTTCGGTGGGGCTATTATTACCGATGGAAAGGTTTCTGTTGATTCCGAGAGATGTACTGATGCTGTGGTGTTTATGATTGAATGTCTCAGAAATATCACAAGTCACAGCGTATTAAATTATTCAGAAGAAGATTCCCGCGGGATGTTCCAGTCGGGTAATGCGGTATTTATGCGAAACTGGCCTTATGCGTGGTCATTGTTAAACGAACCGTCTACTCCTGTAGCCGGGAAAGTCGGAGTTATGGCAATCCCACCAAGCGCAAAGGGGGGCAAGGCTTCTGGTGTTTTGGGAGGTTGGTTCCTCGCTGTATCTAAGAATTCGAAGAATGGAAAGATTGCTGCTGATTTAGTTAGATATTTAACAAGCAAGGAACAACAAAGAAAACGTGCTCAATATTCTTACTTGCCGGCATTTAAGAGCTTATATCAGGACACTATGATATTGAGATTTAATCCTTTCTTCATTCAGGTTTATGCCTCGTTGGAAAAAGCAGTAGCTCGTCCATCTGCTGCGTTCGGAAAGACTTATCCTCGAGCGAGCTCTGAGATATTTAATATGGTGAACACCATTATTTCAGACAATACTGATAGCGGGGTCGAGTGCAAAAATAGTGTCAACAAGCTGTTGAATAGACTTAATAAAAAACTTAGTGTAACATTAGAGAAAGCCAGAGATAAGAGACCTCGTCCAAGTGGCGGTTCATCTTTGCTCGCATTCTTCAAAGACTTGTGGATGAAGTTGAAGACACTGGTTGGAATGAATTAGTGGTAGGATAGGACATGAGTTGTGAGAGCAACGGACATTGTGCAGGAGAGAAAAATTGAAAAGATCTAATGCTTCAAATTGGTTGTTTTTAGCTCCGTGTATATTTGTACTGATTCTTTGTGCCGGTTGGCCGTTGCTTCGAACGATTTTTTTCAGTTTTACTGACGCAACGTTAGATAACCTTCAGGATTTCAGTTTTGTCGGTGTCGACAATTTTATAACGCTGGCTCGCGATCAAGAATGGTGGCGCGCGGTTTTGAATACGTTTGTTATAGCGGTTGTTTCTGTGCCACTTGAGACGATACTTGGTATGATGATTGCCCTTATTTTGCATCGAAATTTTAAAGGGCGTGGCTGGATGCGAGCTATTGTGCTTGTGCCTTGGACAATTCCGACAATCGTATCTGCTCGTATGTGGGCATGGATGCTTAATGACGTCTACGGTATTATCAACGATTTGCTTATGAGAATGTCTCTTATTGATGCGCCGATTCCATGGATTGCTTCAAACAGTTTGAGTATCGTTTCGATAATTCTGGTTGACGTGTGGAAGACTACGCCGTATATGGCGTTACTATTACTCGCGGGATTGCAATCATTGCCACAAGATTGTTTCGAGGCGACAGAAGTTGATAGTATTCCGTTCAGAAAAACGTTTATAAAAATCATTCTGCCTTTAATGAAGCCGACTATTATTGTTGCTATGATTTTCAGAACGTTAGATGCTGTGCGCATATTCGATTTGGTCTATATTTTGAGCAGTGGAAACAGCGCAAGTGCGACGATGTCAGTTTTCGCAAGAAGGCATTTAGTCGATTTTACAGACGTCGGATTTGGTTCAGCGGCATCAACGGCATTGTTGTTCTTTATCGCGTTTCTGACGGTGCTATATGTATCATTCAATAGAAAGAAATTATATAATTTGAGATAATCATGATAAAACCTGAAAATAAATGGAAGTACAAGAAATATATTAAGAATGTCGTGTTTTGCCTTCTGTGTTTAGGTGTTGCGTGTGCTTGTTTGTTTCCGTTCTATTGGGCGGTAGTATCTTCTTTAAGAGACGGTGCAGATTTGTTCTCAACGGACTTGTGGCCTGCAAGAATAACTTTTGATAACTATCGTTATGTAATACATGATGAAACTTTCAGCAGTTCGTTTTTTAACTCGTTTGTTATCGCGACATTAACATCGTTGGTAGCCTTGGCAGTTTGTCTTTTTGCGGCATATCCGTTGGCTCGACACAGATTTCCCGGAAGAAAGCGTATGCTAATGACAGCACTGAGCATTACTACTTTGCCTCATGTCGCGGTTTTATCAGGAATGTTTGAGCTTATTCGTATTTTGGATATCTACAACGAAAAATCCGCCTTAGTTCTTGCATACATGATTATCACTGTGCCATTTACGTTATGGGTTATGACTAACTTCATGAACAATATTCCCAAAGACATTGAAGAAGCAGCAATTATGGACGGAGCGAGCCAATATACTATTTTGATGAAAGTATTTTTTCCGATTTTGAGCCCTGCTGTTGTTACAACGGGATTGTTGGCGTTTATCGCCGCATGGAATGAGTTCTTATTTGCTCTGACGTTTACTCAAACGAATCAAGCTCGTACAGTTCCTGTGGCATTAGCGTTATTCAGCGGGGCCAGCCAGCATGAATTGCCTTGGGGACTTATAATGGCGGCCAGCGTTTTGGTTACTTTGCCGTTGATTTTATTAGTTGTCGTTTTTCAAAGACGAATCATTTCCGGTTTAACTGCCGGCTCTGTTAAAGGCTAAACTAGTTATTCTTTTTTTTATCTGGGGATTTCTGAGTTTCTTCAACGATTATTCTTGATTCTTCGTATCCAGCAGTTGCTTTGATATCTGCGACGATTTTGTTTAGAATTTCTTCTAATTCTCCTGCGTTGCTTACGGAATAAACTTGGTGAACGTCCCCATCTAGCGTAGAGTCGTCGGTTTGGTATTTTATAAGGTATATTTTGCCGTTTTCTCCTATTTGCCCTTTCAATTTAGTGCAAGCCTCTTTTGCAAGGTTATCCAACGCAGTTTTAGGATCATTATATTTTCGATTTTTAGATATTTCGTAATTGTACAGCTGCGCATTTACCCTCAAAACATATCCCGCATATACAAATGATGGCGAATTAATATTCGCATTCTCTTCTATATCACAACGAAAATATTCTTGATTAATCAGTGATGAATCCTCAAACCAACGCAATAGTCCTCCAGCGTAAAATTTGCTATTGTTGATGTAATATTTATGCATGGCAGGATCATCTATTATCTCAAAACCGTCAAGTTTAGTTTGAGAAAAAATATTGTTATAAATGCCGTTGTTATCAGACTGAGAATCGCTAGGTTTCCAATATCCTACACTATCATCCCACCAGATTTTAGGCTTCCAGTAATATCCCGGAACTATATCAATCATTTTTGGCCCACCGTTATCATTTATAGAATAATCTACATATGCACAATGAGAAGGCGGGGAGATTTTATGGTACCAAAGACCTGTAGTTTGTTGTTGTAGTCGCCAACCTGTGATTCTGACTCCATTGAGTCCAAGTTGAACTGTATAATCGAAATGACTATCGTTATTATTTGATCTTATTTGAGTGAATTCACAATCTTCGGGATTAATAGTAATGTCCTTACTTTCAGTTATTGATAGGGTTCGAGGTATGTCTTTATTCTTCCATGGTATTGTTATTGTCGGCGTCGGTAAATCAGATGTAACAGTTAATTTTACTCTTCCTGTTCCTGCAAAATCTACATTTCCTGAAGCAGAATTAACAATTTTGGATGTATTATTTGGTTTAAAAACCATCCAGTAAAGATAATGTTTACCGGTACATTGTACATCACCAATATGCTGAAATGTGCAAGTACTTCCTTCGTTTTTTATAGAAACTATGATGGCATTACTTTGTGATTCGTATACTTTACTTTTTTTGCCATTAAAATCTATCTGAGCGTAGGTATAATACCCATTCTGCAATCCTCCATCCGAACGAAATCTTATATAAACAGTGCCAGGTAATGATTCATTCCAAGACCATGTCACATATAATTTATCGCCCCATACATGCCAAAAATCTTTCTTTTGAGTTATATAGATGTGATCTTTTTCTTCATGGATCTTAGGCCCCCAATACGATATAACAGAATCCGTGCTATCAGGAAACAAATACAGGGAGCCCGATTGTTTTTCGGTATGAGTGCCACCGTCCCATCGGATCATTCTGTCGGAAATAGTGTATTGTGTAACTTTAGCATCAGTGCAGGAGTAAGAAAATTTTTCATAAGGTGCGTGGCTCCATGACGAAGGAAGATTATCAGTATTTGGTAATTCTTCATTTGTTGCATATTTTGTAAAATAATCAAGATCTATTGTTGTAGTGCCACCGGCAGTTATGCGATGAGGCCTTTTGACTCCCGAACTTTTATCTGTAATAGTACAAGAAGATTCCTGAACTGGTGCTACCGTGATTACAAATGGGGCTGGGACATAAGTTGTTGTGACTGCGCCTCCATTTACGCTTACTGAACTTTCATATATCGTATATTCTCGGTTGGTAATTTCAGCAGATATGAGTGCGATACCATCCATATTTAAAGTAATAGTGTTGTTAGCTGCTATTTGTGACGGTTCGATATAAAAGGTTTTCTGTTCGGTTATATCGTATTTTGTCGCGCCTTGTGCTCCGTAAGTTGAGTTACTGGAGATATCTGAAAATGAGATGGCTGCGGGTATTTCATCAACTCTATTATCATCATAAAAAGTGATGGCTCCTTTTTCGCCCTCCGGCTCAACCTTTACCTCCAATTTTCCGTCACCGTTGAAACATGTCCAATTACCCGTCAAATACACACATGCGTTCTTTTTGATATCTGTATCTACGTTACTTGATGTTGGCAATGTTTTGGATAAAGAATTTAGGCTATTACCATTAAGAATGTACATGCCTAGCTTTTTTTTATCTTTATCTGTTTCAAATCTAATGAAATGCAGGTGAGGCACGTTTCCATCTTCTGTAGATTCATCGTTGATTTGAAAATTATCTGCCACGCGCCAAAGATAATAATCAGGCCTGTTTTCAGTACTTTCTACTTTGCAAATATAAGTGGTATCGTATGCCACGGTAAGGTTATTTTTATGAGATGTCCAAAAGATAGTCCTGGGATTAGCGTTTATCGAACAATAACAAATTAGTGGTATTTTACTTCCATAGATTTCATCATTATCCTTATGTTCTCCTCGACCAGTACCATAGATTTCGTATGTCACATCATCTGTATATTCGCCTCGACCAGTGCCGTTGCTATAATCAGGATTATTGGAAATTGTCATGCATGGGTCCATAAATTTCTGTACGGCGGTTTTTAATCCACTAATTGCATTGATGCGTCCGGAAGAAGTAATATTATACGTTTGGTACACTGTATAAGCATTGTTCCCAGAGCGTTTAGCCTTAGTGCCGTCATTTAGAATAAGCGGTCGAATAGTTGACTGTTCTCGTCCGTATTGTCCGACGTAATCTCTTAAAACTTGGCCATACAAATTGCAGGCAGTTATTTTGGCATTTTCAAGTTTGTATTTTACCTTATTCGCGGAAAGATTACCTCCGAAATTCTGTCCTTGTGTGGAATTATATACTGTTCCGTATCCGTATATATTATTATTCGGTAACACTGGTCCATCAAATGTAAAAGTTTGTTCAGAGGTAAATTCATGCCGTCCTGAGTTTTGCCCTTTGAATGTTTGAGAGGCTTTAGCGACAACAATTTTTACCAATCCTTTTTTCGGAAAAGCTAATGTTCCCGTTCCATCGCATACGAATTCATTGTTTTCAGAATCATAATAGCCTGCACCACTGTACGTAATAATCCCTTTAGTACCCTGAATTGTGCCGCCACTTCCTTTTATTGGATTAGAAAAATTTATTACATCCGATTCCGACATTGGGAGTTCTGCAGCGTCATTGTTAAATCCCAGATATGTTAGTTCTCCTGGTTCGAAATGATTAGGAGCGTTTACGACCAAAATAACCGCTTTTTTCTTGGAGTTTCTTTTAGGGTGAGCCATTTTTTCAGTCGTTGTGTTGCTTTCGGGATGTGCTGCCCAATCACTCAGCAAATTACAAGCCCATAATAACGGCAGAAACAGAAAGTTCGATTTATTATGTTGATCGTTTATCGGTTGAAATATACTCAAATCATACGCTACGCCGAAAACATTATCTGTTAATTCTTGAATGAAAAACGGGTTTGGCTGAAACGTTGTACATGTTGTTTCACAAGCATCTGCTAGCAAATTACAGTATCCCAAATAACATGGATTCAGATTCATTCGCCGGAATTTGAATTTTTCTGCTTTTCCCGGATTTTCGGTTGATAATATCTCAACGCCTGTTCCTTTTCCGTCGTCGCCATATCGGCCCATTATGCCGAAATTTGATATATCTTCTGTTGAATTATTTATGAAATCTGTAACAGTGTAATTTCCCCACATATAAGTATTATTAAAGATGGTACCACCTTCCTGACCATTTGATGCGTAAACTTGGGATTGGCTCAAGCGAGGTTCTCCGGCAGATTCATTTAGACTCGGAATGAATGTAGTCCATTCACTTTTCCCGTTTGATATCACAGAGTTACTTTCTTCGTTTGATTTTACAGAGTTGTTTCCCCAGTTTGGTGCTACAGATACTTTTGCTGAATATGGAATGACGGCAATTGCTGGTCCTTGTACGGACTTAAGACAATTTTTCAAACCATTTTCGATAATTGTTGCGATGATTTTTATAGGAGTGGATGCTGCTTCATTACTTGAGGAAGAAATTAATGTATCAGTATTAAGGTTATTCTTCGTGCAAGTGGCATAATTTGTTGGAATCGCAATAATTATATCGACGTTGCATTTTGCCGGATATACGGTTGCTTTTCTGTATATTGACGGACAATTGCATATGATGGCGTCGTTTTGCACGTCTAGTTTTAACGATAAATTATCTGATGATTCCGGGTAACTCAATCGATAGGTCGCCTCTCCGCCACCGCTTTCCGTCGAGCTGAGATTAAAAGACACTTTTTGTTTGTCCGGATCAAATACAACATTGTTAATTGGATAAACATCGACATTGTAAAGCGGGCTATTGGAGTAAATTTTTTCTGAATGATGCAACGCCACATATACTCGAGCTAAATTAGAAACTGAACTGCTAGCATCATTAATATAGATAGAAGACGTACTGTTTTCGCTACTTGCGGGAATAAGCATTTTATTAGACAACGAATATCCCTTGTCATTTAAAGCTTGCGCTCCGGCAGAATAAACGAAATCTTTTTGCGCGCTCCACGTTAAGGCAGGGTTATATGCTTCTAAAACAGCGGTTCCTACAGCGGCTGCCGCATTAGTCCTTATCGTATCTTTATGAGAGACACTTTCACTTTTAAGAAGATAATTTACTCCTAAAAATATTACGGGTAGTGCAAAGGCTACCAGAATCAACACGTAACCGCGATTGTTTTTAAGCTTTCTGTTAAGTTGCTTTAACACAATAACCCTTCAAACACACACTCAAAAAGTTTATGCAGAAAAGGTTAAAATTTAGTTACTACATCATTTCCATAAATATTTTTAAAAACCATTCAAAATCAGTTAAAAAGCGTAGTGAGACTAGAAGTTTCCTCTTTCAGATCTTCTATGACAATTTTTGATTCTTGACGTTCCACTATGCCTTTAATATCTTCTGCGATTCTATTTAGCTCACTCTCTAACTCGCTGGCACTACTAACCGAATGAATAGCATGGGGGTATCGGCTGCTATTGAGGGTAGAATCAAGCGTAGAATCATCAGTGTCGTATTTTATGAGATAAATTTTGCCGTTGTTTCCCAGTTGCTCTTGCAATTTAGTACAAGCATCTTTTGCAAGATTATCCAATGCAGCTTTAGGGTGAGTATATATGCGATTTTGAGATGTTTCGTAATTGAATAGCATTGCATTTACCGGCAACACATAACCCGCGTATACAAATGATGGAGGATTAATGAATAATAACAGACCGGCATCAGCTTCACGTATTTCCCAACCAAGATACCCATCACGAATGTCGTCACGAGATTCTCCATGTTCATCGATAAACGCAGACCTCCCAAACCAACGTAATAATCCTCCGGCATAAAGCCATCCACTGTGCCCGATAACATATCTATGTGTGGCAGGGTCATCCATTATTACAAAACCGTCAAGTGGAGTTTGAGGAAAAATTTCAACATTACCGGAAGAAAGAGGTTTAGAATAAATGTTGTTGTTAATGCCGTCACCAGAAGAGCAACGTTGCCATTCATCGTTCATGAAAGCTTTCCAATATCCTGCATTTTCATCCCACTTCATACCATAAACCTTATTCTCATGTAGACTTATAAAATTGCTATCACTTATTTGCGGTTTATTGTTATCGTTTTTAGAATAATTAACGTAAGCACAATTAGTCGGGGGAGAGATTTTATGGAAAAAAACATTTGCGGGTGCGTCTTTGTTTGTAAACTCTATATTGGTAATTTCAGCATTATCGAGTTTACATTGCACGGTATAGTAAAGATGTCCATCAAAGTCGTCAATATGCCTTACAAATTCATGTGTTTCCGGAGAAACATCAATTGTTGTTGTTTCGTTGAAAGAATATGGTAAATACTCTTCATCTGGCTGAGAATCATCGCTTTTTTTCTTTTGTAATTCTACTGTTGCCTTAGGTGGAATGGATTCAACTTCTAATGTAATTATTCCAGTTCCGATGAAACTTATTTCAAACTTTTTGTTGCCATCTGAACTGATATCACGAGGGGTAATATCACGATTACCACTGACGTTATATGTTATTCGTGAATAATATAATTTTCCTTTATAGTTTTTGTTATTAGTTTCAGTAAATTGGACATAATTGCAAGATCTCATATTTATTCCTGCCGCCTCATGCCATCCACTACTTACTGTTAATGAGTTACCTTTTCCCGCATCCAATGTAACATTTTGCTTACTAGAATCGGGATCGATAGAGTTAATAACATCAATATATGGATTCCAACCACCAGTTGTTCCATCTGTATAGTAATACACGGTTAATTTTCCAGGAGGTATCATTTCATTATTCACTTCATTAAATGTGTAACGGATCCATCCGCCTTTACCTTCTGTCCCCCAGTAATTATAGTCTTTTTTCACTGTACCATTCCATGCTGAACGTTCAATTCCTTCATCTTCTGTATGAACGTCTCCACCACTCCATCTAAGTCGACGATTTGATGCTTTACAGCTTACAACTTTCGCGTTCTTTAACGAGTATTCAATCTTTTTTTTCGGGGCTGAAGTAAAATTCAGGAGAAGAGGATTGTACGTACCTGTTTGCTCAAAATAATCACTTAAATAATCAAAAGTCAAAGATTTTGTTTCATTTTTACCAATATTGTATGTTGTCGTTGTGTTGTTTTTTAATTCAGTTATCGTAATTGACGATGCCTGTGGCTTTGCCTTCGCAGTAATCCTGAATGCTTGTGGGGCGTTAGATATTGTAACTGTAGCTTCTGTATCCGTCTTCTGTTCATAAGATAATCCACTTTGAACCGTACCATATTGTCTATTGGTAATTTCTGCTGAAACAAGGGAGATGTTTTCCATATTCAAGTTAATATAATAATTGCTTTCATCGGTTCCTTTAGGATCGTTTATTTGCGAAGGTTCAATGTAGAAAGTTTGTTCCTCAAGTATAGTATATGATTTGTTGTTTTCTACACGAAATGCTGAACTATTGCTATTAAGCCCTGAAAAAGCAATCGTCGGATTTGTTGATAAAATGGGGCCGGTTTTGTTGGTTAGTATTTTCGGATTGATGTAATAAGCATGATTGCCGTCTTCACTAAAACACCATAGATTGCCCTTGAACAATGTAATATTTCGGCAATGTGCGCTATTAGGAAGAGATTGAACTTTCTCCCAATTGAACCCATTAGTAGATCTTGCTATATATCCTGTATTTTGAGCAACTACACAAAAATAATTGTTGGCATATTCAGCACCATACCATACACAATCTTGACGTTCAGTAGTAGTATAAGAATCACCCCATGAATTGTGCGTAACTTCAGCATCTCCCTGGATTTTTAATGTATCATCGCACTGAGTCCAAGTCTCTCCGTTGTTAATTGAATAATAGAGTTTTGACTGTCCTGTAATCCATCGTCCTTTTCCGTAGCCAAGTATTGTAGAACAAGTTTCTGGATAAGATTTTATAAGAGAGGCCGTTTGGTGTTCATTAGATTTGGTCTCTGTTTCTCCTAGTGCCTTCCAACTGAAACCTTCGTCTTCAGAAATTACAGTAATATTGTCTGGTATATGAATCTCTCCAGTTAAATAGTCTCTATAAGGATTAAAATAGGAATTATATGCACTTGGAAAGGCACTCCAATCCGGGTATGACGCACTAGTGTGCGTCATAATGAAACCATTCGCTGCTAAAATGGATTTTTGAGTTGCTATATATGCGCGGAAATCATAAGGTCCAGGATTATAAGAAATGCTGCCTGGCGCTAACACTTCCCCAATTTTGACGTTTTCTTGCGTATGTAGAACGCCGGAATTAATATTAAACGCTATAGCTCCCTTTTGATAAGCATACGTTTTTGCATAATCAATTGTTAAATAATTTCCATTTCCGCAATTCACTATGCCTGTATAAAATCCACGCTCAGAGCTGTTGCTTGCCACAAACTTCCAAATGTTTTCTAATTTGTCGCTAATTTTCGTATTTTTAGATGCTTGCCACTTGGATGGAACATCATTTTCGCATGATAACATAAGATCGTAGGCTTCGCCATTTTTACAGAGGAAAATAAGCCCTTCGTCATCGTCCATTTTCCCCAACCTGCTGATATTATAGCCAGTATGTGTATCACTACTGTAGCCCGTAACAGGAATCTCTTTCCAAGGGATAACTCCGCCTGGACGTACTACTATTTTTATCAAACCCTTCTTTGGAAACTTTAACGTTCCTTCTCCATTACATACAAATCCTTTTAGGTCGCTATCATAACTGCCTGCACCGGTATATGTAATAATGCCTTTAGTACCTTGAATCGTTCCGTCACTTGCTTTCGTTGAATTGCAGAAGTCTATTACATCAGATTCGGACATTGGCAGTTCTGCAGCGTCGTTATTAAATCCGAGATATGTTAGTTCTCCCGGTTCGAAACGGTTAGGAGCGTTTACCAGTAATATAACAAATTGTTTTTTGTTAGAAGTAGATTCTGTATTCTGGTTTTCAGAATGTGAAGTCCATGATGTCGCAGAATTGGAATTTAGCAAATTACATGCCCAATATAGTGGCAAAAATAAGAAATTGGATTTGTTATAATAGTCATTTTCTATCGAACAAAATAGTGATAAATCATATGCAACACTGGATACATCGCTGGTTAATTCCTGCATAATAAACGGGTTCGGTTGATAGGTCGGACAATTTTTTTCGCAAGCGCCTGCCAGTAAGTTGCAATATCCAAAGTAACAAGGATTCAGGTTCATTTGGTAAAATTTGTTGTTTTCAGAAGGAGAGGATGTATCAAGTATAGAAGGTCTGCTCATTATGCCGTAGTTAAAGACGTCATCTCCCCAAGAATAAGTGGTATTTGCGATTGCGTCACCTTGTTGGCCATTTGATGCGTAAACTTCTATTTGTTTGATTCTTGGTTCTGTATTGAAGTTGTTATTGTATTGGTATGGTGGAATAGTATATGCCCATGATGCTCTATTTGGTGGAAGAGAAATTTTTCCTGAGTACGGAGCAAAAGAGACCTTTATTCCTGCTGTATTCAAAAAATGGTTTTTCAGAAAGTCTTCACACTTCGACGCCATAATTTTTATCAGAGCGGAGGTGTTACCGGAGCCCGCTAGCCGACCGTTTGTTGAGTTGTTTGTTGTACATGCGGCGTGACAAGTTGGGATACCAAAAAATATATCGGCATTGTACGTCGGCAGATAAACAGTAACTTTTCTTTGTATTGAGTTGCAAT
>CAMNGH010000010.1 GCA_946538065.1 uncultured Holosporaceae bacterium
TCCTCAGCAAAGATGCATTTTGCTTTTTTCAAGATATATAAAGCTCGAAGAGATATATCAAATATGTTTCCTATAGGAGTTGCAACTACATACAATCCTGTTTTATTCTGCTGTTCGTACAGTTTGCGTAATATGGTATCTGATATTTGAGGTGGAAAAAATGCGTCAAACAATAAAATTTCTCCTGCTTGCGTTTTTAACGTCCTGTTCATCTAACAACGACAATGTCCACATTAAGCCGATTTCACATAAAAAATCAAACACTATCTCGCATCTACAAAAAATAGCCAATCATCGCGCAACAAATTCAGTGCTAATGCTGTTGCCGATGTCCGGAAATAATAAAGCAATAGGTGAAGGAATTGCCAACGCTGCCATGTTAGCCGACAAACAAACGGATACGGAATTTTATATTATCGATACAGCTGAACACGTTGATACTTTCCGTTTGTATGAACGCTTTAAAGGAAAAAATTTAAAGGCCGTAATAGGCCCTGTTTTTTATCAAGAGGCTCAGAAATATGGTGCACTATTTCAGAATGTACCGATTTTATCGCTATCAAATAATCTAAAAATTAACAACGGACATATAATCGCATGTGGAGTATCGCCACAAAACGAAATTCACAAACTTATGACCTTCGCAAAATCGCGAAATATGAGCGGAATTTTAGCTATACTACCTGAAACGACTTTCGGCGATTTGATACTATCCTCGTTGAAAAATGAATCAACAGACGATGAACTGGAAGTTGTAAGATATTCTGAAATTTCAAAAGAAGATGCGACGAGATTTGCCAGGACCTCCGGAAAACAAATTATTTTTGTAATTGAACCGATACTCATTACTTCAAAACTAAAAAACGCTAATGTATTCACTCTAAGCTCGATTGCACTAAGCAATACAACTGCCTGGAATGATGCCATTTTCGCTTTCTCCGACAATGAACGACAAACTCTCTTCGCAACAGAGTATAAAGCCAATTTCGGAAGAAAACCAAACACAATAGATATCGTAGCATATGATTTAGTAAACGCCATTTCGGAATCATTACGAGAAAATATTTCTTTATTTGATACAGATTTTGAAGGATGCCTGGGAACATTTTCTGTAAACAAAAAAAATGGTTTAGAGCGTAATTTTAAGATATTAACGATAAGGGATTCTGATATTTCAGAATATTCTGACGAACGGCCATAACAAATAATAATAAACGTTATCTTCTGTTTTTCATCTGAAATTTAACTTTACTTCAACCTTTTTGTGAAACAATTGCAGTAGTAATTAGGTGAAGTATGCGTATTTTCTGGTTGCTTATATTGTTGCTTTCAAATGTTTTTTACACTGAGAACCTCTGTGCAAAAGCAGAGGACCTAAGCACAAGAAGAGAGTGGCAGAATGCAATACAAAAAGCACGAGGGAGTAGTGATATCGATGGCAATGTGGGTAGAAAAAATGGCAGTCTGCTCACTATAGAACTCGATCCTGCTAAAGCAGCTTTAGGCAAACCTCCCCTTCCGACTGAGAAAAGCGCCCCAGCAACTCAGGATGATGAAATTGCAACCCCGTCACAAGAAACGTCTGAAGGCGGAAAAGATACCACTACATCTACCGAAGAATCTTCAAGCGGAAAAGAAGAAGAGAAATCAGAAACAGATAAAAAAACTGAAGAAGAATCAGCGAAAGACGAAAAAACCGGAAAAGAAGATAAGCAACTTTCAGCAAAAGAAAAAAAGGCTGAAGCAAAAAGAATGGCTAGAGAAGAAGCAGAAAAGAAAAAAGAACAAAAAAGAGAGGAACGAGCAGAGAAAAAAAGACTCAATGATAAAATGTTAGAACAAGATTTTTCTAATATCCTTCATCGCTTATTCAAAAGCTACAATCCTACCAAGAACGTTAAATCCGCTTCAGAAACAGAAAAAATTCACAAGAAACGAGCCGAGAAAAAGAAAAGCAATGATGAAATGTTAGAACAAGATTTTTCTGATATCCTTCATCGCTTATTTAAAAACTACAATCCGAACGAGGAAGAAGAAACTGAAGAAGACGACGACGATAATGATACAGACGATGGGAAGGAGGAGGAGGACGACGACGACGATGAGACGGATAAAACAGAAGGAGAAGAAAATACGGGCAATGGTAAAGTAGAAGTAAAACCAAACGATGAGGATGAAGAGAATGATGGTGAGGAGGAGGAAGAAGAAGATGATGATGAGGAGGAGGATGATGATGAAGGCAATACGAATACCGCGCCTGTTAGCAATATTATCAATCCATTGCCTACGCCATCCTATATTGATTCAACAGCCCCTAACGGACAAAATCCTGGCATAATCGAAAGACGAGTTGTAACAATAGGTGCTCCTCAAGGTAATGCTCAAAATAATCAATCTCGACGTCAAAGAAATCATTCTCAAAACGACTATAATGATGATAGAACTGGTGCTTATGATGATGGCGAGAATTACGCCCATGAAATACAGCCTCCTCAACGTAAAAAGATGAGGATTGTAACCGATGGTGCCCTGAATTATCCTCAATCCACAGGAACTCGTTATCAAATAAATTCAATGAATGGAGCAGGAAATATAAATAATCTTCCCGATGCTAAAGTTGTAAAATTAACTTTAGAATATCTTCGTGATAAAGGACTTCTCCAAGAAAACGCTATATCGAGTGTTAGAAAAGGTCAAAAACCTGGAATTTGTTTTGTTTGTGGTCGTAATAAAGTTTTTGTATACCTATTGCCTGGAGGAGGAGCTACTGATGGCATATGCGAAGATTGCTTGCAAAGAATTCGACAAAATAAAACAGAAATTTTAAGAGACGGAAACGGAGTAACCTTAAGAGACAGAAACAGAGTAACCGGTTACATCCCAAATACGACAAGTAGCTACGATCAACTTCCGCAATTAGGCCCTGAACAACAAGGTAGTTATAATCCTATGGTTAATAATATTAGCTTTAATCAACAGTATCGCAACCAAAATCAACCTTATTATGGTTCTGGAATGAACGGCGATTATGGATCCAACGGACAAGCCGGACCGATGGGAAATCGCGACCAAAGTCAACCTTATTATGATTCAGGAATGAACGGTGGATACAGATCAAACGAGCAGAATACTCCTATGGGAATCGGAGGTTTGTTTACAAACGGCGGTCTCGGTGGAGGACTCAGAGGTATCGCAAATGACATTATCAATCAAAGCAAGAATGAAAATGAAAATAATGGATCATATCAAGCACCTATAACCATCGAGACAACCACAATACCTTCAACTCAAACAGGAACAAATCAATTCGGAAGTATTACCCAACAACCTGGATATGTGCAAGATCCAGTAACAGGAGCATTAGTCTCTGCAACATCCTTACCACAAGCACAAATAGCAACTCAACAAGCATCAGCCAATAACAATTTGATGATACCTGGACAAAACGGATTAAACAACAATCTAATGATGCCTGGACAAAATGGATTAAACAACAACCCAATGATGCTCGGACAAAATGGATTAAACAACAATCCAATGATGCAAATGGCAATGAATAGTAATGACCAAGTCATGAACTCTAACGGACAACCGGTATTAATGAGTTCACTGGCCGGAACAACTGCTCCTTACGGATATGTGAAAAATCCAGCGACAGGTAAATATGACACTATTGCGATGAACCCAGAACAAGGTAAGCAAGCATACAATGAGTATATGAATTCGCCTAAAGGCAAAATATCTAACGCTTTAAACAACGTTTCAAATGTTGTAAACGATCCAAGAGTAGCCGCTATGACATCGAAATTTGGCGCCAAAATGAGCGAATGGAAACAGGAAAGAGACAAGAAAAAAGAAGAAGAAAAGAAGCGAAAAGAAGAAAAGAAAAAACAAGAAGAAGAAGAAAAGAAGCAAAAAGAAGAAAAGAAAAAACAAGAAGAAGAAGAGAAAAAGAAACAAAAAGAAGAAAAGAAAAAGAAAAAAGAAGAAAAGAAGAAACAAAAAGAAGAAGATAAAAAGAAAAAAGAAGAAGAAAAAAAGAAAGCAAAAGAAGAAGAGGAAAAAAGGAAGCAAAAAGAAGCAGAGCAAGAAGAAAATGACCGGAAGAAGAGAAGTGAAGAAAAAAGGAATAAAGGCAGAAACTGATAGTAGCAACGGAGTTACTGGCAGTGGTAGTAAACGAAAGAACAGGCAGACTGTCTAATTATTATCTGTAAAGGAAGAACAATTTTATCCTCGCACCCATTGAAGTTTCGGTATATATATGATAACAAAAACATACTGTGGAAGGATGGCAGAGCGGTCGATTGTGGCGGTCTCGAAAACCGTTGTACGTCATGCGTACCGTGGGTTCGAATCCCACTCCTTCCGCCAGAAAGTGTAGTGTCCTCTCGATTGTTTTTGTCTGTGTAATTGTGGATAGCTCATCGTGTAAGTGTCTAATACTGTCTCGGATATTTACACTGTCCCCATTGCTGCATCAAATTTAAACACACTCTCCTTCAATCATTTCTCTTTTCGGAAATGAAAATTCGCAGACAATAGTGCAACAAACAAATTCTGCCCGTGTTACCTATTTCCAGCGGAGATGATAAACCTCTTGTTGTCCGAAACTTTTTGCAAGCGAAATCATTCCGACATATTCTGTTGAATATCTATCGTAATATTTCAAACCTTTTTGCAGACTTTCGTTGCGTTCATCGTTTGTTTCTCCGTGAAGCAGTGCCACAAACTGTTGTGTAGCATAAACTTGCCCAACTGCTGTCACCGGTTCAAGTCTTGCTGCTCGGTTAATGTGACCGCCATAGAAATTCATTTTCTTTATAAATGGATCTTGTGCAACGAACACCGGCCCTGAATGCAATGAAATTCTCGCGCGTATCGGAAACGGAAATTCAGGATATTTCTTTCCCAAATTTTCGATAATATCGTTATACCTCAATCCGAAGTCTGCTATTTTGATTGCGCTATCGGCAACGGCAAAAACAGCATCTCCCCAAGTATTTAACGACTCCAAATCAATGCCTATTTTTTCCATTGCAGCGTTTAACTTATCAAGGAAATCCAAGAAGGACGGAATATGTTCATCTTGTAATTTACTGTATCCCGATAAATCCGAAAACATCATTGACTTTATTACCCTATCCGGAGATTTTGAAATAAACGGATCAAATGTCAGCGAATTCTTTTGCTTTTGAACAAGTGCCGTATCGATTTTTTCAACTCCATTATTCTCAGCATCTCCAAGTTCGTCTAAATCTATCAGATGCAATGTGCTTATATTTGTCCATCTATCGATGAAATCTGTCGGCCCTCCTGGAGTTGAGTCTGTGCGAGAATGCCATACGGCCATTAGATGAGGTTCTGTCGTGAGAAATTTTCCACGCATAACTGCGCTGCCGTGCATAACATGATTTGCAAATCGATACAACATATCATGCCCAAGATATCTGTCTTCACAAGCAAAACTGACTGTATGCGCAGTTGCCAAAATCTTCTCGAATCTTTTTTCCCAACGCGGACCGGCATGGCGTACATTTGTTTCAATAAAATCCGAAACAGCAAATGGCAGAATGATATTTACTTCTCCGCCAAGGCTTTGCAAAGCTTCAACAAATAAAATGTCCGCACCACATGATGCAGAACTGTAACCGATTTTTGCATTTATCGCCTGAAGTTTTTCTGTAATTATCCGTTTTACATCATTTTCCATTTCCAATGGAAATAGTGATACCTGGAAACTCGGATGGTCTATTGCATGCCCTGTGAATACGACAATAGTCGGCGGAATCAATATATCTAACGCAGCGTTCGGAACTTTAAAACCTGCCTCTCTCAGAAAGTATAATTGCTGCCTCGCTTCAACGACGGAAATATAACTTTCCTTATCGCTTTGCTTCATCGCCTCTTCATACAATTTGCATGCTTCTTCTTCACGCCCCAACAAAAGCTGTGCTTCTGCCAAATCAATTAACTCTCCGAAAGTCGCATCTAATCCGTATGGTGGCAAAAGTTTCAAAACAGCAGACGCTAACTGCTTTGCAAGTTCGTCTTCTCCTGTGAGCCAAGCAAGCCACGCGGCATTCATACCTGTGTTTGTTTTTTGTGCAAGTTTAAATGAATGAGCATATAACTCTCTGGCTATTTCCAAATCTCTGCAATGATGAGAATATTTCCAATCTTCCTTAAATATATGACCGACTTTCGCGATAAGATCAGGATCTCCTTCCATCAAGAATTTGCACTTACGCAAATCTTCTATGGTAATCATCATTTGTTCTGTTGCTTCATCTTTGCGAGGTTCTATCTGTAAAATCTGATACACGAGTTTTCTTGAATCCTCAATCGCCCCTGTTTTCAGCAAAACCAACGCATACGCTTGAGCCAACTTTGTATTTTCAGGATATTTCAAAAATGCTTTTTTCGCCATAACATGTGCTTTGAACATATGTCCCGTAGCTATCAAATGCGAAATCGTTTCTTCTATATTTTCAGAATTAGAATCTATCGTTATAACGTCTTCTTCGTTGTCTTCATCCGTTAAATCACCTATTTCAGACATAACATTTTTTATTGCGGCATCAGATAACTGAGAGGTCTTTTCATTTTTCTTCTCAGTGTTATCAATTTTAGAAATTTCATTTGATTTTTCCGTAGTTTCTTCGTTTTTTTTCGTCATATCTCGATCTCCGTTATTCTGATACCATTGTTCATTGTAATCAAAAAAAGTTAACTTTCAGTAAAATTGCAGATTTAAAATCTTTTTTAATATATTTCGTTATAGAATCTGATAAACAGATGCAAAGGAAGGGCAAATGACAGAAGAAAATGATAATTATACTCAGAAACCTGCGAAAATTTTAATAATCGATGAACATGAAGGCACACGTTCTCTCTTAAAACGCAGATTATCAATTTATGGACATGAAGTATTTCCCGCGGCGGATTATAAACAAGCCCTGTCTGAATTGTCGACAAAAACAATAGATGTCATTTTCCTAAATATGTTTATCGCCGGAGAAAACAGTTATAACTTTCTGAAAAGATTAAAAGAGAATAATTCTTACAGAAACATTCCGATAATAATGATATCGAGTGATGATGATACTGACCTCATCGTAAAATGCATTGAAGCCGGCGCAGAAGACTACCTGGTTAAACCACTAAACCAGACATTGCTCCGAGCGCGATTAGCAAACTGCATAGCTCGAAAAGAAGCTTACGATAAAGAAATAGCGTACCTTGCAAAAATAGAACAAGGACAGAAACAAATTCAAGCACAAGAAAAAATGGCGTCTCTGGGCGTTCTGGTCAGTTCAATCTCTCAAGAGCTAAAAAATCCGCTTAATTTCGTTATAAACTTTGCGCAAGTCAGTATGGAAATATGCGGAGAGGTTGTTGCGAAAGTGAATGTTGAAAGAGATTCTATGTCACCTGAATTACATAAGTTTTTGCTAAATGAGCTGAATCGTTTTCAGGCCAACGTCGATAAAATATACGAATATGGTCAGACTGCGGATAAAATTCTGCGATTCATGCTTGACCAATCAACGACCTCAGGCGGAAAAAAATATCCGTATAGCATCAATAGAATTGTAACACAAACGATTACTTTACTGATGTCGACGTATAAATCCAATGGCATCACAACTCTTCCGAAAATCGATACACAGCTGGATGAAACAATTCCACATATTCCGGTTTCAATTCAAGCAGTCAGTAAAGCAATTTACAACTTACTGGACAATGCAGTAGATTCCGTAAATGCAAAATTCAAAAGCATAAGTGATGCGCATATTACAATAAAAACAGAGAATACTCCCAGCTCAATTATTATATCCATACACGATAATGGGCTTGGTATAAGTTATGAAATAAAAGATAAAATCTTTGAGCCGTTCTTTACGACAAAACAAAGCGGAGTGAAAACAGGTCTCGGATTATCAACCGCGCAAGAAATCATTCACGAACACAACGGTAATATTTCATTTGAATCGGTAGAAGGAGAATATGCCGAATTCAAAATAACGTTACATAAGTGAAAAAAGATAGCATACCTGAGACACCGTCTACTTAAATATCATTTTGTCGCGCAGTTTTTTACGCAACCTATGGCGAACACTTTTGCTGGGAATCATGCACGTTAATATGTTAACTATCTTCGGAACAAGCCTATACCAGTGGCGTTTATATGGCTCTTTATATCTCAGCGTTTCCAACTGTTTTATTTGTTTTCCGCCTGTTTCCCACCAGGAACTTTGATTCCAGTGAATCGCAACAGTATTTTTCGTAAAAGCTTTAACGCCAAAAGCTTCCCATGTCGGGCAAAAGTATTCTGACGGATATATCGCTATTTTTAAATCATCATTTCTCGTTATCAATTGATTACTATACAGCTCAAAATCCGAATTCTTTTTATGATTAAAGTTTGAATAAAAACGTCTTGCCTTTTCCTGCAAATGCTCAGGATATTTTATCATGCGAAAACCGATTTTATCTTCCAAATACTTTGATATAACAACATTTGCAATAAAATAATCCATCTTAAATATGTCGTCGGAATTGTAGATATCCAATACATCTTTAAACAAACGATGACCTTTCTCACCGCCCATAACAGCAGGCTCCAGAACATTTTTTCCTTCAAGGATATCGCCCTCGATGCTAATAAAAAACGGTTCTTTCAGGTAATTATCGAAATTCGAGAGCAACTCCACATCCGTATCCAGATAAATTCCGCCTTCATGATAGAGTACGTAATAGCGAACATAATCAGCGACAAATGCCCATATTTTTTTCTTATAGCATTCGCGTAAAAATCGCGACTCTTTCAGCATTTTCTTGAATTCCGGCATTTCAGGATGCCACAGTTTAAATTCATAATCATGACAATACCGCTTCCATGAGGCATAACACATACGGAAAACCGTGTGAGCTTTTCCCTTTTTCCAGATATCAACGTCATCGTAAAAATAATGAATGATTTTCTGCATATTATCCTGAATGTCCTTTACAAGGGTTACTTTTTCATTTCACAAATAATTTGTCAAGCAACTCGCAAACAGATGTTTCTTCATTCCGCTGAATATAATTCCTATACTAAAAAATATTCCTTTTTCCCTCTTTTGTTTTTATAGATAGTCACTATATTTTGTGGTAGGATACTGTACTTTAAATATTGGAGCGAATACGTTGTCTACGAAACTCAGAAACCTTGCCATAATTGCGCACGTCGATCACGGTAAAACTACTTTAGTCGACGCTATGTTCAAACAAAGCGGTTTGTTCAGAGATAATCAGCAAGTCGAAAATTGCGCGATGGATTATAATGACCTCGAAAGAGAAAGAGGCATCACTATCTTGGCAAAATGCACAAGTTTTATGTGGCATGACACGAAATTAAACATTATTGATACCCCGGGACACGCTGACTTCGGAGGAGAAGTTGAGCGTATTCTGAGCATGGTTGATGGCGTGCTGTTATTGGTTGATGCGTCTGAAGGTCCTATGCCACAGACGAAATTTGTGTTAACGAAGGCGTTGGCACTCGGATTGAATCCGATTGTAATTATAAACAAAGTAGATAAGCCAGACGCTCGTGTTAACGAAGTAATAGATGAAGTTTTTGATTTGTTCGTTGCACTTGGTGCAAATGAAAAACAACTCGATTTCCCTATTTTGTACGCGTCAGGACGTAACGGTTGGGCGGTTAAAAATCTGAATGATGAGCGCAAAGATTTAACGCCGTTATTGGAGACCATTATGGAGCACATTCCGGAACCTGAAGCTGATGAGAATGCTCCATTCCAAATGCTTGTGACCATGTTAGATTATGACCAATATTTGGGACGTGTGTTAACGGGAAAAATTCTCAAAGGTAGCGCAAATGTCAATGACGCAGTTCACGCGATTCACGGCGAAAAAGGAATTGTGGAAAGAGCGAGATTAACAAAACTGCTATCTTATGAAGGATTGAAACGTATTCCTATAGAGCACGCGCAATGCGGAGACATTGTAGCAATTGCAGGTTTGCAAGTTGCAACAGTTGCGGATACCATTGCTGACACTTCCGTTACTGAACCGCTAAAGGCGTTACCTATCGATCCCCCTACTCTGTCGATGATTTTCTCGATAAATGATTCGCCATTGGCAGGTCAGGACGGAAAGAAGCTTACTTCCCGTATGATTTGGGACAGATTGCAAAAAGAAGCGGAAGGAAACATTTCGATCTCCGTTAAGCGGTCATCTGAGCAGGATTCGTTTGAGGTTGCAGGACGTGGTGAGTTGCAGCTCGGCATATTGATTGAAACAATGAGACGTGAAGGATTTGAACTATCAATAAGTCGTCCGCATGTATTATATAAAACCGATGAATCAGGTCAGAAATTAGAACCGATGGAAGAGTTGTACATCGATTTGGATGATGAATTTACCGGAGCTATTGTCGAAAAAATTACTTTGAGAAAAGGCGCATTGCTGGATATGCGTCCTTCAGGATTGGGAAAAACGAGATTGAAGTTCTCTATACCGACTCGCGGTTTGATAGGTTATCACAGCGAATTTCTGACGGACACCAGAGGAACAGGTATCATGAACCGTTCATTCTCAGGATATGAGCCGTACAAGGGTCCGATTGAGGACAGAACAAAAGGTGTTTTGGTGTCCAACGCCAACGGAAATGCTGTTCCGTACGCTCTGTTTTTCTTAGAAGAAAGAGGAACTCTGTTTGTAAACCCAGGCGATCCTGTGTATGAAGGTATGATTATCGGCGAACACAATAAAGGCAATGAGCTGGACGTCAATCCGACGAAGACAAAACAGCTGACGAACATGCGAGCCTCCGGAAAAGACGATAATATTAAATTATCTCCGCCGAGAGCTATTTCATTAGAGCAAGCATTATCTTATATTCAAGATGATGAGCGAGTAGAAGTAACTCCACATGCTTTGAGACTGAGAAAAAGGTATTTGGATCAGATTACTCGCAAAAAGATGAGTAGATTAGAGCAATGAAATTAACTGCCGTTTGCGGCGATTTCTTGAAAACTTATTTGAAGCCTGAAATAGGCTCGCGATTGTATATGGGGTTCTCAGCGGGAATCCCATATTTGTTAAGACTGACGATTCTGGATTTATGGCTAAAAGAATCGGGAGTTTCAAATACAGTTATCGGATTGTTCACGTTCCTGTATTGGCCGTTTACGTTGAAATTTCTGTGGGCGCCTTTTATAGAACGCACTGATTTTCCTTTCTTATCGAAGAAACTCGGACGTCGCAGAGGCTGGGCAGTTGCAAGTCAGTTACTGTTGTTCATCAGCTTATTGGGCATGGCGTGCTCTTCTCCGCAGTCGAGTTTAACGAGTTTGATTTTCTTCGCATCTCTCGCCACTTTGGGAGATGGTATACAGGACATGTCCCTTTACGCATTTCAAATTGATAAAACAAAAGCGGAAATGTTCGGGCCAATAGCAGGAGCGTTCATTTTCGGATATCGTAGCGGTATGTTCTTCGCAAAAAGCGTTTCGTTGTATTTGGCCTACTATCTCAGCTGGAATGCGGCGTACGCAATTATGGCTTTTTCCATTTTCCTTTGCACATTCTTCGTTCTGCATGCAGAAGAACCAGACGTCGTTCCGACGGATGAAATGAATCGCATTGAAAAAATCGTGAAGATTTACGAAAAACGCAAGTCTTTCCGTTTTGAATTCTTGAGAATACTCAACGCGTCACTGCTAGAGTGTTTGGTTTGTCCGTTTAAAATGTTCATCAAGCGTAAGCACAGTTTACTGTTAATCTCTGTTATCGTGTTATACAGAGCCGGCGATAAAATGGCTCAAAAAATGGCAAAACTGTTTTATGTTGATGTCGGATTTTCCAAGCTCGAAATCGCAAACGTCGTACAGGTTTTTGGAGCTATCGCGTCGCTAATCGGCGGAGTAATCGGTGGCTATTTCGTGAAAAAATACGGCGTGAAAAAAGCAATGCTAATGATAGGCGTAGCTCACGCGTTATCCTGTTTTGCGTACGTACTAATGTCCAAAGTCGGATACAATATCACCATGTTGTACTTTACGGTATTTGTGGAAAACATCACCGGCGGAGCAATTGCCACCGCTTTCGTCGCGTTTTTATACAGTCTGTGCAATAAGACATACGCGACAACACAATACGCATTGTTGTGGGCATTTTACGAGTTCGGCGGGACGATATGCCGCGCACTGTCCGGAGCAATAGCTGACGCGCTTGGATGGACGAATTTCTTCCTGTTTGTTCCGATAACTTTCATTCCGAGTTTGGCTATTCTGTATTTCCTGCTGACTAAAGAAAAGCTCTCGTTCCCTGTTGAAAAAAGCCTGAAATGCGAGACTATTTAAACAAATATTTTATCGGTTTTTCCTATGGAGCGTCGTTCCCTCTCACATTAGTGATTTTAGATTATTGGTTAAAAGACGCCGGCGTTTCAAATTCTGTCATCGGTTTATGCACGCTTCTACACGCGACATTCATGCTGAAATTCTTCTGGGGCGCAATTATTGAAAACTATGACATTCCTTATATCACCAAAAAAATCGGAAAAACAAAAAGCTGGATTTTAGTCAGTCATACCGTATTGATAATCGGCATTATCTGCATGGCATTTTGCAATCCGAACACAAGTTTGTGGAAATTAATAACCAGCGCCACACTTGTCGCCATTGCCGACGGTTGTAAAAACATTGTGCTTTATCCGTATCAAATTCAAAACACATCAGATAAAAATATCGGATACACAGCCAATATGGTCAGTCTCGGTCACCGTATAGGTACAATCACAATAAAGGTACTGACACTGCAAATAGCGCACTTCTTCAATTGGAAAAGCGCGTATCTTTCTGCCGCTTTATTCATGGCGGTTTTAACCGCTATCGTCTTGTGTATGAACGAACCGACAACGCCTCATCGCAAAGCAAATACTCTCAAGGACTCGTTTTACGAAAGCATCGTTTTTCCTTTTAAAAAGCTTCTGACAGCACACAACGGTACGAATATACTTACGATACTCATGCTCTACAAAGCCGCGGACTTCATGATGCAGAAAATGGCACAGCCGTTTTTCATCGAAATAGGATTTTCAAAACTTGAAATTGCGCATATTGTGCAACTGTTCGGTTCAACGGCAGTTATTGTCGGTGGATTTATCGGCGGATACATAATAAAAAAAATCGGCGTTACAAAATCCATGATAGTCACGGGAGTAATTCACGCCCTATCCTTTTTCCTCTACTTGCTTTTGGTAAAGTACGGAGCTGATGCGACATGCCTCACGGTTTTAATCTTTTGCGAAGGAATCACGGGTGGAGGAGTTACGGCGTCTTTTCTGGCGTTCCTCTATAAGATTTGCAAAACGGGCGCGCAATACGCACTACTGTGGGCGTTCTACGAAATGGGAGGCTTGGCGTTCATGTCCGTATCGGGAATACTGGTAGACTTCATCGACTGGCAGTACTACTTCACCTTCGTCCCTTTTATGTCTTTGCCTGCCTTGTGGTTATTGAGGAAAACACGTTGAATCTTGTACTTCAACTGCTACGTACACAAACATGTGAAGTCTCATCCCTATATTTTCCATTTTTGCTCTTTCGTGATATATATATGTCTTATGAAAGAATCGCATTTCGAAAGAAAGGAATCGAGATGAACATAAAAAATTTGAAAGAATCATTATCTACGCTTCAAGAATCGCAGACGAAGTATGACGAAAACCAAGTCTCTGATCTGGAAAGCATTTTTGCGGATTCTTGCGTTAAGCGATTTGAATATACACTTGAAACAGCAATTAAATTAATGCGCAAAGTTTTGAAAAATGAATATGCGAAAGATGAAACAGATCTGACAATAAATAATATTTTCCGGCTTATGAACAGTTACGGTTTTATTCGTTCGTGGACAGCGTGGAAGGATTATTATCAACAAAGAAATAATACCGTTCACGAGTATGATATTAAAAAATCTCGAGATTTGTTGCAAATAATTCCCGCCTTCATAGATGATTGCGCGTTTTTGGTACAAAAATTGGAAGACAAGTTTCAGCAAGAGCAGTATTTTCAAACCATAGGTACGATTTTAAAAGAGAATTGTAATGATGATTCAATTGAGTTTTTTGCTTATGGTTCTCGCGTTAAAGGCACGTTTCAGGCTAACTCAGACTTGGATGTATTGATTAAAGGAAGCATAGCACCTTCAATTCTCGAAAATATCAAAGCAAAGCTTGACGCGTCATCGATACCGTTTATTGTACACTTCACTCATTGGAATGACATAAGCGAAGATTTTTATGAATCCATCAAAGCGGATTTGCGAAAGTTGTAAGAAAACTATCTTCTTACATCCTTAATCTTCTGATACGTATCTTTATGATTTTGCGGGTAACCATGAGCATAAGAACCGTTCCAACGGTCATAAACACGCACGCCATAATGGTCGTAATGCTTCCGCTGAATTTGGCGCTAACCGTAATGCAAATTGACATGATGATATTGCGGAATACTACCACTGTAGATGCTCCAACGCTGGCAGCATGAGACGATGATTGTAATGCTTTCAATACTGATACAGGCACCAAGAATGCGCTTCCCATACACTGCAGGCACATCAAACTGAGCAAACGTCCAGCTGTCCACGGAGTAGAATCAAAAATCATCCAAGTGATGCATACTCCGAAAATCATAAAAATTCCCGTGCCTATCCTTCTGGAAGTTTTTGTTCCGATATTTTTAACAACAAATCTGTAAGCAAAAGTAGACGCAACGTAAAACAATAACGGGATAGCGGAAAACAATGCGATGTCTGCCGAACTATTGCCGAAAATTTTAGAACAGATAAAGGGACAGCTTGTCGCAAATATCATATATCCACCCGCGAAAAATCCCGGAATTAAGGCGTATACCACAAACAATGAATTTTTAAGTACTGATTTGTAATCGAAAAATAATTTTGATACGGAAAACTTCTTACACTCACGCCCCTTACATTTGCGTTCAGGATAACTCCAGAAAAAGGCAATTCCTATAATTTGCACGGCCATAAGCACAAGAAAAGAAAGACGCCAGCTTCCGATTTCTGCAAGGATTGCGCCGACAAACGGGGAAATTATCCATGCCAATGGCTGATACAGTTCTAAAACACCGACTGCACTCCCCTTCTCTTTATCATTAAATGTTTCATTAATCACGCTTAACGAAACGACATATACAACGCTTGCGCCCGTTGCCTGAATAAATCTCATGCAAATAAAGAACGGCAATGAACCTGCTATCATACATCCGAAATGTCCGATGACAGATAGAATAAGGCTCGGAATTATAATTTTCTTGTTTCCATAGGTGTCTATCAGCGGACCACAAAACAAACGTCCGAAAAACTCCCCGATTAAATGAGCAACTATCGTCATTTGGATAAGCGCGTTTGTAGTATCCAAATCAATCGCCATTTGCTTCAAGCTCGGAATATAGATACTTATAGCAGCTGATGTAACCACATTCAGAAGCAACAGTATTGCTGCAATTCTACGATGAGAATGCTTTTCCTGCTCTCCTAAAATAAAATGTCTGAGTGATTCCTTCAGCTTTTCCATAAGTTCAATTCATCCGAATATCCATGCCTGCCTTAGCAAAGGCATTTTCCGCAATTTTAACTATACGCGAGAAAGATTCGCCTACTGTTTCTTTTGACGTATCAATCAACTCATAACTTTCGTCGAATTTCATCGGGGAAGTCGTTCTTGTGCTATCCTGATTATCTCTCGCTTTCAAATTTTCATAAACTTCTTCAAATGTTGCATCGGCATTTGTCCGCTGAATCATCTTGAAACGTCTTTCCGCTCTGACCTTCAAATCTGCAGTAATAAACAGCTTGCACACGGCATCAGGAACCACGACAGTCCCAATATCTCGACCGTCAAGAATCGCCCCCTTGTACTTTTTCCCGGGATGCGTGGCGAACTCTCGTTGCAATCTGGTCATTATTTCTCTGATTTCGTTTTTTTTAGAAATCGCTGATGTTATTGCACTCACTGCATCCGTCCTGAGTGCATCATTTGGTATACTTTTTGCTTTCTGCAACAATGCATCAACTGATAACTTAGACAGTGCTTCTGCTGATAAATTCAAATACGCGACAGTCCGATATAACATACCCGTATCTAAATAAGCAAAACCAAAATGGCTCGCCAGTTTACGAGCCATTGTTCCTTTTCCGCTTCCCGCAGGACCGTCTATCGCAATAACAGGCGTCATTGCACCTTATCCAATCCGACTTCAAGATCTTTTCCGTCGACTCTTATACCGGTTATTAGTAGTAACGGAGCAGACAAACAAATCGATGAGAAAGTTCCGAAAGTTAATCCGAATAAAATAGGAAGACAAAAATCAAATATCACTTTTCCGCCAAAGAAACACAAAGCTAACAACGAAAGAATCGTCGTCATAGAAGTAAGAACTGATCTCGACAACGTCTCATTAATAGCTTTATTAAGTAACTCTGCAATTGTCAGAGTCCTATATGTCCTCATATCTTCGCGAATTCTATCGAAAATAACAACTGTATCATGAATCGAGTAACACGCTGTCATTAACAGAGCGACAATTGAGTTCACGTTAAATTCGAAGTAATGAACTACCGAATAAAGTCCCATCAATATAATACAGTCATGTGCCAAAGCTATCACGCCACAAACTGCGAATTGCCACTCGAACCTTATCCATACGTAAAGTAAAATAGCGCACAGCGATATCAAAACTGCCAAAGTTGCGTCATGAACAAGTTCTTTTCCGACTTTTGGACCGATTTTCTCAATCTTTCTGTATTCTACACTGTCACCGAGAACAGCCTTCACTTTTTCCAACGATGCGTTCTGCTCAGCTTGCGACTCACCCGAGCTTGGTATTCTGATAAGAACGTCTCTGTTAGAACCGAACTCCTGCAAGTAGACCTCCCCGATATCAAGAGCTGTCAATTTTTCTCTCAATTCACCTAGATTAGCCTCTTGCTGTGTTCTTACTTCCATTACGAAACCACCACGGAAATCTATTCCGAAGTTCAATCCATGGAAAACAAAAGCTAAAATACTTATCAACGTCATAACAATTGAAAAAGTATACGTATACCACCTCTTAGCAACGAAATTTATCTTAGTATCATGTGGTATTAACTTATAAAATTGCATCATCTTACTTAAGCCTCTCTTACATAGGGATAGAAATACGATACTTCAGTCTCATTAATGTAGAGACTATATATCTCGTTAAAGTCGTAGACGTAAAGAACGATATTACAGTTCCGAGAATCGTCGTAATAGCAAATCCTTTAACAGGTCCCGTTCCAAACTGATACAAGCACAACATACCAATAATAGTATTTAAGTTTGTATCGACAATTGAAGTCATTGCTAAGTTGTAGCCTTCTTCAACCGCTTTAATCCATTTCTCTCCGCGACGCAAATGTTCCTTAATTCTTTCATTAATCAAAACGTTTGCATCAACAGCCATACCAACGGTTAATGCGATACCGGCAATACCTGGCAATGTCAATGTAGCTTGCAAACATGATAAACCGGCTATTAACAGTATCAAGTTTACGACAACAGCGATATCTGCAATCAAACCGAATGATGAGTACCACATAAACATGAAGACCAAAACGAACAAACCTGACAGTAATGTCGCTAATATACCCGAACGAATCGAGTCAGCACCAAGATCAGGTCCAACTGTTTTTTCCTCTATCACGTTAAGCGGAGCTGGTAACGCACCGGCCCTCAACAATAACGCCAAATCCTGCGCTCTCTCTGCAGTAAATTGTCCGGTAATCCTTCCGGAACCTCCAGTAATAGGCTCATTAATATTCGGCGCGCTTATGACTTCATTATCGAGAACGATTGCAAATCTCTTTCCGACATTTTCTTTCGTAGCTTCACCGAATTTTTTAGCACCAAGCTTATTAAATTTGAAACTGACTTCAGGGCGATTATATTCATCGTATCCCAAACGTGCATCAACCAAAGTTTCTCCGCCGACCAGAACTTGTTTCTTAACAGCAATAAACTTTCCACTTTCCGCCGATTCAAGATATACACTTCCGACAGGAGCGATAGCTTTTTTCTTGTCGAGAATTTCCGGAGCTTCTTCATCAACAAGTCTAAACGTCATCTTCGCAGTACGTCCAAGTAATGCCTTCACACGAGATGGATCTTGCAAACCTGGTATCTGCAATAAAATACGATCATCTCCTTGCCTCTGAACATTAGCTTCCCTTGTTCCCGTTTCATCGACCCTTTTTCTTACGATTTCGACAGAACGGTCAACAGCGTCAAACTTCCTTCTCTGCAAAGCACTTTCCGTAGGAGTCATTGTCACATGAGCTCCGACGATATCTACTTTAAAATCAGAATCAATTGAGCTCAACACGGCTTTTGCTTTTCCGGCCTTTGAAGAATCCTTCAGATCAAACTCAACAGCAGTTGAACCTTTTGCTACAGTCTTTGGGAAATTTGCGGCATAAGGAATTGATTCTTTACGCAACGTAGTTCTTGCACTGTCCAAAGCCTGATTCAGATAATCATTTGTGACGCTTTCCAAATCGACTTCAAGCAAAAGATGCGCACCTCCCTGCAAATCCAATCCAAGATAAACTTTTTGGTTAGGCATCCAATCAGGTAATTTATTTAACACACTCTGCGGTAAAATATTCGGCAGAGAAAATAAGATACCAAAAGCGCACACACACGCAATAAGTATCTCCTTCCATTTAGGAAAATTCATTTACAGTCTCCTTACTTGCTCTTTTTCTTAGAAATAGAACTCTTCTTCTTTGCTGCAGGCATTGAAGGCTTTTTTTCTTTCTTAGCTTCATTAACTTTTGCTTCGGTGATTTTTTCTTCAGCTTTTGTCTCTTCAACGCATGCTGATTTATCAAGCACTTCGCTTATCGCATTTTTTAAAACGCGAATGCGAACCCCTTCTGAAACTTCTAATGAAACTTCTGTCTCACTCACTATTTTATGAACGACACCAATTATTCCGCTTGCTGTCACGACTTTATCGCCTCTTTTAACGGAATTAATCAATTCGCGCCTTTTTGCTTCACGCTTTTGCTGCGGACGCATGATTAAAAAATAAAACACCAGAATCATCAACGCTATCGGCGCTAACGATCCGATTAACGACCCCGTTTGATTAACCGGGCAAGTTGCTTGCTGAGTTGCTGTACTCGTTGTATTTGTCATAATTTTCTCCAATACCTAATACCAAAACTAAATTACCGTGCTTTTATATAATTCATAGGATTTACCGGACTTTTATCCTTCAAAACTTCGAAGTGAAGTTGAGGTGATTTAACATCTCCCGTACTTCCGACCGTTCCTATAACATCACCAGCACGGACTTTACCGTTTTTCTTTGCTATCTTATCAAGGTGTGCATACGAAGTTATAGTTCCGCCATCATGTTGAACTATCACGACATTTCCATATTCTTCTTCCAATTTATCGCCGGCATAAATAATCTTTCCGGCCGCAGCAGCTTTAACAGGAGTTCCTTTTGGAACTTGAATATTGATTCCGTCGTTTGATACACCATCCTGCATATCTCCGAACTTCGAAATAATTTTTCCCCCGTCTACAGGCTTTATGAATTTCGACGAATTATTTGCTGTTACCGGGGCAATTGTTTCGCTTGCTTTTTTCGCTGTCGCAACGCCTGTGGCCGTTTTTGTAGCTTTAGGAACAGACAGTGCTGCCGCTTGTTCATTAAATCCAACACCAATTTCACCGGTACCTTTAGCAGTTCCGGAGGCTACTCCGCCAGTTGTAGCCATTACTTCTGCAAATTCACTGTCTAATTGGCTGTTATCTGTTTTTTTCGCATCAATCTCGCCGTAATTAAGAGCCGCATTTTCTGCGACGGGTACATCTTCCGTCGGCAATTTAAGAACCTGCCCATTCTTGACATTATAAGGTGCTTCTATACCGTTAACTTTAGCCAAGTTCATCGGATCGATATTGTACTTATACGCAATATCAAACAACGTCTCATTATTTCTTACGACATGAGTAGTCATAAGCGTTGAGCCCGAAACACCGGCATCGACATTTGTATACCCGGAATCGTCATCTATCTTAATCTCCACAGGAGAAAGTGAAGTTCTTTCGCATCCCGCCAGCAACAAACCTGTCCCGATTAAAATGAACTTTAAATAAAAATTACACATTTGATGAAAACAGCTCCTCCAACTGATTGATACAACCTGAAAATTCATGTCTGCTTTGTAACGGAGTAATCGTTATCATTTTTTTGTTTTCCAGCAATACGACATCCGAGTTTGCATCATTCTTCTTATCCGCATAAGTCGCTCGCAACCAATAATAAGGGTGGTCGACAGGGTCAGTTTTTTTGAAAACTTTCCAATCGACATCTAACTCACCTTGCGAAGCAACTCTCACTCCACCAACTTCTCCCACGGGAGCGTCAGGAAAATTCACGTTCATACACACTTGATTTGGCCAATCGAAAGAAAGCAACTTCTTAATAATTCCAGGAAGATAATGCTCCACTAAAGGAAACTTCGTTAAACATTGACCTTCTCTAAAATGCTGACTGACTGCTATTGATTTTATATTTCTGGAAGCAGCCGCAAACGTCGCCCCAACTGTTCCCGATAAACCAATAAAATCCGCAACGTTAGCTCCGTGATTAATTCCCGATAAAATTAAATCCGGTTTTTTGTCTTTCAGAATCTCGCCTAATGCAACAAAAACGCAGTCCGCAGGTGTACCAGATACTGAAAACTTTCTTGGGGAAATTTCTTTTATTCTCAAAATAGAATCGAATGTTACAGAAAACCCTTTTCCGCTTTGTTCCACTTCAGGAGCGACGACCCAAACATCAGGAGTGATCGAATTCGCAATACGCTCAAGAGCCTTAATTCCCAGAGAATTTATGCTGTCATCGTTAGCAATTAAAATTCTAAGCCCGGATAAAGACGATTTACTGACCATTCTTTTTCAACTCCCTTATTCCGCCCATATAAGGCACTAACGCCTCAGGAATAATAACACTGCCATTTTCCTGTTGATAATTTTCCAAAATCGCGACAATTGTACGCCCAATAGCCAATCCCGAGCCATTCAATGTTGCGACATAATCCTTTGTCGTCCCGTCCTTGTAACGTGCGCCCATTCTGCGTGCCTGGAATTGACCGCACAAGGAACAGCTAGAAATCTCTCTGTATGTGTTTTCGCTAGGAATCCAGACTTCCAAATCATACGTCTTCCTGGCAGAAAATCCCATATCTCCCGTAGACAGCATCATAACCCTGTACGCCAACCCGAGTTTTTTCAAAATCGTTTCTGCAACATTGGTCATTCTTTCGAGTTCTTTCTCTCCGTCTTCAGGACGAACGATACTGACCAACTCTACTTTACTGAACTGATGATTCCTTATCATTCCGCGAGTATCTTTTCCGGCAGAACCTGCCTCGGACCTAAAACATGCAGAATATGCCGTCACCCTCATAGGCAATTTCTCTGCAGGAATAATTGTATCTCTAACCAAGTTCGTCAATGGAACCTCAGCTGTCGGAATTAACCACCTATCATCTGTCGTGACAAAAGAATCTTCTGCGAATTTCGGCAATTGTCCCGTACCATACATACACTCAGGCTTCACCAAAAACGGAACTCCTATTTCTTCATATCCGAATTCTTTTGTGTGGTTATCCAACATGAAATCTTTTAGAGCTCGTTCCATTCTTGCAACCATACCACGCAAAACTGTAAAGCGACTTCCCGACAATTTGGCAGCATTTTGGAAATCTATCATTCCCAACGCCTCACCCAACTCATAATGAGCTTTTGGCTTGAAATTAAACGTTGGCAGTGTTCCAACCATGCGAACACATTTGTTCTCTGTTTCATCTTTTCCGACAGGAACATCATCTAATGGAATATTTGGAATAGTTGCCAGGGTACTATTTAATTGCTCCGTCAACTTTGCTTCATCAGATTCCAAAAATTGAATCGACTGTTTTATATTCGTTGCTTCTTCTTCCAGTGCACTCACATCATCGTGATTTTGCTTGCCTCTACCTATTAGTGACGCCAATTCATTGCGACGCGATTGCATTTGTTGCAACTTTCCCATCGCTTCTCTTCTCTTCGTATCAATTTCAATAACCGCTGATGCCATAGGCTGAAAGTTTCTGTTTTTTAAAGCTTTATCAAAAACTTCCGCATTTGCTCTGATCCACTTTATATCATGCATAACACACCCGAAAAACAACAATCAA